>JALWOP010000387.1 GCA_027083445.1 Planctomycetota bacterium | reverse complement strand
CCGAGAGGCCCCTCGCGCAGGGGCTCTCCCGCTTGGGAGGCCCGGGTGCGGACATCGTTCTGCCGGGAGCCGAGGGCGAGTTGCACCTTTGGAGTGATCCTCCCAAGTTGATTCATACCGGGGCTGGGCCCAAGCCCCGCTTCCAGGGGGAGCCCTTCGAAGAGCGGTCCCTGGCGGACGGAGATCGGATCGAGTGGTGTGGGGTGGAGCTGGTCTACCGCCGCCCGGGGGAGGCGCGGGTCGAGGAGCTGCCGTCCGATCCGGATCCGGCGGGCAGCGCGGCCCCCCAAACGCCTTCCGACCCCCCCCTCAGTGCGGCTCGTGAGGAGGAGCTGCGCCTCGCGCGCCGGGTTTTGGCCGGGATCCTGGCCGATCTTGGGCTGGCGCCCAAGAAGGGCCTGCGTCGCTGGCAGGAGGCGATCCAGCGCGGGGAGTTCGCCGCCGACGCCTGCGCGCGGGATCTCACCCCCGCGGGAAGCCCCGGTGCGGGGGATGCGCGGGTCTTGGAGCGGGCGGCGCGTCTCCAGCGCGATCTGGTGATGATGCCCTTGCAGCGCGGACTACGCGGAGCGCGCCGAAGGGTTCGGGGGGCGACCCGCCGGGGATCGGCCTACGTCATCGCCAACTTGATTGCGATCGCGGTCTACAGCCTGGTCCTGGTGGCGATCATGGTTCTGGTGCGCGTAAACTACGGCTTCAGCTTCGACCAGGTGATCGATCGCTTCCTCGACCTGTTTCGCTAAGGCGCACCACCTGCCTATCCCCCCATCGCGATGACCGACTCGCACAGTTCCACCGAACGCAGCCTGTTCACGCTGGCTCAGATCCAGCACTTGATGCGGGTCGAGTTCAACCGCGCCCAGCGCTATGACTATCCGATCGTTTGCATGTTGATCGCCATCGATCGGCTCGGTCACCTGCGCGACCTCTACGGCTTCGAAACCAAGGAGGAGATCCTCGAGGGGGTGGTCGGTCTGCTCAAGGGGGCCACGCGCAGCTCCGATTTCCTGGGGCGCATGGCGGACGACCGCCTGCTCGCGGTCGTACCGCACACCTCCCCCGATGGGGCGCGCATCCTGGCGGAGCGTCTGCTCGCCGGAGCTCGTGGCCTCACCTTCGAGGGCGATGGCCGAGCACTCCAGGTCACCCTCTCGATCGGAGCCTCCCACAATGCGGGCGGCTCGACCCTCTTCTTCGACGCCATGCTGGCCGCCGCCGAGGATGCCCTGTGCGAGGCCACGGCGGAGGGAGGGGATCGTTTCGAGCTCCTCGATCCGGGCGTCGCCGGATGAGGGTTCTGCTCGCGGACGACGAGGTCACGATCTTCGTCACCCTGCGCGACGCCCTGGAGGAAGCGGGGCATGAAGTCCTGGGGGCGACCGACACTCGCTCGGCCCTGGCTCTGCTCGAGGAGGATCCTCCCGTGGGAGTGGTCGTCACCGACGTACGCATGCCGGGGGAGGGGGGCATGGCGATCCTGCGCCGCTCGATCGAGCTGGATCCCGACCGCCCCGTGATCCTGATGACCGGTTACGCGACGGTCGAGAATGTCGTCGAGGCCCTGCGCCTCGGGGCGGTCGACTACGTCACCAAGCCCTTCCGCAACGAGACGATCGTGCGGCGCATCGAGACCCTGGCGCGCGTGCGGCATCTCGAGCGCGAGAACGCCGCCCTGCGGGCGGAGCTGGAGCGGGTCCAGGGTTTCGAGAACATCATCGGCAACTCCCCGGGCATGCGGGCGGTTTTCGAGCGCGTGCGCACGGTCGCTCCGACCGAGGCCACCGTTCTGATCGAGGGGGAGAGCGGGACGGGTAAGGAGCGGATCGCCCGCGCCGTGCACGAGCTGTCGGGGCGGGCCGAGGGACCCTTCGTCGCGATCAGTTGTGCGGCCCTGCCCGAGAATCTGCTCGAGGCGGAGCTCTTTGGACACGAGAAGGGAGCCTTCACCGACGCCAAGCGAGAGCGTCGCGGTCGCTTCGAGCTAGCGAATGGGGGCACATTCTTCCTCGATGACATCGACGACATGCCCCTCTCGGTGCAGGTCAAGCTCCTGCGCGTCCTCCAGGAGCGCCAGGTCGAGCGCCTCGGTGCCGAGGAGATCCTCGATGTCGATATCCGTGTCGTGGTGGCCACCAAGCGCTCCCTGCGTGAGATGGTGCGCGAGGGGAGTTTTCGCGAGGACCTCTTCTATCGCGTCAACGTAGTCCCGATCGTTCTGCCCCCCCTGCGTGAGCGCAAGGGGGATGTGCCTCTGCTCGTACAACACATGCTCGAGCGCCACGGTGGCGGGCGCGAGTACCGCCTGGCCCCCTCGACCCTCGCGATGCTGGAACGCTATCCCTGGCCCGGCAACGTCCGCGAGCTCGAGAACGCCGTGCAGCGGGCGGTCGCCCTGGCGGGTGGGGCAGGGGAGCTTTCCGCCGATGATCTCCTGCCCCCCGATCCCCGTTGGCGCGGGGCCACCGAGGTCCCCCAGCCGGTGGAGCCCCTGCGGGACGTGCTCAAGGCAGCCGAGCGGGCGCACCTCGTGCGGGCTCTGGAACTGACCGGTTGGCATCGCTCGCAGGCCGCCGAGCTGCTCGGGATCTCGCGCAAGGTCCTGTGGGAGAAGATGCGCGACCACGGGATCGAGGCACCACCGCGGTGAAGCAGCCCGATCAGGTCTGCTTGGAACCGGGGAGCCTGGTCATCGGTGATCTGCACCTCGATCCCCTGGGCGGAGCCGGGGCGAGGGGGTTTGCCGACTGGTGCGCCAGGCTCGACGTACCGCGACTCATCATTCTGGGGGACCTCTTCGAGTTCTGGGTGGGGAGTAAACAGCAGCGTGTGGGAGAGGCGGAGATGCTCCTGGCGGCGATGGCGCGGCTGGCCGAGCGGGGCACGGCGATCGACGTCCTGTGGGGCAACCGGGACTTCCTGCTCGATCGGCATTTCGAGCGGGCCAGCGGGGCCCGCCTGCATCCGGTCGGGCTCCTCGGCGATGCGGCGGGTCGCCGGACCCTATTCGTGCACGGGGACGAGCTCTGCACCCTGGACCGCGGCTATCAGCGCTTCAAGCGCGTCGTCCGCTCGGTGCCCGTGCGCTGGGTGGCGAGCCACCTGCCCTTCGTGCTCCAGCGTCGCATTGCGCAGCGCTTGCGCAGGCGCTCGGTGCGTTCGACCGCAAGTAAGCCCTCTCTGGTCAAGGCGATGCAGGCGAGGGCGGCTGAAGAGCTCGTGCGCGCGAGTGAGGCGCAGACGCTGATCTGCGGTCACGCCCACGCCTTCCGGGACGAGCCCCTGGATGGGGGGGGGCGCTGGCTCGTGGTCGATGCC
>JALWOP010000386.1 GCA_027083445.1 Planctomycetota bacterium | reverse complement strand
GGCATTCCCGTGGGGAGCCGAGATCAGCTTCCTGCAAGAGTTGACCCCGCCCCCCTACACTGCCGCCCATGGGCAGCGAATCCCTCCTCCTGCGCTTGACCGCCATCCTGGTACTTGGGGTCTCGGCCCAGTGGCTCGCCTGGCGACTGCGCTTTCCTTCGATCCTGCTCCTACTCCTCGTCGGGCTCGCGGCCGGTCCCGGGCTCGAGTTCCTCTCGATCGATCCCATGCTGGGGGAGCTGCTCGCCCCCCTGGTCTCCCTGGCGGTGGCGGTGATTCTCTTCGAGGGGGGGCTCACCCTCGACTGGGGCGAGCTGGCGCGGGTCGGGCGTTCCCTGGGGCAGCTCATCCTGGTCGGCATGGCCCTCACCTGGGCCCTGGCGACCCTCCTCGCCCATCGGCTCCTGGGCCTGCCCTGGGAGATCGCGCTGCTCCTCGGGTCGATCCTGACGGTCACCGGCCCCACAGTGGTCGGCCCCCTCTTGCGGCACGTGCGGCCCAAGGGGGCGGTCGAAGCCCTTGCGAACGGCGAGAGCATCGTCGTCGACGTCCTGGGGGCGAGCGTGGCGGTTCTGGTCTTTCACGCCTTGGACAGTGGAGGATGGGGGCAGGGCTCGGCCCTCTCCACGGTCACCGGACTCGCAAGGACCCTGGCGGCCGGCGCCCTCGTGGGGAGTCTTGCCGCCACCTGCCTGATCCTCGCCCTGCGGCGCCACTGGATCCCCGATGGGCTGCAGTCCCCCATCGTCCTGGCCCTCGTGCTCGGCAGCTACACCCTCGCCGACCGTTGGCAGAGTGAATCGGGCCTCTTGGCGGTGACCCTGATCGGCTTCGCCCTGCGCAACCAGCGCCGGGTGCCCATCGCGCGCATCGTCGCCTTCAAGGAGAACCTGCGTACCCTCCTGCTCGCCTGTCTCTTCGTCGTGCTGGCGGCACGGGTCGAGTTGGCGGACCTGCGCGCTTTCGGCGCAGGGGAAGCGCTCTTCGTCGCGCTTCTGATTCTGGTGGTGCGCCCCCTGGCGGTCGGGCTCGGCACCCTGGGGACCCCCGTCACGACCCGGGAGCGGCTCTTCCTCGCCTTCCTCGCCCCGCGGGGGGTGGTTGCAGCGGCGATGAGCGCCCTCTTCGGTGCCCGCCTGGAACTCGAGGGGGCCCACCACCTCGCTCCCCTCACCTTCCTGGTCATCATCGTCACCGTCTCCTTCTACGGCCTGGTTGCACCGCTGCTCGCCCGCCGCCTGGGACTCTCCGACCCCGATCCCCAGGGGATCCTCTCGATCGGGGCTGGGCCCTTGGCGCGGGCCATCGCCCAGGTCTTGGGACGTGAAGGAGTGGCGGCCGTGCTGGTCGACAGCAACCGCGACCACATCGCCGAGGCGCGCCTGGCGGGTCTGACCGCGGTGCATGCCAACGCCCTCGACGAGGAGGCGGCCCAGCACCTGCCCCTGGGGGGGGTCGGGCGGGTCCTGGCCCTGACCCCCAACGACGAGGTCAACAGCCTGGCGGTCTTGCACTACTCGGAACTGTTCGGTCGGCGGAATGCCTACCAGCTCGCCCCGCGGAGCGGAGCTGGGGTCTCGACGGAGCTGCGCGGGCGCTTCCTCTTCGGCCAGGGCCGGGGTTACGCAGAGCTGGCGCGCCTCTTGGCCCGGGGTTTTCAGATCCGCGCCACGACCCTTTCGGAGACCTTCGATCTAGCGTCGTGGCGCGCGCATCACGGCCCCCTGGCCCTGCCCCTCATGCGTATCGATCCGGGAGGCGGCCTGACGGTCTTCACCGACGAAAGCGAGCCGGAGGCGGGCCCGGGGGAGAGGCTGATCGCCCTGGTTCCGGCTCCTCCGGAAGAATCCGAAGAAAACGGCGCCGCCCCGAAGGGAAAGGGGAAAGAGCCCCACTAAGGGGACAGACCCATGTCCAGCCCCACCCATCCCGCTGACCTGGCCCTACGCCAGGGCCTGCTCAGTGGGGACCAGGATGCGGCGCTCGAGCTCGAGAGGCGCTACCTGGATTCCCTCTACGAGTTCGTGCTCTACCGGGCGGGACACAATCGCGGTCTGGCCGAGGAGGTGGTTCAGGAGACCCTGCTCGTCGCCTGTGACCCCGCGGTTCGTTTCGACGGTCGCAGCCGTCTGTTCACCTGGCTTTGCGGCATCGCCAAGAACAAACTGCGCGCCCAGCGAGCGCGGCGCCGCCCGGTGCGTCTGGCGGAGTTGCTCGACGAGGCCGATCCCGAGATCGATGCCATCCTCTCGCGGATCGAGCGCGAGCCCCTTCCCGAGGAGGTCCTCGAACGGCGCGAGACCGCCGAGCTGGTGGGCGCCACCCTCTCCTCCCTCCCGCCGGAGTATCGCGCTGCGCTCATCGACAAGTACGTCGAGGGCAAGAGCGTGCCCGAGATGGCGCGTCTCGGTGGTCGTCACATCAAGGCGGCCGAGTCCCAGCTCCACCGTGCGCGCCAGGCCTTCGCCCGCGTCTTCACCCTGTTGGCCCGCAAACGAGGGGGGATGGAGGCGTGAACGAGATCCTCGAACGCAACCTGCAGGCGCTCCTGCGCCGCTATCGCCCTGCTCATCCGAGCGAGGCCTTCCAGCGCGCCCTCCGCGAGGCCCTGCGCCGCGCGGTGGCCCGCAACGGCGCCGCGGCGGGTACGGCCCTGCACACAGCTCCCATTCACCCCCGCTACTTCCGGCGGCGTTACGTCTGGATCGCGGCGGCCGCGCTGATCGCCGCCCTGCTCCCGCTGCTCGGGGGTTGGGGAGACTCGGGCCAGAGGGGTGCCTCGGGGGTGGGCGAGGTGGCCTCCAACCAAGCTCCCCCCTATCCGGAGCGGTTCGGTCCCGGCCCGGCGGATCGCGATGGGGAAGAACTCGAGAGCGAAGCTCCCCAGCCGCTCTCCCGGCGCCTCGCGGCGGGTGACCCGAAAGCCTCCACTACCGAGGCCCCTTCCGGCGCTCTCCCGAAGGGGGGCTCCGCTGCCGAGGATTCGGCGGGGGCATCGGACGCCGAAGGGGGCGCGCTGGCTCACCTCGAGCTCAGCGTGAGGAGTGCGGCGGGTGAGCCCTTGGAGAGCTTCGTGCTCTGGACCCGCATCGAGCAGCCCCTTCCCCGCGTCACGGTGCCGACCCGCCGCACCATCGAGCGATCCGGCCCGGGCGCCCCCCTCGACCTCTTGCCCGCGACCTACACCCTGCTCGTGGAGGCGCCGGGCCATGCACCCGCCAAGCTCACCGGCGTCGCATTGGGAGGGGGGGAGCTGCGTGCTCTCTCCGTCGACCTCCAGGAGGGGGGCAGCGTCGAGGGCTATGTGGTCGACGCCGAGACCGGAGCGCCCCTGGCCCAGGCCCTCGTGTTGTCCGAGCCGGACAGTCCTTTCCAGGTGCTCGATCTCTCGGGGGCCCGGCTGCACCCCCTGCCCGCCGCGGCGACGCGTACCGATGGTGCGGGTCACTACCGTCTCGACCATCTTTCCCTCGGCACCCAGCGGTTGCGCATCAGCGCCCCCGGTTACGCGCCGACCTGGACGCCGGCCTTCACCCTGGCCGCTGGAGCCCCGGTTTCGTCGCCGGATGGTTCGGCAGCTCGGCCCCATCACACCCTGGAGTTGACCGAGCTCGGGGCCGGTGCGACGGTCGAGGGTGTCGTCGCCGCTCCTGGGGGCGGTGGAGAGGAGGGGGTGCGGGTCATCCTCTCGATGATGTTGCTCGATCCGGCCCAGGAGGTGATGGCCTACGGCCAGGCGCTCACGGACGCGGATGGTTTTTATCGCGTGGAGCATCTCCCCCCTGGGCCCTTGGTTGCACTGACCCTGGGAGCCGACGGTGAGACGCGCGCGGTGCGGCAGGTCTACGCCCGTGCCGGTGGGGTGACTCGAGTCGATTTTCCCGCGCAGGGTGCTGGTGGAACGCGTCTTTTTGGCCACATCCAGAGGGCGGGCAGGCCCCTGGCCGGATACCAGGTCACGCTCACCCCCAAGTCATCTCCGCACGGCTTCGATGATTTCGTCTCGGCCATCGCGGGCCCGGATGGTTCCTTCTCCTTCGAGGGACTTTTGCCCGGTCGCTTCGATCTCTATGCCGGTTCCTCCCTCGACAGCCTGGTCTATCGCGACTCGATCGAGGTGGGAGCCCCTGGGGAGCTGAGCCTGGAGCTCACGCTCCCCGCCGGCCGCATCGATGGAACGATCGATCTGCCGGCGGATGCCCGCTCGGGCTCGATCAATGTGATCCTGATGCAGCTCGGGGGAGGCGAGCCCCGTTTCCGGGGAATCGCTCACCCCTCCCCCGCCGGTGAATTCCAGTTCGACGGTCTGGCGGAGGGACGCTATCAACTCTCCCTCGTCACCCGTGACGGTGCCGTCGGCAGCCAGGTCGCCGACCCGATCACCCTGACTGCGGAGAACTCCCCGAGGGTCTCCTTCCACGCCGACCCCGGCGGCGAACTCGACCTACGGCTGCGCTGTGAGGACGGTCAGCCGGGCGCGGGGCTCCTGGTCGAGCTCCTCGATGCATCCGGGCGCAGCCTTGCCTACGGCGCCTCCCGTGAGAGCGACTCCGAAGGCCATTGTCCCATCCCGCCCCTAGCCCCCGGCCTCTGGACCGTGGTGGTCCATCAGCACGAAAGCGCGGGAATCCCGAGCCCGGGCGTCCGTACGACCGATTCGACCGTCCGCCGCACGGTCCGCATCGAGCAAGGCAAGCGCGAGGAGCTGACCCTGATCCTGCCGCGTTGATCGGCCTCTTGGGGTGCCCCCAGGACCCCGTCATCGATGTCGATCTTCGCCCCTCCGTCCCCTTTGGGAGACTTGCCGATCCGTGGAGAGCCGAAGGCCCGTCCGAATGAGAGGCTTGGAGGATTGCACAGCGACGCGACGATTGAACGATCAGCTTGGGAATCGAATCGGCGCAGCTCACTACGAGAAGGTGCAGAATCCCTGACGGGGCAGCAAAGGCCCTGGATCACTCCAACCCGTTGGACCCGTCAGGCAGGCATGTGATTCACAAGAAGGCGATCGATACCACCCTGACGTCGTACCCGCCGCGCCGGGTCGTTCGTATCGTCCTCTGTCTATTTCTCCAGAGTGCCTCCTCACCTGGCCCGCGTCCCAGTCGGATCGTGATAGTCGTCCTGTGCCGCCCGGGAGGGCATCACCCATCAGATCTCCCTGAATCGGCACGCTGCACCAGATCACCGAGCACATCCTCGATCTGCTCGAGCGCTGACCGGAGATCGTCGGCGATCTCCTGGGCGAGGATGTGCGGATCGGGAAGGTTGGCCGAATCTTCCAGGCTGTCGTCGCGGAGCCAAAAGAGGTCGAGGCTGACCTTGTCGCGGGCGATGATCTCTTCGTAGGTGTAGGGCCGCCAGCGGCCATCCGGCGTCTCCTCGGACCACGTTGCTTCGCGCGCGTGTCGGTCGCCGGGGCGGTAGCACGCGACGAAGTCGTCCAGGTCGGCGCGGGTCATGCGCTTGGTCTTGAGGGTGAAGTGCTTATTCGTGCGGAGGTCGTAGACCCAGAGGGTCTTGGTCCAGGGGTCCTTCGCGCCGGGCTTGCGGTCGAAGAAGAGCACATTGGCCTTCACACCCTGAGCGTAGAAGATGCCGGTGGGCAGACGCAGCAGAGTGTGGACCTCGCACTCCTGGAGGAGGTTCTTGCGGACGGTCTCTCCGGCTCCGCCCTCGAAGAGGACGTTGTCGGGGACGACGACGGCGGCGCGGCCGTGGATCTTGAGCAGCGACTTGACGTGCTGGACGAAGTTGAGCTGCTTGTTCGAGGTCGTCGTCCAGAAGTCGGGGCGGTTGTAGGTCAGCGACTGGCGGCCCGTATCGCCCTCCTCGTTGACGACGGTGATCGAAGACTTCTTACCGAAGGGCGGATTGGTGATGACCACGTCGGCGTGGACGTCCGGCTCATCGCGCAGGGCGTCGTCTGTCCTGATCGGCGGGGCGTGATCGGAGTGGCCATTGGGGCCGATGCCGTGAAGGTAGAGGTTCATCCCGCACAGGCGAGCGACGTTGGGAACCAGCTCGACGCCGTGCAGGGCCTCGAAGCGCAGGTGCTTCTTCTGGTCGCGGTCCAGCTCGTGGCCCTTGAGGAACTCGTGGGCGGCCAACAGGAAGCCGCCCGTGCCGCAGGCGGGGTCCACGACGATCTCCCCAGGCGCGGGCCGAACGCAATCCACGATCGCCTGGATCAGCGGACGGGGCGTGAAGTACTGCCCGGTTCCGCCCTTCACGTCGGCGGACATCGCCGACCAGTTCTCCTTGCCGATCAGCTCGACGATGAGCTGCCGGAGTTTGGCGGGGTCCTGGATCTTGTTCAGGGCCTTCTCGAAGATCAGCCCGAGCATCCCGCCCTGCTTGCCCAGCTCGCGCAGGGTGTCGCGATAGTGCTGCTCAAGCTCCGCGCCTTCCATCTGGGGCGCGGCGAGGCCAGCCCGGCGGTAGCCCTCCGGGATCGTAGGACAGCTCATCGTCGCGAAGGACGTTGCAGTAGGACCAGCGCTTCCGGACGATTCGGTTGGCGGCATCACTCATCGCGGGTAGACGTCTCCGGTCTCCAGGGATTGCCCCAGAAAGGCCACGGCTCTCTCCAGGGTTCCGAAGCAGGGCAGATCCGCTTCGCGGAGGCGATCGAAATCGAGCATCCGCGTCATCGGAAGCTGGTCGACGGTCGGCTTGTAGCTGCGGCCAGGAGGAAAGTGGCGCGTGAGCCACTCCTTGACTCCCCTTCTTGCCTCCCAGCAATCTCCGTCCCAGACCGTGTTGTCCTGGAGGCCCGGCCTGCCTTCAAGGGATTGGCCTGCGATCCGGTCGAGACAAGGCAGAAAGAGAACCTCATACTCGGGGTGCAACAGAACTACGGCAGAAGGAAAGGGAAGGTTGATCTGCCGCAGGCATCCCGCCATCTCGGGCCCGCGATCCCTCGGGCACGCGTCGTCCTCATCGCGCAGGACGAGCAGAGCCCCTGCGTCCCGCTTGGCGCGGATAAAGTTCGCGCCCTTTACAAGACCGTCTTTCAGGTGGAGGTTTGGCCACCGAATGGGCCTCGACCAGGGGAGATCGATTCCCACGTCCGCGGAGAGTCGAGCAACGAGGTTCCCGGCGGCCTGCACTTCACCATGTCCCTCGACGAGAATGTATCCCTTCCTCGTCATCATCTTTCCGTGTCGAGGCCCAGCTTCAGTTGGCGCAGGCCCTCTGTCGTCATGAGTTCCCCCAGCCGGAGAAGTCCGTTTTGGACGGCTTCCTGCTGTCCTTCGTCCATGGGACGAATCGAGGTGGCACCGTCGGTTCGCTCAACGACCAGGACCTCATTTGCCTCCACGAGATTCAACAACTCAGGGCTGTGAGTGGTGATCAGAACCTGACTCCTGCCGCTGGCTTGCCGCAGGTAGTCCATCAGAAGCGGTAGCGCACCGGGATGTACCGTAAGCTCCGGTTCCTCGATTCCGACGAGTGGCAGCGGCGGTTCCTGGAGCAAGGCGCTCAGGATTCCAGCCACGCGCAGGGTGCCGTCCGATTCCTGACCTGCATCGAACCATTTGCCCTGGCCGTTGGATCCGTGCCGAAACTGAGCCACGAGGTAGCTGGCCGCCTTGTTGACCTTGATGTCGTTGATGTCGCCGGTAAGCCTGCCAAGGGCAGTGATCACTTCCGACTTCCAGGTTTCCGGAGGTTGGTCCCTCAGGATGGAGACCCAGTTGTCACCGTGCCGGTGCATGGGTTTCTCGGGGCTATACTTCTGAGGGCTGCGCAGGGTGTCGGGGAAAATGGCGTAGACCATCAGGTTGGACAGCAAGTCGAACAGGCTGTGAAACCGCTCGTCCCCGGCGATGATGGGCAGGACAAGGCTCGTATCGTCGACTTTGGGCTCGAGCCCTTCGGGACCGTTCCACATTCCTCGCTCGACGGTGAACCCGACGGATCCTGTCCCGGTCTGGATTCGCGCGGCCTCACTCTTGACCCGGTATTCCTCCTTCCGATCGCCCGTGATCTCGAACGAGTAGGTACCGGGGCCCGTTTCGAGCACGACATCGAGGGCGACGAGGACGTTGTAGGGGTGACCGGAGCTCCAGCGCCGAACCGCTGCAATGCCCCCTCGGTTCGTGATGGCGCCGGACAGCCCCATGTGCATCGCATCGCGCACGAAGCTCAGGACATCGACTGCGTTGCTCTTGCCCGAGCCGTTTGGGCCAACCAGCGCCGTCAATGGCCCCAGGGGAATGGTCTGGTCGCGGTCGAGGCTACGATAGTTCGAGACGCGAATCTGGGTGATTCTGTTCAGGCGGGGGATCATGATCGCATCGACATCTTCTTGCGGCGTACTCGGGTCTTGGGCTAATTGGAGGCTGCGGCTTCACGCTCGGCCTTGAAGCGTTCGAGGAGGACGGAGGCGGACTCGTAGTCGCGGCCCTCTGCTCGGGCCAGCTCGGCCTCGGTAGGCACCAGCCGTCCGTCCACGGCGGCCTTGAGCACCGAGGCCCGACACCGGTTTAGGTTGCGCTGCACCCGCTCCAGGGTCGCCACGGCGTCGTCGAGGCGCGTGAAGTAGGACTCGATGGCTTCGACGATGCGATGCTGTTCCTGAACGGGAGGTACGACAACGGAGTGGCTTCGGAACTGCGCACCACTGATTGCCCTGAACGTGGTGCCTTGCCAGCAAAGAGACGTTGTAGCGGAGGAAGTAGAGCAGGAGCTTCGCGGGAATTCGGTCATAGGGCCGGATTGCAGCGATCCCGCGACCGATGCAGCACTCAACATTGGAGAGGTTCGTGGGGCCTACGGATGCACGAATCGAGATGAGGACATCGCCTGGGAATGCGATCTCCGTGGGCTCGGTGCACCACTTGACGATCGTCGGGGAAAGGGAACCGAACTCAGCCTTGCCCTGGAAGAAGGGAAGCCCTTCGCCGTGACCGTTGTAGGTTCTTCGGGGAGGAGATTGGCCCTGGATGACCATGGCGACGTCGGACCCGGGCTGCCTTGTCCAAGTGGTGGGGATTCGCGCAGCGTTCATGCAGCCAGTATCCCGTTCAGTTCTTCAAGAAGCTTCCGTAGATCGCCACCAAACACTTGGGCTGCGCAGCCGAGCCCGCCTTCTTCGGCGAAAGGCGCGTAGTCGAGATCCTCGACCGCAATCTCCAGGCTCGTGGCGATGTGGTCGCGCATCATCTCCAGCCAGCGGCGCTGAGCTGGGGTGAACGTCCTTCCCTGACCGCGCTGCTGCTCCAGCCAGTGATCGAATCGGTCGCGTACCTGATCGCCGAACGGAACCAACTCCTGGTCCTTGTGGGTGGCGAACCACTCCGCGAGTGTCGAGGGGCGGTGGATGTGAGGCAGGTTGCAGGAGATCGCGCGGGTCTTGGGATCCGGGTCGAGGAGATTGATGAAGCGCGTCTTGCTCCCGGTGGAAATGTACAGGAAGGGGAGCGGGTACACCGGAGGGTTGAGCCCGTCCGGAAGGCCGGTCGCGTACTGCTCCGCTTGCAGTTCTACGCTGGTGAGGGGGTAGCCCTTGCGCTTGGCTTCCAGACTCCCGACTGCCTTGCCGCCCACGAAGAGCGTGTAGTCGGCAAAGCCGTGGCCGCTGGCCATCTTGAACTCACACACGGCGACGCCCAATCCGGCAGAGAGGTTCATCTCCTTGCGGTCCTGAATAACCCAACCGACGGCTTGCAGAGCCACGTCGATGCGCTCTCGCGCCTCATGCTCGGGGGTGGGAGTCATTCCGCCCCCCCCTCCACCTGGGAATAGCGGCGTCGCGGGTCCTGCGGCCCAGTACTAGCCTCCGGCACCAGCCTGCGGCCACACCGTCGAGCGAGGCATATCCGCGTCGCCCGCGGCGCAAGACCGATCCCGGCCGAGACCTCGCTCGTAAGCCAACCCTCACTGTTGGCCAGACAGGCGAGGATGGCCAGCCCGTTCTCGTCGAGCATCGGCGCCCCAAGCCCCGCCTCGCGGCAGGCGGTGGCGATGCGCGGGAAACCGCAGCCCCATTTCTCGGCCAGGCCTAGGGCGTGGAAGATAGGCTCGATGACGCGATTGCGCAGGTTCGAGACCCCGCGCCGCAGGTCTTCGACGGTGAGGGCGAAGAGCAGGAGTCCGGGATTCTCGGCATCAAGGCGCTCGTCGAAGATGGAGAGCCGCGGCGAAGTACCAGGCTGCGCATAGTCGGTGTGGACGACGGCGCTGATGTGGGACTCCCGCAGGGCCACCGGCGGCAGGCTCCAGCGCTCCTTGCGGCTGAGCGCTCCGATCTCGGCGCCATGCACAGTGTGCTTCTGCACGAAGGCGATGGGCTCCTCGCCCGCCTGGGTCGGGAACGTTCGGGTCTCCACGTGATCGACGATATGACTCCTATCCCTGCCACCTAAGCGCCCACCCTGAATCCACGCGTCCGGAAAGTGGCGTTCCCGTTTGGTTCCAAAGAGGATCATGCCGCCCACCGTGGGGACCTTGCGGCCTGATACCGGGTGACGAGGCGCAGAGTCTCGAGGTCCCGCCTGATGAGCTTGCGAACGGTGGCAATCGACTCGGAAATGGCTCGGAAGTCGATCGCTTCCGAGTCGATGTCGGGCATCGGCCGCTCATCAAAGATCTCCCCGCGCGAGAAGCGCCGCAGTTCCTCGATCAGCTCGGCTTCGGCCCAACGGTTGTTGGATCCCACCCGGACGTAGACCCCGTCCACCGGCTCCTTGCGGATCATGTAGTGCGGCCGAGACGAGCTGGGGTAGACCTGTATGGTGAGAACCTGCGTGCGTCGCCAGGCCGGGATCTCAATCTCCGGCACGGGCCGGGGAGCAATGCGGTTGCTGATGAGGCTGGCTATGCGCTCTTCCAGGGCCAACGGATCCCAACTCCTCCGAACGCGCCGGCTCCGCTCCTCGATGCCGACCAGCGACATGCCGTCCGTGCTGTTGGCGAAGGCCACGATCGTCCGCAGCGCGCCATCCGGTGTGGAGATGTCACGCCTCATCTCGAGTGTCTTGCCCTCCGGACGCTTCAGGAGATCCGCGAGATCCATGCTGGAATGCTACTCAGAAGTCCGGCGCTCCGCCAAGCTTCCGACTCACCTCTGCATCGCCGCCTCATCCGGTGCGCCCAGAGCATCCGACATGGCCATTGCTCCCAAATAGGTCAAGCCCGGCAAATAACACGCCGAGTTGCTGAGGGTCAGGGAACTGTCGAAAGAGTCGGCTCTGCCCTGCCATGCCGTTTCACCACGAAGAAGTATGGCAGGGGGCGCGACGCAATGGAGATTGGCAGCAGTTCCATCTCTTCAGAGCCTTCACCATTCCGTGTGGGTGAGAAGTTCGTCGGGGTATGGATCCCGGCCAGGAAGTATCAGCGGACCTGTGAATCGGGCTAGCCGGCTGGTAGGCATGCGGCCTCCCCATGCACCCTTCGTTTGGCAGCGTATCAGAGCCCGATCCGTGGCCGATGCGCGCGAGGCCACTAGGCCGGCTTGTAGGCAGCGTCCACTTCGACGATCTCGCCCTCACTGGACGGGCTCGGGATGGACTCCCCGGCCTCTCGCAGCCCCTCGACATGCAAGGCGATGGCCTCGCTGATTAGATGCAGAACCTCTTCGCGCGTGTCGGCCGCCGCGATGCACCCCGGGAGGCCGGGCACCTGCGCACCCCAGCCCTCTGCGCCGCGCTCGATGACAACCAAGTACTTCACTGGAATCCCATCTTACACCTGCCTTCTTCAGGAGGCTCCGCACCCCATGCCAGCCGACCGCACTCAACAGGCCAGTAGTGGGGGTCTTGCTGGCGAGAGTCACTCTCGGCATGTGTGCTCGGACGGGAAGTCGAATCGCGGATCGTGATGAGAGCAGGCTCCAGGCTCGACTCTAGCAGCAGGACTCGATCGACGGACGGGGTGGTCCGGGCGGCCGCCCCGCTGAGCGACCGAGCAGGCCTGGGAGCCAGGTGCTCTAGGGTCCAACGAACCCTTCGAATCCAGTTCCTCCGCACTCGCCCCGAAGCGCCGCACTGAATCCGGTCCTAGGCGAACTCCCCGCGCAGCGCTAGGGTCTGGCCGTGCCTCGACTCCCCGCCACCGTTCTCCTCGGCCTCTCGCTGCTGGCCTCCTGCCGGACGGTGGGCCAGACCGCTGCGTCCGCGCGCCCTGGATCAGCCTCCATTGGCCAGGATCTGCAGAGCGCCTTTCCGACCCTTGGCGAGGATCTCAGAGGGGTCTACTCCCGGCCCTCGACCTGGTGGTATCTGGCCACCGGGTTCGGGGCAGCCAAGGCTCTCGATTGGACCGGGATCGATGAGAACGTGACCGACTCCTTCGCCCGTCACCAGATCTACTCGGGAAGCGAGTCCGACGCCCTCGAAGGACTCGGCGAGGGGGCCACCCTGCTCGCCGGGGCCGGGGGCTGGTACCTCTACTCCCGGGTGGCGGACGATCCGGACTCACTGGGACACAGCCGCATCCTGATGCGCACCCTGGCGACCACCGGCCTTTCGACCCTGGCCCTCAAGGTCCTCCTGAACGAACGTCGCCCCAATGGGGGCAACTACGCCTTTCCCAGCGGACATACCTCGATGACCGTCGCCGCGGCGACCAGCCTCTGGATCGAGGAGGGAGCCGATGTCGGCCTTCCCGCAGCCGTTCTAGCCGGCCTGGTCGCCCTTCAACGCCTCGACTCCTCCGCCCACGATCTCGACGACGTGGTCGCCGGCGCAGCCCTTGGCTGGACCCTCGCCCAGGCGATCTCCGCCCGTTCCAAGCCCAACGGTGAAACAGAGGGGCCGAAAGTGGCCGGTGGAACCGTCACGCCCCTCCTCACACCCGACGCCCTGGGCCTGACCCTCTCCTGGAGCTTCTGAGGCGGGGGAAATGCACCCCTGGGTC
>JALWOP010000385.1 GCA_027083445.1 Planctomycetota bacterium | reverse complement strand
CCGTTGCCGTTGCAGTCGACCTCACAGGCATCGGGCAGACCGTCGCCGTCACAGTCGGGATCGCACTCGTCGGGGACACCGTTGCCGTCACAGTCGGTGAAGGTCTCGCAGTCGTCGGGGGTGCCGTTGCCGTTGCAGTCGACCTCGCAAGCGTCGGGCAGACCGTCGCCGTCACAGTCGGGATCGCACTCGTCTGGGACGCCGTTACCGTCACAATCGGTGAAGGTCTCGCAGTCGTCGGGGGTGCCGTTGCCGTTGCAGTCGACCTCGCAGGCGTCGGGCAGGCCGTCGCCGTCACAGTCGGGATCGCACTCGTCGGGGACGCCGTTACCGTCGCAGTCCGAACTCGTGCCATTGGCAATGTCATCGGCATCATCGATGCCGTTGCCGTTGCAGTCGACGATTCCACCGAAGTAGGTCAACTCAGCGAGCCACGTACCCCACTTGTTGCTCGTCGAAGCGTACTCCTGGACGGTCCAGAAAGTCAGGTCGTCCACCGGGTCGACGGAGGTCAGGCTGTAGTCGCCCCAGCGGTTGCGTCCCGAGCTATCGGTGCGCTGATAGGCGGCCTCTCCAGCCTTGTACTGGACGGGGACCGCCATCTCACCGGGCGGGTCGCTGGCGATGCGTCCGGTGTAATAGGCTCCCGCATACTGTCCGGAACTGGCGCCCGAGAAGCCCATGACCACATCCCCGTCGGAGTTGACCGTGATCGAAGGCATGACGAAGCCCAGTACAGGATCAGAGACGGTGCCAACCTGCTTGGTCGAGACCGTGATGGGATCGATCTCGTACCACCGCACGGCTGAACGGCCCCCTCCGTCAACGGCATGGGCGGTCCAGATCGAGCCGGACCGATAGACCGAGTTCATCGGGCGATAGTCGACCGAATCCAGCGGCACCGAGCTGCCGAGCGCATCCACATCGGGGGGAAATCCGTGGCTCGGGATCGAGACCACCCCCAGATCGGAGAGGGTGGGGGCGGTCAAGGGGGGGAGCACCTCCCGCAGCCGCAGCCCAGTCGAACTGTCCCTGGAAATGAAGTACTGGCCGCCCGGATCGCCATTGGTGAAGGTCGGCTGGATGGCACTCTCCCAGGGCAGACCGCGGAAGGCGGTCACCGTGCCGAGACTGGGGGTTCCGGCAACCAGAGGCGCCTTGTCCAAGGCGAAGATGGTCATCGTCACCGGTGAACCTCCGAACTGTGCCAGGGCGGTGTAGATGCCGCGGCTGTCGAAGCCCAGAGTGGGATAGTCCGGCCAGCGGCCTGCGTCACTGCCCCCATCGGTGGCGAATGAGGTCGTGAAGTAGTTGCCGGTGGGATCGCTGGTCAGGGAGACCGCCAGATAGACGCGATTGCTGAAGTCGGTGGCGAGGATGATGCAGCGGTTGGAGAAGTGGTCCCACGCGACTCGAGGATCCCCCGCGAAGGTCCCGAACAGGGTCTGCAGGGACATGTTGACCACCCGCGCTTGGGTCGTGCGGTCATAGATGGAGAGGTTGATGTTGACCACCTCGACGAAGTGCGCGGGCGTAATGACCCCGCAGGTGTCGGGCGGGAAGTAGTTCGCGCCGGTGTCGAACATCTCCGCCCCCTTGAAATCCTGGATCAGGGTTGGCGCCGTGCCTCCACCGCTGGCAAGTCCCGTGTTGCCGTTACCGGTGATCGGAGGTAGGAGTTCCTCCTCCCCGTTGGTCAGGGGCTGCTCGATGCCGTGCGCCGCCTCGAAGGTGCCCGTGCCCTTTTCCCAGCGCAGGCCCCCGTAGCCGCTGCCGGTCAGGACGGCTCGGGGCAGGAGGTCCTCGAAGTCGAGCACGGTCTGCTGCGACTTCCGGCTGAAGGTCAGGTCGTCCAGGCCGAACCAGGCCGCGCCCTCGACCTTGGGTTCACAGCGGAACTCGATCCGATCGACGTTCTCCAGATCGAGGGGAGCCCAGATCGGCGTCCCCCGCAACCCGTGAATCGCGGGGCTGCGATCGACCTCCACGCCATCGCGGAAGCCGACGACCACGATCGAATCGGCCCAGACGGCCGGACCGGTCTGGCCGATGAGCCACGCGCCGTCCACATCGACCGGTTCGGGGAAGCCGATCCCCATGCGCGTGTCGCCCCACTTGTTCATGACGTAGCGCACGCCGGAGTGGGCCGGAGCCGTAGTGCTCTCCGGGGGCACGACCCACTCTCCGTGGGCGTCGCCACGCATGCGATGCACCGTCCTATCGACGGGCTTACCGGCTTCCTGCGCCGTGAGTTCCCGCAGGTTGACGTAGCGGATGGGGCCCCAGGCCTGGGCCGGCAGACGTTCACCCGGTTGGGTGGGGCCCCTCTGGGCAAAGCCGGCGACACAGAGGATGGACAGGGAGAGGACGGCAGGGATGGGTCGCATGGCAGTCGAGGTCAGTCCGCCGCTAGCGGGTGGTAAGACCTGCGGGAGCTTCGCGGACGGAGACTGGAGAGAAGGAGAGGAGTGTCCATTCGATCCTACATCCAAGACCGATTACACGGCTGAAATGTCCTGTTTCGGGACAGGAACTCACCAGGTTCGGACCCGACTCGGGCCTCGGAGCGTGCGCGAGGCGATGTGTCGATCCCGGTGGCGGTGCAGTCTCCGCATCGAATCGAAGGCAGTGACCCGCCTGCAAGAGAAGTTGCACTTTCCCTTCGAGTGTTCGTGTCGCCTCATCCATGCAACTACAGGGTTTACGGACGAATGAGGCGCGATCCGCGAACCGAGCTCGTGTTCGTGGCTTGACGAGCCTGCGGTTTCTCGGTACGAGGGGAGATGGATGTTGGCTTCCCGTGACGTTCCCCAGGGACCTGAGTTCTCTGGCCTGGAGTGCGTGCCATGCAATTCCTGAGCTCGAAGAGCGGCTGGTTATTCGTCGTGGCCATCATCGTAGCCCTGGGGGTGGTTCTGCGCCTGCGCCTTGGGGGGCCAGTGAGCGCATCACCAGGGGACCGATTGGAGTCACCACAAGTCCGTGGGCAGACCCCGCTCGAGATGGAAGGCGGAGCCGAGGAGCATAGGGTCAGCGCCTTCGTGGAAGACTCCGGGGTCCAAGGGGAGAAACTCGCCGAAGCCCAGGATCCATCCCCGGAAGGTGCGAGTTCGGAAGAGACGAGTAGCCCGGGATATGTGCCTCTGACGGTAGGGATTCCCGTCCTTCCGGCCTTCCCCGGCGACTCGTACTGGGTGCAGTACTACGAGCGCTATGGAGACATGACGCCCGAGGAGTACTCCGAAGTATTCGATGCCGAGGCCGGCGTGCTCCAGCGCATGATGCTGGACTACGCCAAGGAGCAGGCGAGCTACGGAGCGTTCTACCGGTACGAGCCCGGGGAGGGGGGCTTTGTCGATCCAGCCCTTTACGAGCTCCTCAAGGGGCCGGACTATCCTCTGATCGTCTACCAGACCGTCGAGGGAATCGGCCAGACGATCGTCCTGCTACCCAAGGACACCTACCCCGACCTGTACGAGAAATACTACGAAACGTGCTGGTTGAACTCCGCGATCGAAGGGACGCCCTGGCACGACCCGCGCTACTTCGATTCATTTCCCGATCCCTACCGAGAGAAGAAGTAGCGTAGTTCATTCCCTGGAGTAGCCCCAGCCGCCGGCCCATCGACCTGCGAGGCCGACTCCCTGGGAGGCGCATGAATTGCATGTTGGTAGGCACAGGAGCAAGAGAACCTCGTCGTCAAACACCAAATCGCGGAACTCGAGGAGAGGGTCGCTACCCGCATTGTGCTCCTTCGATTATCCAACACCCATCTGCGTGCATGCGGGTTCTGCACCGAAAATGCGCGATGGGCAACTCTACGTAACCTGTTGCTGGGCAGTGGTATACGCTCGTGCTCGTGCTCGTGGCTTGACGAGTCTCAGATTTCCCTGTAAGAGGGGAGATGGATGTGGGTGTCCAGCGGAGTCTTCCAGGCACCGGAGTGCCCTGTAAGTCGCGCCTTCCTATCCGCAACAGGCGGAAGCGTGGGAACGGATGCCACGTACTGCACACGCTACAGGGAATCTCGAGCGGGGAAGCACGCCCGGGATGGGCATCCTCGCTCGTACCCCCCCGTCAAACCACATCAAGGCGACTCAACACCCCAAGTAAGGAGGCTATTGCATGCTGCGTACGATTCTCGCGTTCGGCTTGATGCCAGTCCTGATTCCCATTCACGCGCTTCCACAGACTCCGCCGACCCAGCAGACCTGCACGCCATCGAATACCAACGGCCAGGTCGAGAACGTTCCCTTCGGGTGGGAGAGCGACAAGTGTGATTGCACGAGCATGACCTTCTCGATCACGGGATGGGCGCCGGGTTCCTGCGATTCGACCTCGCGGTGCAGATGGCAAATCACCGTGGACTGGTCCGGGTGCATGCAAGCGGAGAAGCGGTCCTGTGCCCAGGTCAGTCACCCTGATTGCTGTTCCGTGTTCGGCATCGGCGATTGGTGGGCTTGGAGCCGCACGGGTAGCACGCTAAGGAGCTGGTCACCTGAGCGCTATCGACAGTGCTTGCCCGGCACCCTCCGGACGACTTTCCGGGCTCCATGCCCAGCAGATCAAGGTCAGGGGCCCGGGCGCGACGCCTGGAACTGCGACGAGCCGATCCAAGCCGGTGAATTTGACATCGTCAGCTTCGACCTCCAGTGCCAGCCATGCAATTCCTGAACTCGAAGAGGGGCTGGTTCTTCCTCGCCGCCGCCGTCGCAGCCCTGGGGGTGGTTCTGCGCCTGCGCCTTGGGGGCCCAGTGAGCGCATCACCAGGGGACCAATTGGAGTCACCACAAGTCCGTGGGCAGACCCCGCTCGAGATGGGAGGCGGAGCCGAGGAACATAGGGTCAGCGCCTTCGTGGAAGACTCCGGGGTCCAGGGGGAGAAACTAGCCGAAGTTCAGGATCCATCCCCGGAAGGTGCGAGTTCGGAAGAGACGAGTAGCCCGGGATATGTGCCTCTGACGGTAGGGATTCCCGTCCTTCCGGCCTTCCCCGGCGACTCGTACTGGGTGCAGTACTACGAGCGCTACGGAGACATGACGTCTGAGGAGTACTCCGAAGTATTCAAAACCGAGTCCCGGGTACTCCAGGGCATGATGCTGGACTACGCCAAGGAGCAGGCGAGCTACGGAGCGTTCTACCGGTACGAACCCGGGGAGGGGGGCTTTGTCGATCCAGCCCTTTACGAACTTCTCAAGGGTCCGGACTATCCTCTGATCGTCTATCAGACCGTCGAGGGAATCGGCCAGACGATCGTCCTGCTACCCAAGGACACCTACCCCGACCTGTACGAGAAATACTATGAAACATGCTGGTTGAACTCCGCGATCGACGGGACGCCCTGGCACGACCCGCGCTACTTCGATTCATTTCCCGATCCCTACCGAGAGAAGAAGTAGCGTAGTTCATTCCCTGGAGTAGCCCCAGCCGCCGGCCCATGTCCCGGGTTGCACAGTTCGCGTGGCTCAAAGACGTCATCGAAGAGAATTATTCCGACGAAGTGGCGGCACATGAAAACTGCGGTGATCAGGGAGATGCAGGCGACGACGCCGATGCGCCCTATGGCCTTCCTCCGCTAAACGGTGACTGTGAGATCTCCATTGAGGCCTGTATGGCCTGCGCCGACTGAGTAAGATGAAGTACTGGATCCTCACGCTTGTTGCAGCAACTGCTCTCGCCATTGCGATAACGGTTCTTCCGCGAACTGATGTGGACGCTTATCGCGCCCAGGGGGAACAGCAGGCGAGTTTGAATGCTCATGCTCCGTCACCCGGCAGAGTACCCACTCACACTAGCACGCTTGGCGGAACGAGGGAGAACGGACTCTACTCTGGAGGAGGTGCCTTTGGACGATACTCCGTAATCGACGGCCCTCCCTTCGCTGTCCGTCTCGTGAGCACAGAACGCAATCCGATTACTCAGGCCTGGGAGCGGTCGGAGGCTTCGTACTCCATCTCCTTCGACGCTCGCTCGTGCAAGGCGCTGACCGCTCACGATTTCTTCATCTTCGGCTACGGACGGAACCTGGAGCTAGTGTTCGAACGCTGGACCATGCCGTGCGTGAAGGGAAGCTACTGCACGACTCGGGATCTACCCGGCACCACCGTTGGTGTTCCTGCCCCAGAATCCGCGACCCTTCTTTCGATCGAAGGGGGCACATACATCCCCGTCGACCAGCGGTCGCGGCTCCAGGCGCTTCCTTCGAGGGTGGAGGTGTACAGGGGCACCGATTTGACTTCAGTCTCCGCATGGAATGTGGATCCCGAGGGGAGGTTTCTCTTCGCCTGTTCAACCGCTGAAGGGGTCCTTCTTCGTATAGACCTCAACGAGCCACAGGTTCTCGTGATCTATACCAGCACCGAACTTCCCATCCTTACGAGTGTCCTGGACATCAACCCGGTCAAGCACACGACAATGGGCAGAGGGTGGAGCCTTCTCGGTGCGGGAGCAGAGGAGACCTACTTATGGGATTTCGACAACGATGGCGTCACCGACCAAGTCGAGTCCCTAACCGCAGCGGAGAATGCCACCCGCTATCCGTTTAGTAGTTTCATTGTCCCGATCCCGTAGGGGTTGTGGAAGACCTCACTGCCGGCTCAAGCACAGCGCCGCATGCGAGGGTCCATGGCGTGGCGAAAGAAGTCGGTGAAGCTCACGAAGCCCACGAGCTGGCGACCCTCGACCACGGGGGCCCGCCGCACTCCGAGCATGCGCATGAGCTGCATGCTGGTCGCCACGTCGTAGTGGGGGGCCACCGTGACGCAGGGGTGGGTCATGGCATCGGAGACCCGCAGACCCGCGAGGTCCGTACCGCTGTCCAGCATGGCTCCGAGAAGATCCTTTTGAGTCAGGATGCCCCAACCCTGGCCCGGATCCTCGGGGCAGACGATCAGGCAGGAGAGGTCCTCGCCATGCATGCGCTCGGCAGCCTCGCAGAGCAGGGCTTCGGGCCGGATCGTAGCGGGCTCGGGATTCATGACCTCATGGATGAGGGTGCTTTCGAAACTCATGGTGAGAGGGGCTCCACGTTCAAGGAGCGCGTTGTTGGGTCGTAGGTGAAACAGACGTGAACTCGGGACTCTTCGATGACCTCGTGGGCATCTTCGATCCTGATCCGCACTCCCGAATGGACCTGCCCCGCGACTCGAATCGTGGCCGGGACATTCTCCGCGAGCAGGGCTTCGAGGCGTCGGCGCCGTTGGCGGAGCGTCGCCCGCTCGCCTTCACTGCGGCGCCGCCCCTTGACGGCGCGGCGGGCGGTGGCCGTTGCTACCGGGGAGTTCGAGCGCCCCAGACGGGATTCCGTGTTGATGCGGCGGGCCTTCCTCCGCGCTCGGTCAGCCTCGCTCAGGGCGCGTTCGATCCGGGCCAACTCCGAGAGGAGTGTGGCACGGGCTCCTGCGCAGACCCGAGTCGTGACCCCCATCTCGGATCCGAGTTCCTTGGCCCGTATACCGCGGGTCGCGGCGTAGTCTCCTCCGCGTAGAGCCCCGTGCCCCTCCTCGACCTCGATGCGCCCGTGGCAACTGATGTGGCTACCCACATCGAAATCGGCGATGTGAATGTCCCCATCAGAGTGGATGCGGGCGTTCTGGGAGCGGGTCAGCTCGATCCCGGCTCGAGCCACGACCTGGCTGCCGGCCGCGCCGATGATGGTTCCCTGCACGGACAGAGTTCCCTTGCAGAAGACGCTTCCCCCCTCGATCGATCCACCGATCCAGAGATCACCGCCGGCGTGAACCTCGCAGGCTTCCTGGACACTACCCTGGATGCGGACCGAGCCCCCCGAGCGGATGTTTCCGGTCGTGCCGTCTACATCTCCTGCGATCTCCAATAGGTCGATGACGGAGACGAGCCCCCCTCGAACGAGCAGGACACCGGAGCGGCATGCGACGAATCGTCGGTGCCCATCCTCCTCGGCGATGACGCGAACACCTTCACCGGCCTCGGGGCCGGCGGCCTCGGGGTCGACGGGCGGGGCGACCTCCACCCCGTCGACACGCCGACCCGGTCGGCCGGCCTGGCCGGGAGAGACGCTGAGCAACAGGTCGTTCTCCTGTACGGGAATGAAGAGCTCACGTCTGCGATAGGGAAGACGCTCACCTGCCCGGCGCGGCTCGACATGCCACTCGACCTCGCCCGGCACACCCGGGGTCGGCGGGGTCCACTCCGCCACGGCCACCGGTCGGGGGAGCCCCCGGTGGCCCTCGAAGAGCTTCCAGACCGGGTCGAGATCGACACCGTGGATCACCCCCGCCGCCTGCAAGGCGGTTTCGATCTCCTCGCGTGAGAGAGAGGGGTCGCGCAGGTCGACGTAGGCCCGCTTCCCTTCCGCCTGAACCGTGACCAGGGGGCGGACGGCAAGGCTCCCATCGTCCCGCAGGGCGAGGTAACCCAGGCTCTCGGCGACCCTCGTGGCAGCCGAGGCAGGGAGCGCATCACCCGGCCGGACGAGGAGGCCGGGCCGGAAGCCACCGTCGGCGGCCGTCTCGACCCGAAAGAGAGCCGGACCCAGGGGGGTAACCCGCAGGGCCGTGGGAGAGAGGCCGAGTTCCTCGGCTCCCCGCCCAAGGGCGACCTCCGCGCTTGGGGCTTCGATCGTGCAGCTCCGGTAGTCCACCGAGGGTCTCTTCGGAGGTGGGGGGGCAGCGCTTGAGCAAACGCGGGGTTCGTCTCCCCGGGGTGGAACTGGGACTCGGTCCAAGCGATCGAGCGCCTCTCGGTCAACCCGGAGGCAGCCGGTGAGCCCACTGGATCCAATCTTCGTCCTTGGCGTAGTTGCGCCCCGCCAGGAGTCGCAGATCCCCCAGGAGGAAGGCGCGCATATCCCCATCCGCGTGGGTCAGAGCAGCGGTCAGGGCGCGGGCGACGCGACCCTTCTGGTGCGGATCTTCAGAGGCCATGTACGCGAGGGCGTGGGCGGCGGCCCTTGCGGCGATGGGGACGGGGTCTTCGTTCATCGCCAGCACCAGCTCATCGATGACTCCGGTATCGAGCTGATGGGCGAGGATCATGGCCGATTGGGCACGGACGGCCGGGTCGGGATCCCGCAGGCCTCCTCGTGCAGCCTGGAGAACTCCCTCATTGGCCTCGGCTCCCGAGCGCAGTACCTGCAGGAGCGCCAGGGCGGCGTTGCTGCGGATCGCGGTCGTCGTGCCATGGCTGAGTAGATCCGCCAGGGAACCGGTGGGGGTGCTGTCGCTGCCGAGCACGGCCAGCCCGAAGAGAGCATTGGAAACCACGGACTCGTCCGGGTCGGAGAGGGCATTGAGCAGGGGACTCAGGCTCTTGTCCGAAGGAATGAAGCCGATTGCCGCCGCGGCGATGCTGCGGTTGATCGGTGGACCGGTCTCGAGCTCGTTCACCAGCTCGTAGAACAGCTTGCCCGCTCGCTGGGCGATGCTCTCCTGGAGCAGCAGCATGCGGCGTCCATCCGTGTTCTCGCTCCCGTTGAGGAAGATCTGGGTCCACATCTGGATCGAGCGGTCGAGCTGGGCGAGCACGACGCCGATGGTGGTCTTTTCCCGGATGGCGTCAGGGGAAAAGGCCTCGGGCTGGGGAAGCTCGCTGTCCGGCTGGGGGGCATCAGATGTGGTGCGGCAGGCAGCCAGGCAGAGGGGGAGACACCAAAGGGATCTGTGGATGCGCATGGGACTGGTGAGACGATCGGCTCGGGCGGGCCTTCCCGCGGAGCGGGGAATGTACGATGAATCATTCCATCCGCCACCGCGATGTCCGTCCACGTGCTCGATGCCATGGCCCGGGAGGGCTTCGAGGAGCTGCTCGCTCTCCACGACCGCCGTAGCGGTCTACGGGCCTTCCTCGCGATTCACGACACCGTCCGAGGACCCGCCTTCGGGGGAATTCGGCGCTGGGGATACCGCAGCGAGCGCGACGCCCTCGGCGACTGCCTGCGGTTGGCGCGAGCGATGACCTACAAGTGCGCCCTGGCGGACCTACCGGCGGGGGGGGCCAAGCTCGTGGTGCTGGACCGGGAAGATGTGGACTGGCCCGCGGCCTATTCCTACCTGGGAGAGGTCGTCGAAAGGATGGGGGGACGCTTCTACACCGGGCCGGACGTCGGAACCGGACCGGTCGAGCTGGCCTCGATGAGCGCGCGCACGCGCTTCGTCACCGATCCTGGACCGGAGGGTCCGGGGGAGCTCGCCGAGTCGACCGCCGAAGGTGTCTTCCGTGGGATCGAGGCCTGCCTCGAGCACTTGGATGGGGAGGCGGACTGGAGCCGCAGGCGCATCGTCGTACAGGGGCTCGGTGCGGTGGGCGGCAATCTCGCCCGCCGACTCGCCGAAAAGGGGGCCCGCGTTCTAGGTGCGGATCTGGACCCGCAACGGGCCGAGAAACTGTGCGCGGAACTCGAGATCGAATGTCTCGATCCCGCACGGGCGATCGACACGCCCTGCGATGTCTTCGCCCCCTGCGCCCTGGGAGGAGTCATTCACGACGTCACTTTGAATCGGCTGGATACCCGCATCGTCGCCGGCGGGGCGAACAACGTCTTGGCCAAGGCGCTGCACGGGGATCGGCTCCACGAACGCGGCGTCCTGGTGGCTCCCGACTTCGTTCAAAGCAGCGGAGCGCTGATTCGCGGCACGTTCTTCCACTTGGAGGGCCGCCGCGTGCCTGTTCACGAGATCGGGGAGCGCATCAAGGCCGTCGTTCGCAGCGTGTTGGAGCGCGCCCGAGCGGAGGACGCCCCGCCGCCGCGCATAGCCGTTCGGGAAGCGGAGGAACGCATCGCTGCTTGGCGCCGGTCTTGAACTCGTCCACTGAATCCCTTATTCGGTTCCTCCCATGCATCTTCTCCCGATCCTGGTTTCCCTGGCCCTCTCAACACCTTTCCAGGCTCTCGGAGTCCAGGACCAAGGGGGCCTACTCTTCGATCGCGGGGACGAGTTGAGCTTCGTCATTCCCCAAGACGAGGAACTCGACTACGACGTTCTGCTCGACCTGGCGATCATCGGCGAGACCGGGGTGGGGGAATTCCGCATGAGTGCGGGGGTCGAGGAGCAGCGTGCGAGCCTCGCCGCACCCCAGCCCGGCAAGGCCAGCGGAAAGCGCATCGGCTGGATCCGTGCCCAGGCCGTGGGAGCCGCCCTCAACTACAAGCTCGACGAGGTCATCGAGACGCGCATTCTGCCGCAGCCCTGGCCCCACGTGATCTACCGGGACACCCAAACCGGGTCCGAGAATCACAAGCGCGAGTTGATGTTTGGAATGCGCAACGGGGAGCCCGCAAGTTGGTATCGGCGCGACGGTCACTGCGGTGGTTGCAAGCGTCCCGAGCACATGCGCGACGGGGCCTGGCCCTTCTCGCGCGAGCACCACTGCAAGGGCTGCCGTCGGGCCGAGCACCGCGTCTGGCTGCAACCCACCGTGCAGTCGGTTCCGGGGGATGCCGTGGACATGATGAGCGCCATTCATCTGGCGCGTGCCATGGTGCAGCAGGGGCGGCCGGAGCTTCATTTCCCCTTGCTCGACAAGGACACCTACTGGGAGGTCACGATGACCCGTGCGCGTACGCGGGACATCAAGACACCCGCCGGCACCTTCCACTGCGTCGAGATCAAGCTCGATCCCAAGCTCCCCGAGAAGAAAAAGGAGGGTCGCTTCCGCGGCCTCTTCGGCATCCACGGCAGCCTCTCGATCTGGCTCGAAGCCGCGACCGGTGTGCCGGTGGAGATCGGGGGCAAGATTCCGGTCGGCATCATGGATGTGGGCGTCTCCCTGCGCCTGTCGAAGTACCGGGGAACTCCTCAGGGCTTTGCCCCCGTCAACGAATAGCGTTCCCTAGAGGGGCTCTTCGTCCGGAAGGGCGGGGAAGGGGACGATCGTCGCTGTTCCCGGGCCGTCTCCCAGGCGGAAGGTCGTTCCCGGGCTCTGGTGCTTGCGTTTGACGTAGGCCAGGACGACCGAGGCGTCGAGGGCGAAGGAGTAGATCCAGGTCGTGGTCACACCGAGGTCGCGCCACTCGCCGCCCTCCTGGAGCAGGAGTCGCGTTCCGGCCGGTACCGGATCGTCATGGTCGACCCGCAGCAGCATCAAGCGCTTGTTCAGGCCGCCGTAGGTGTCGATCTTGGCGACGACTTCCTGCCCGATGTAGCAGCCCTTCTCCAGGGAGAAGGCCGCCTCCAGGCGGGCCTCCTGGGGATAGATCGTCGCGTCGACTTCCCGGCCCCACTCTGCTGCCCCGGCTTCCGCTCGCAGGGAGTCCCAGGCGACCAAGCCACCGGGTTTCGCCCCCGAGGAGATCAGGGATTGCCACAGTTCGACGAGCCGTGTGGGTCCGCCGTCGATGCGAACTCCCTGGCAGCCGGCCCGGGGGAGGCGGTAGGCGAAAAAGTCCCCTTGGGTCACCGAGCGGTAGTTCTCGGGGGGCATGTTCGCTCCGATCGCCGCTTCGGCCAGCTCCACGGCCCTCGGGCCGAGGAGTTCGAGGGGGGCATGCTCCTCGGTGCATTCGAGGAGTTCCAACTCCTCGGTGAAGTGGTAGGTGTCGAGAGCGGCTCGGAGTCGCTCGGCGCATCCGGGTGGGGTCGAGAGGCGGAAGCGCTCCTTGCCCGTGCGCATGAGTTCAAAGGTGTGCTCCACCTTGCCCTTGCTCGAGAGCAAGAGGTTGGCGTTCCCGCTTCCCACCTCCAGGCCCTTGACCTGGTTCGCCGTCAGGCGATGCAGGAAGTGCTCGGCTTCGGGACCGATCACATCGAGGGCGCCGCGGTCGGAGACGTCGAGCAAGAGCGCTCCTTGGTGGGCGCTCTGGTATTCGGCCGGCACATCGCCGAAGGTGAGCAGGGAGTCGCCGGCAAGACGAGCGTTGCCGGTCTGCTGGAGGGGGCGTAGGGGGGAGCACTTCACGGGGGGAGAGGAT
>JALWOP010000384.1 GCA_027083445.1 Planctomycetota bacterium | reverse complement strand
CCATCGCGCCGTGGTAGACCGCCAGTGAGGCGCAGAGGAGCCGCAGGAGGGGGGCGGCGGCGGGTAGGTCGCCGCCCCCTCCCAGGAGGGCGCCGGCCAGGATGTCCGCCGCCGCGGAGGGGGCGAGGGAGAGGCGCAGGAGCCGGCCGTAGGCCGCGAGGCGCGGAGAGGGCACCGCTGGAGCTCTCCCTACAGGATGCGCAGGACGTCCTGGTAGGTCACGTAGACCATCAAGGTCAGGATGACCACCAGTCCGATGATCTGGCTGTACCCCAGGGTGCGCTCACTCACCGGGGAACCCTTGATCGCCTCGATGACGAGGAAGAACAGATGTCCGCCGTCGAGCACCGGGATCGGCAGGACGTTGAGCAGGGCCAGGTTGATGCTGAGCATGCAGAGGAAAAAGAAGAGCTTGGCCCAGCCCTCCGCCGCCCAGCTATAGGAGACCGCGCCGATGGTGATGACGCCGCCCATGTTGCGGGTCGAGACCCGGCCGGTGACCATCTTCTTCAGGGTCAGCCAGGTGTCCTCCAGGAAGCGCTTCGAGGCTCCGAAGCCCTCGCGGATGGCGGTGAGGACCGAAGCGGTGCGGTAGATCTTGCCCGCGGGTTCCAGGTCGAAGCCGAACGCGGGAATCATGAAGGGCTGCGGCGTGACTTCGAGTTCACCGGCCTGCCAGGTGATCGGTTCCCCGACGGGGGGATCGCTCGGGCGCTGGTAGGCGAGGGAGACCGGTTCGGCTCGCGCGGCTTCGAGTTGGGCCCGCGTGAACAGCTCTTCCCAGGTCGTCACCGCGACCCCCGAAAGGGCGGTGATGCGATCCCCGTCGCGCAGACCGGCCTGGGCCACCGCCTGACCGGGAGCGACCGCCACGCGGGTCGACTCGGGATCGAAGCCGAGGTAGAGATCCTCGTCCAGGGCGAGGATGGCTGCGGGGGAGAGGGGAGCGGAGAAGCGCGCCTCCCGCAGGGTTCCCTGGGCGGTTTCGATGCGCAGGAGGGGTGCACCCTGGGCCGCGAGTAGAGCCGCGCGCAGGCTGGCGGAGTCGTGCACGGGCTGCCCGTCGACCGCGGCGATGCGCTCGCCCAGGGCGAGGTCGAGCGCCTCCAGGTCGGGATTGGGTCGCACTCCCTTGACCTGGTTCTGCAGGGGTTGGAACCCAAAGCGTAGGCGGTCCGAGAGGCTCACCTGCTCGGGCTCCACGCGCACCTCGCGGGTCTCTCCGTCGCGCTGCACCACGAGGTCGAGTGCGCGGCCGGCGAGCATCGCACGGTGCAGGGCCCGGGCCGGGGAGAGTCCGGGCTCAGAGCCCTCGACCGCGACGAGGATGTCCCCATCGCGCAGGCCGGCCTCGTGGGCCGGCCCCTCGTCCGCCACCCGCAGGCGCAGGGCCGGATCCACCCCGAGTTCCACGCCGATGCGGTAGATCCCGTGCTCGGGGTCCCGCTCGGGTTCGAGGGAGAGCACCTCGAGCTCCTCGGATCCGGGCCGGCGAACCGTCACTTCGAGGGGACCGGGATCGGCCAGGGCCACGGCGGTGAAGATGTTGGTGAAGTCGAACATCTCCTCGCCGTCGATCGCGACGATTTCGGTGCCCGCCTCGAGCCCCGCGCGCCAGGCGGGCATCCCCTTGACCGGGGCATCGATGATCGGGCGCGTGACCGGCACACCGGCCAGGAAGACCAGGGGGAAGGCGATCAGGGCGAAGATGACGTTCATCAGCACCCCCCCCGAGTAGATGAAGAAGCGCTGCCAAACCCCCTTGGAGTAGAGCTCATCGCCCCGGGGCGGGCGCCCGGAGGGGTCAGGCATCTCGCCGGCCATCTTGACGTAGCCGCCGATGGGGATGGCCGCGATCTGATAGGTCGTTCCCCCGCGCTTCCACCCAAGGAGGCGTGGGCCGAAGCCGAGACTGAACACCTCGACGCGCACGCGGCAGAGTCGCGCGGCGATGAAGTGGCCGGCTTCGTGGATGAAGATCACCAGGCCGATGCCGAAGACGACCTGCAGGATGCGTAGGAGTTCCAAGGGCTCAGAGGGGGTGAGGGCTTGGGTGGGAAGCGGCCACGGCCTGGGCCGCGAGGGCACGGGCCTCGGCATCCGCGCGTAGGAGCGCGTCGATCGAGTCATCGAGACCCGGGCGCTGGTCGAGGACGGCCGCATTGATGCGGGGCAGATCCCCCAGGAGGATGCGACCGGCGAGGAAGGCCTCGACGGCCACCTCATCGCTGGCATTGAGCACGCAGCCCGCATCCGAGCCCAGCTCGATGCAGCGGTAGCCCAGTTCGAGCGCGGGGAAACGCTCGGGGTCGACCTCTTCGAAGGTGAGGCTCGCGAAGCTGGCGAGGTCGAACCCGGTCAAGGGGGATGGCTCGCGATCGGGGTGGTGGATCGCGAAGTGAATCGGCCCGCGCATGTCCGGTGGACCGAGCTGGGCCATGACCGAGCCGTCGACGAACTCGACCATCGAGTGCACCACCGATTGGGGGTGCAAGACCACGTGGATCCGTTCCCGGTCGAGGCCGAAGAGGTGGTGCAGTTCGATCACCTCCAAGGCCTTGTTCATCAGGGTCGCCGAACCGATGGTGATGCGCGGGCCCATCTCCCAGTTGGGATGGCGCAGCGCCTCCTGGGGAGTGGCGTGGCGCATCTGCTCCAGGGGGGTCCTGCGAAACGGGCCGCCGCTGGCCGTCAAATGGACCCGGCGGACACGGTCGAGCCGTTCTCCGCGCAGGCATTGGAAGACGGCGGAGTGCTCGGAATCGACCGGCACGATCTCTCCCCCGTGCTCCTCGGCCAGGGCACACAGAAACTCACCGGCCGCGACCAGGGACTCCTTGTTGGCCAAGGCCAACCGGGCGCCGCGTTCGAGCACGGCCACACTGGCCCGCAGGCCTGCGCTGCCCACGATGCCGTGTACCGCCGTGTCGAACTCGGCGGCGCGGACGAGCTCGACCGCGGCGTCCGGACCCTCGAAGAGGGTTGCCCCCTGGGGCAGGTGCGAGCGCGCCTGGGCGGCCGCCTCGGGATCGGCCAGGGCCAGGAGCGGCACGCCAAGCTCGCGCGCCTGGTCGAGCAGCTCGCGCCAGGAGCTGCCGGCGGCCAGGCCCACGACCCGTACTCCACCGCCGGAGTTGCGGACGAGGTCCAGGGTCTGAGTGCCTATGGAACCGGTGCTCCCGAGGACGAGGATGGATTTCACGGGGTGTGGGGACGGCTAGGGGGATCCCGGGGAGCTATCGGGCCCCCCGGCGCTCGCCCTGGAGGGCTGTCGTGCCTTAGTTTAGGCCACCCCTAGGCGCGGTTGAAACCCCGCCCTTCCCCAACCATCCCCTTGCGACAC
>JALWOP010000383.1 GCA_027083445.1 Planctomycetota bacterium | reverse complement strand
AGACGGAACGGGGGGGGGCGGCGGACATGGCAGAGAGAGGTTACTCGACCCGGAACGGGGAGGCGGGCGGCTTTCGGGTGACCACCGTTCTGGGGCCGGGTAGCTCGAATTCGATGTCATCACGCTTTTTCCCGGGGGTCTTCCTCTCTCTCGCTGCCGTCCTTTGCCTCTGTGGCCGGGCCTGGGCACGAATCCAGGGGCCGGGCAGCCGCGCGGTCAACGCGGCCATCGACCGTGGGGTCGAGTGGCTTCTCGCCCGGCAGAGGTTCGACGGTAGCTGGAAAGAGGGGGGGCATGCGCGGCCCGGAGAGACTGCGCTGATCGCCTATACGCTGCTGAAGTCCGGACTTTCCCCGAGGCACCAGGCGGTGCAGCGCGTCATGGCCCACCTGGAGGGGGTCCATCCCGACGCCACCTACGATACCGCTCTGTTGATACTGGCCCTCGAGGCTTTCGACGCCCAGGCCAATCAGGACCGGATCGGGGAGCTCGTGGAGCAACTCCTCGAGTGGAAGAGCTCTTCGGGGTGGGGCTATCCGGTCGGAGGCGATCTCTCCAACACCCAGTATGCGGCGTTGGGCCTCTGGGCTGGAGCTCGGGCCGGGGCCGTGATTCCAGAGCGTGCCTGGTACGAGTTGATCACGACCATGCAGCGCTACCGGGGCAGGGGCGGGGCCTTCTCTTACCGTCCGGACGACAAGCGCCATGTGCGCGGTTCGATGGTGGCGGCGGGCGTCGCGGTGCTTGCCATCTGCCGTGACGGGCTGGGGCTCACAGCAAAGGGGAAGAGCGCGCGTCGCTACAAGGCGCTCATGGCGGACGTGGAGGCGGGCCTCGAATGGCTCGACCGAAACTGGAGCGTCAGCGAGAATCCAGGCATCGGTAGGGCCCATCTGGCCTATTACCTCTACGGGCTCGAGCGCGCGGGAGCTCTCGTTCCCACAGGGAGCATCGGCGACCACGACTGGTACCAGGAGGGAGCGCGCTTCCTGCTCGAGCATCAGACTGCCGAGGGGGATTGGGACGCGACGGTGGGGCGGGGAGTCCCCTCGATCTGCTTCGCGCTGCTCTTCTTGAGGCGCGCGACTCTGCCGGTGACCGGCGGGCCGCATGCCAGGTCGGGCCGCAGCTACGATACGGGCACCGTCCCCGGCGGGGCACGCATCGCGGCGGCCGGGGACAATCCGGTCGGCATGTGGCTGGTGGGCCTGGACGGTGCGCTCGAGAAGCGCCTGGCCTGGTCCGACGGCAGCGGTGCACACATCGAACGAGTCGTCTGGATCGTCGATGGGGTGGAGGCCGCGCGCATCGAGGGCGATCGGGAGCGGAAGGCCGGCGCGGAACGCTTCGAGTATCGAGCCGAGTTCGAAGAGCCTGGAACGCACACACTCCAGGCCGAACTGCACCTCCTGCGCCCCCCCCTGGTCGACTCGAGGGGTCGCAAGTATCCACCCAGCCTAAAACTGATCCGTTCCCCGGTCCTGGAGGTCGTGGTCGAGAACGCCTGCCCCGAATGGATGCTCGCCAACGCACGCGATCCTGCACGCAATCTAGTACCCGGTTCCCTTCCGGTCCTGCAAGCTTCCAGCAGCCGCATCGGGTTTCCGGCGGAGAACGCGGTAGACGGTTACCAGGAGCGCAGTTGGGTGGCAGCCGAGAACGATGCCGAACCGACGCTCTCGATCGAATTCGGCAATCCTCCCCTCGCGGACCTCCTCCTCGTCGGTCAAGCCCGCGGGGCCCCGGGCAGCAAACGATCCTGGGGCAAGGCGGTCGAGGTGGAGGTCCTGATCAATGGGGAGCCCCATCGCGTGCGGATGTATCCGGACGTGCGTCGCAAGGGGCGGCTCGAGCTACCCCGGCCCGTGCGCATCCGTCAGCTCGAACTCTCGATCCGCCGCCGGGTGCCCGGGGAAGGGGGGGCGACGGGGGTCGGTCTGGCCGAGGTCGAACTTCAGTTGCGTCCTCGTCCCTCTCGATCGAAGTAGACCGCCGGAAACGGACTGCTAGCGCAGTGACACGCCGAAATGGGTGTAGACCGGCCTCTCCCTGCCGTCACTGGGGCGATTGACCGGCCCGGCCAGGCAGCCCAGGTAGAGGGTCGAGGAACCGCCCTGGTCGCACCACATGGCATTGCGCGCGCCGAAAGCGGCCATCAAGCGGGCCGAGTAGCGCAGGTCGAGGCCCATGCTGTGACCGAGCTGACGGCCGTCGATCACCGCCAGGATGAGCCGAGTCCCGCTCGCATCCAGTCCCATCAGGGTCCGGGGATTCTCCTCCGACCAGCGCGGGTTGGGATTGGGAACGAAGCGTCCTTCGAGCAAGAGATCCCCCCGCCCCCAGATGGCGTTGAAGATGCTCTCGTCGCTCTCGGCCTCGGCGACGAGTTCGGTCCGATAGTAGTGCCCGCGATTCTCTCGGTCGAAGGTCAGGCAGGGACGTTCGCAGTTCTCGGGGGCGAGCAGCGTCTTGCCCTCGACCCTCCAAAAGCCCTGGTAGGTGCCGAGGGGAGCATCCCGAGCGGGGCTCATCCCCGCCTCTCCATTGATCGCGACGACGCATCCCCGTTCGCGAGCGAAGTCGCTGGTGAGCCTCTTCTCTCCCATGCTCTCCGTGATGTCGATGTGCAGATGTGGTGTCCCGAGGTCGATCACCGCGACGTAGCCGGCCAGGGGCCGGGAACCTTCGCGGTGAAAGGTCGCCAGTTCGATTCCGTCGCCGAGGGTGGCGAACCACACCTCCACCGGGTCGAGAAAGTCTTCCAGGAGGGCGCGCACGGCCGAACGGTCGATGACCGGCCGGCTGGTGTGGACCGGCTCGCGGATGAGCGCCTCCTCGACTGCGGAGCGCCGGACGTAGTAGTGCAGTTCACGCAACTCCGCCAGGAGCAGATCCATGCGCTGCACCAGGTGGAGTGCGATCCCTACGGCGAAGGTCCACAGGAGTGCGCGCCGATAGCGGGGCCAGAGGGGCCCCCGTCGGCCGCGGTAGCGATCGAGACCGTAGCGGGCGAGGACCACTGCGCTGACCCCTCCGAGCAGGAGGACGAACACCGCTGCAAAGGGGAGTTCGGCGAGGCGCGTCCCCACGACGAGGGCGATGTCGACGAAGCGGTTGAAGAGGTCGTTCATGTTCGGCATGGGGAGGCTCGGAGCCGGGCGGGAGTCTAGTCCGCTCGGCGGCCGGATGCCTCCCCACACCTGGAAGGACCGAGGTGCCCCGGCCCCTTGGTTCAGGTCGCCCTGGGAATGCCCTTGCTCAGGGCGCGCGAGAGCAAGGCGCCCAGGTTCTGGACCAGCGGCCCCCGCTCGTCTCCTCTCTCCAGGAGCGAGTGGTCGAAATCGGCTTGCAGCTCTTCGAGCGTGATGCGGGCGCCGGTCGGATGCAGTAGGGAGAGCGTCAGTCGTTCCCGACGTGCATCCAGACCCAGGATACGGACGGCGATCTCCTGGCCTTCGTGCAGAAGGGCTCGCAGGCCGTGTGTTCCGGCGCCACTCTCCGAGCAGGGCAAGAGGCCCTCCACACCTGGGCGCAGTCGACAGAAGGCGCCGAAGTCGGTCAGCTTGCGCACCGTGACGCGCACGAGTTGACCCTCGTAGTGCTCGCGCTCGATTTCCTGCCAGGGGTTACCGCTGAGTTGCTTGATCCCCAGGGCGATGCGCCGACCGCCGCGCTTGACGTGCAGCACCTTGGCCTGGACCGGATCTCCGATCGAGAGGAGGTCAGAGGGGTGCGCGGGAGGATCGTGCGCCAGATTCGAAATGTGGATCAGTCCCTCCCGGCCCCTCCCGAGGCTGACGAAGGCGCCGTAGTCCTCGATGCGCGTCACGCGTCCCTGCACGACCTGACCCACGACCAGGCGGGCGAGTTCACGCTGCTCTGCGCGCTCTCGCGCCAGGACCGCCCTGCGCGAGACGGTGACCCGTTGGTGTTCGCGATCCACTTCGAGCACCTCGACGGTGAAGGAGCGGCCGACCAGGGTCGTGATGCGCTTGCCACGCGGTAGTCCACATTGGGACTTGGGCATGAAGGCGTGCAGGTGCGCGATCTTGAGTTGCAGGCCGCCGTCGACGGCACGCATCACCCGGGCGGGCACGAGGCAGCCCGGCTCCATCTCTTCCCAGGTGGGGAGGGTTGGGTCCCCGGCCAGTTCGAGGACCCACAGACTCTCTTCGCGGCCCCGCAGGGTGAAGTCGAACTCGTCCTCCTCGCGGGGAGGCTTGGGGAACTTGCGTGCGGAGATGACCCCCTGAGCACGGGGCCCCAACTGCACGAAAACGTCGTCACCGTGAACGCCGACCACGACCCCGCGGTGAACCTTGAGGGTGTGGTGACCGTGAGCCTTCTCCGATGTGTCGGGGCGCATGGCTCGAAGTGGGTTGGGCCGGCAAACCGGCGGGGAGCAAGAGACCGGCCGCGGCGGGCCGTGAGTTCGATCCTAGGCCGAGGCCGGGCGGATTGCACCTGTTCCTTCGAGGGCTTGTTCCCCGTCCCGGGGCGGGAACGCCCGTGTGGCTCAGTGGCGCCCATCCCGGCGCGTAGCCGGCAGATGGTGCTCGTCCCGGTTGGCCTGACCGAAGCGCAGTTCTCCCGCTTCGAGAGTGCGGGCGATGCGCTCCCGCTATCCCCCGAGGATGCGCACTTCCAGGTCCCCTGCACCCAGTTCGACCTCCTTCTCGCGAGGCGGCCCGTTCCAGCCTTGTACTCGCAGTGTGTAGCGTCCCGGCGCCAACCAGCGGGAAATCTGCTCGCTACGTTGTTCGTCATTCGCGCCATCGGCGGGCAAGGCCCGCCCGCTCTCGTCCAGGATGCCCAGCTTGAAGCGGCGTGACTTGCCGGTGGAATCGATCCAGTGCACATGGAAGCGACCGGCGGGCACGAGGGGAACGTCGATCCATTCGGCATCGGCCGGCAACTGGACCCGCAGTCCACCGGGGCTCGCCACACGATGGCCGGTCGCGAAGAGATCGTAGGATCCGGGTCCGACGCTCTGCCCCGCGAACCGACCCTCGCGATCGGTCCACGCCAGCCAGATCCAGTAGCCGTCCTCTGACCCGACGGGTCGGAGAAAGATCATGACACGGCTCAGGCTGGCTTCCGGCGGGGGATTCCCGTCAAGAGTCAGGCCGCCTTGGACGTGGATGGCGTCGCCGAGCACTAGATCGGGCGCAGTGACTGGACCGGCGTCAACCTCCACTGTCAGCGATGCGTAGCCGAACCCATGGCCAGGTTCGGGGCCCACGGGGGAGCGCGGCTGGAGATTCACGAGATACTGCCCGGGAGGGAGGGCTTTGAAGATGTAGTGGCCTTCCTCATCTGTAGTAGCGCTGGCAAAGCCTTCCAGGCTCGGGGAGAGGTCCTCCAGCGGCAACCGGTAGATGCGAACGCGCACGCCCTGGCAGGGTTCGCCGGCGGAGTCGACAACTCGCCCCGCCACGGTTGCACGCGGCAGGCGTAGCTCGACGTGGTGAGAGGCGACGGACGGAACATCCAGCATCCAGACGTTTCGGAAGTGGCTCGTCGTCCCGTCAACAGATAGAAGCTCGCACCGGACCGGGCCGGAACCAAGGATTTCCGTGCTGAACCTGCCCCCCTCGCCCGTTCGGACCGACGACTGAAACCCGCCCCGGAGGACGTGGAGCCGAAGCCGTGCGTTGGGGATCGGTCGATGCTCGCCGAGGAGGTCACCGCTCAGCATGACGGAATCGCGATCGTAGTCCGGCAGGACGAGGACCGTCTCCTTGCCCAGGGTGACATCGACCTCTGCGGAGTAGCGAAGCGCCGGCTGGTCTACCGGGTACATACCCGGTTCGAGTCGGACGGGGCGCACCTCTACGGAGTAAGTGCCGGACTCAAGATGCTCGAACGTCCAGCTGCCGGGCTCCTCGAGGATTCGCCATCGGCCGTCGGCCTTCGCATCGGTCAGATCCTCGGATTCCCTGCACAAGACGAGCAACTCGGCGGGAACTGCACCGTCGGGCATCTCCGTTAGATCCACGGTCAGCACCGCTTTGGGTTCGAGGGCGAGCAGGACCTCTTCCGGGTACGGTGGCACCAGGGTTTTCGGGGTATCGAGAACGAAGAAGCGACTCCAGGCAGCGATGGTCACAGGTCCACGGAGGGACGTGGCATCCAGCGTGAGCATGCCGCGCAGGTTCTGGTCGAATCGCAAGTCCTGGGAGGAGCCATCCGGCCCCTGGCCGGTCACACTCACCTGAATGGGATCGGGAGGACAGGGAATGCCGGGCAAGGCCGATTCGAACCGCAGGCGGAGGCTCTGTCTCCCCGCGACCTGCCTATCGGTCGCGTCGGGCCAGGGCGCTACCGCGAACTCCGTGTCCGAACTTTGATCCGCTGTGGCCTCGAGCTGAGAGGGCCCGGGGATCCGCCCTGCACCTGTCTCGAGCCCCCAGAGAAGGAGACCGACGAGCATCGCGAACAAGACGATGCTCGCTCCAATCCCAAGCCCTCGTTTCGACAAGATAGCTCCCAAGAGAGCGGATTCAGGGGCAGGAGGCGCGCCAGAAGGAATGCACGGCCGTGACCGACTCTGGTGTCGCGTCACAGCTCGCCGCGATGTAGACGTGCATCCGGACCCCGTCCATCGGGCAGGAGATGTTCTGCCCCTGGTGCTGGATCTTCAGGCGACACTGCCACCAGCAGTCGGCTCCGTTCGGCGGACAGCTCCCGTCGTCGTTGAGGCAGTCGGACCACAGGGGGTAGTCCCGGGAGGGAATCGACTGGCAGTCGCATTCCGCGTGGCAGTCCTCGGGCCGCAGTGGGCCGGGAAGCTGCAGAATGCACGGCATCACCAAGCATGCCAAGAGTGAGAAAAGCCTCATGATCCTTTCCTGACACTGCGCGTTGGAACGATAGCCCCAGCGTAGTCCCCCCCGGCGTCAAGTCCATCCCTCCTGCCCCCTCCCCGACGACATCGCCTCCGTGCAGGATCACAGCCAGGGGCGAGTCGCGCTGGTCGGGGCAGGGTGCATCTTGCGGCTGGGGCGGGAGCGCACCAAGATGCCCGCCCATGAGCCTCAGTACTACCGCCTGGATCACCATGCCCCTGGTGGGGGGCGCGATCGGCTACCTGACCAACCGTCTGGCCGTGAAGATGATCTTCCGCCCGATCCACCCGCGGCGGATCCTGGGGGTGCGCGTTCAGGGGCTGATCGGGAGGCGCCAGGAGGAGATCGCGCGCAGCATCGGCCGGGTGGTCGGGGGGCACCTCATCGGCCACGAGGATGTGGTGGCGGCTTTCGAGTCCCTCGATCTCGAACGGCTGGTCGACGGGGCGGTCGCCCGGGGGCTCGAGCCCCGCATCGCGGATCTGCGGCGGCTACCCCTGATCGGAGGCTTCCTCACCGAGGAGCGCGTGGCCGACCTGCGCTCGCAGTTCGTGCGAGCCCTCGTCGATGACAGGGAGACTCTCTTCTCCGAGCTCGAGCGAGCCATCGAGGAGGGGCTCGACGTACAGGATGTCGTCACACGCAAGGTGCGCGAATTCCCCGTGGAGCGACTCGAGGCGTTGATTCTCGAAGTCGCTGCCCGGGAGCTGCGCTCGATTGAGCTCCTCGGCGGGCTGCTCGGCCTACTCGTTGGGATCCTCCAGGCCCTCCTGTTCCACTTCGTCTTGAGCTGAGTGCTCGGTGCAGGTCTTCGCCGCGGTGCCGCCGGACCCAGCCGCGGGCCGGATGACAGCCCGGGCGCGGACCCAGGGGGTCGGCAGGTTGGGTGCAAGGGCGCTTTCGAACACCCTCGCAGCTTCCGGCGAGCGTTGCCGGAGGGCATCCAGGGTTTCCAGCAGAAAGTCCTCATCGAACTCCAGGAGCCAAAGGATGGCCGACTCGATCTCGTAGGCGGCGACCTGGCGGGAGGAGAGGAGTCCGACGAGGGGGTCGAGCACCTTCTCCAGCGCTCGTCGTCCCTCTGGGTCGATGACCTTCGAGCCCAATTCGGCGTGCAATTCGTACCAGCGTGCGGCCAGGAGGAGAAAGCGTCCATGCTGTGTGTTTCGAGAGGGGCGGTCCGCGAGGGGGACCACCGAGCGGAGCTCCTCGACGAAAGTGGGGACGCGCTCCGGGGCGGCCAGCTCGATCTCGCGCAGCGCCGCGAGGAGCAGCCTTTGGGAGGCGAGACTGCCAGGATCGGTGAAGAGCATGGAGCGCGCGAGGGCAAAACCCTCCTCGGCCAGGGCGCTACGTTGCTCCAGCGGCATCATACGGGCCAGGTGAAGCGCACATGCGATGCGTGAGATGAGGAAATCCCGCCGCAGGGGCTGCAGTTCGGTCAGGCGGCGAAAGAGCTCCATGCAACGGATCTGGAAGCGCACGGCGTCCTCTTCTCGTTGCTCCAACTGGGCAAGTCTGGCCTGTATGCGCAGGGCGGCCGCTGCGTTGAAGATGTACTTCCAGTTCCCAGGTTCCGCTGCCAGGATGTGTTCCGCGTCACGCAGATGCCGCGCCGCCAGCTCCTTGGCTCGCGGCAGGTCCCCTGCGTGCAGGGCAGCCGTGGCCGCCCGTTCCAGGGCCCAACCCAGGTCTTCGATGATCTCGGCGTCGCCTGGATGCTCCTCGACCAGGCGCTCGAGGCTTTCCTGGGCACGCTGCCAATAGCGATCGCGTTCAGCTTCGCTGCCGGCAAGCTCACCGAGCTTGGCGTCGATCGATGGCAGGTGCAGGAGCGATGCCTTGTCCTCGGGGAAGAGGGAGAGGAGGTGTTCCCGTGTCCTGCGCGCTTCCTCGAGGCTTGCAATCGCTTTCCCACGGAGCTTGGGATCGTCCTCGAGGGTGCGTTGATAGAGGCTGGCCAGTTCGTAGAGCGCTTGGGCGCGAGCGTCGAGCAGGGCGCGATTGTCCGGGTCGTCGCCGAGCTGGCGGTCGAGACGGCGCAGGACACCGGCCAGGGCCTCGTGTTGGTCCGGAGAAAAACCGAGCCGGGGCACGAGTTGAAAGAGGGTGTGGGCGAAGAACTCGAGTCCCTCGCTGGTCCGTCCGAGCTCCGCGGCGACGCGCCGCCGGCCCCTCTCGGCGACGAAGGCGAGCAGGGCCAGGGAGATCACGGTCGCGGCCAGGGAACCGGAGAGGCCGGGATGGCGGCGGATGAACTTCAGGCCTTGATCGAGAGGGCTCGGGGGCCTGGCGTGGATCGGCCGCTTCATCCGCAGCCGCTTCAGGTCGTCGCTGAGGGCGATGGCATCCCGGTAGCGCTGGTCGGGACGCTTCTCCAGGGCACAGCCGAGGATGGTTTCGAGATCGCGGGGCAGATCCGGGCGCACGCGGCGCAGGGGAGTCGGTGCTCCTTCGCAGATGGTGCGAATCGAAACCAGAAGGTCGCGATCGTCGATCGGATAGGGGGGCTCTCCGGCGAGGATCTCGAAGAAGAGGACACCCAGGGAGTAGACGTCGGAGGGGGCACGCACCGCGGTCGTTTCACCGCGCGCCTGTTCCGGGCTCATGTAGGCCAAGGTGCCGATCAGTTGACCCGTGCGGGTGCGTGCCTCGTCCAGTGCACGCGAGCTCTGGACCATTCGCGCGACCCCGAAGTCGAGCACATGGGCATGGCCGTCCCCGTCGACGAGCAGGTTCGAAGGCTTGAGGTCGCGGTGTACGATGCCTTGGCGGTGAGCATGGCCGATGGCTTGGCACAGATCGATGAAGAGTACCAAGGTCGCATCGAGGCCGAGCTGCTGTTCCTGCACGTAGTGGTGCAGGGGGACTCCACGCACGTATTCCATCGAGATCCAGGGCACCCCGGCCGGTTCGCCCCGGCTGCGACCGGCGCCATGGATCTGTGCGATGTAGGGATGGTGCAACTGCCCCAGGATCTGCGCCTCCCGCTGGAAGCGCTCCAAGGAACCGCCGAGGATGCAGTCCGGGCGCAGGCACTTGATCGCCACTTCGCGTCTCGGTGCTTCCTGCTCGGCGAGGAAGACGACTCCCATCGAACCTCGGCCGATCTCCTGCTTCAGCCGGAAGCCGGGGATGTGGAGTGTCTCGATCGAAAGTTCGGCCCTTGGCAGGTCCTCGATCGGTGGGTGCTCCAAGAAGGATGTCGATGCCTCGGCGTGGGCGAGCAGCTCGCGCAGTTCTTGCAGGAGTTCCGCATCGCCTTCGGTGGCGTCTACGAGCCAGGCATCGCGTCTCGCCGGGGGGATGTCGAGGGCCTGGTGGAAGAGGGCCCTCTGGCGCTCGTGTCGATCGGACTGTTTCACTGCGACGGGGACTCGTCCTCGGATTCCATGCGCGAGAGCTCCCGGTGCAGCCAGGCCCTGGCCATCTTCCAATCACCGGCGACCGTTCGGACGGAGCAGCCCAGGGCGTGGGCAATCTCCTCCTGTGTCAGACCCCCGAAGAAACGCAACTCGACGATGCGGGCCTGGCGTTCATCCACCGCGGCCAAGCGCTCCAGGGCCACGTCGAGGTCCAGGAGGTCGACGGATTCGGAGTTCTCGAGCGGAACATCCCGAAGCGTGAGGCGTTCGTGGGCGGCGCCTCGTTTCAAGGTGCGCCGCGCGCGCTCGCGATCGACGAGCAGGTTGCGTAGCACGCGTGCCGTCAAGGCGATGAACTGCTCTTGGTCGAAGCCCTGGATTCCGCGCGAATGCACCAGCTTCAAGTAGCAGTCGTGCAGGAGGTCGGTCGGGGAGATCGAACGTCTGCCGGGCGCGCGCTGGATGGCGCGGCCGGCCAGATCGCGCAGGGTTGCATAGACGCTCGCAACGAGAGCGTCCACCTGCCGTCGGGTGGAAAGCGGGTTCTCCAACGGTCTCTCTCGGTCCACTCTCGCCCTATCACCGTCCGACGCGGTTCGTAGGGCGGAAAGGCCATTCTATGCACGAGCGCGGCTCGGTATTCATGGGTTCGGCATTCGAGTCTGGGGAGGGTGGGGCGGGTTCGATAAGCTTTCCCTCCGGCGAGTGCCGATAGCCCAGGACACTCCCCCTCTTGCCACTGCTCATGCGCCTCTCCCCGCTCCTCGCTCTCATCCCCCTCTGGCTCTCTTCGGGCTGCTCCAGGAGCACCCCCACCGAGGGTTCCGGCGCAGCCTCCGCCGCCTCTACGCCTTCCGCGGGCACTTCGCAGGCCGAACCTCGGGAAAACCCTGAGGTCGACCTCAGCCTGCCCGATCCACGCCCGCCCGTGACGAGCATCGTCACAGCCGAGGTCTTGAGTACGGGTCTCACCGACTGGCTGAAGGATCTGGGAGACCGCTTCCGCCTACGCGATTTCGCGGGCATCGAGCGAGCCCTGGCTGCGGACTTCGGGGGGCACGATCCCTTTGCCGCTCCCGAATCCCAGGCGCGCAAGTTGCCCCTGGGGGCGCTGCGCTCGACCCTGGGGGAGCCCCCCAGGGTCGACCGTGCCGGCCTCCTCGATTCGATCCAGCGGCGTCTGGGACCCTGGCGTCGGGTCTCCGACGTGCATTGGTCGGTGGCCCGGGCCGAGTTCGCCGATCCAAAGGACGGGGAGACTTGGGGAGCTGCCGATGTCTACTTCCACCTGGTGGGCGAGGATGCCCGGGGGGGCCGAGAGTCCCTGGACTTCGCCTTGCGCCTGGGCGTGAGCCTCAGTGGAGGCCTGTGGACGATCAACGCCTGGCGCCTGGACGAGGGCGAGGTGACCCGTCAAGCCAAGGCGCTCTTCGCCGACGTGACCCGCCCGGCGGGGGTTTATCGAGAGGGCGCTCGATTCGGACAGCCGGGGAATGACAGCGACGGCTGGAGCGGGCTGGCCGCGGGAGACGTGGACGGGGACGGCCGCTGGGATCTGTTCCTACCCGGTCCCGAGCGGAGCTATCTCTTGCTGGGAGGCGAGGAAGGATTCGACGACCAGACCCAGAGCGCCGGCTTGTCTGGGGAGCGCGAAGGAACGGGGGTGCTCTTTTTCGACTACGACAACGATGGGGACCAGGACCTGGCCGTCGCGCACGTCGGTTGGCGGAGCCTGGACGACGCCCCCCACGGACAGCCGTTGCGCCTCTACGAAAACGACGGTACAGGCCGTTTTCGGGATGTCACCGAAGAGCGAGGGCTCGACCTCTACGCGCCCCTGTACGGACTTGCGGCCTTCGATGCCGATGGGGACGGCTTCACCGACCTCTACGCCTGCGCCTACGGGCGCATGGAGAAGGAGCCCAACGATTCCTGGGTCGAAGCGCTCAATGGAGCCCCGGACGTGCTTCTGCGCAACGTCGCCGGCGAGCGCTTCGAGGACGTGACCCATGCCAGCGGGATCCGCGATCGGAGCTGGACCTATGCGGCGGCCGTGGCGGACTACGACCGCGACGGGGATCTGGACATTTATACGGCCAACAACTTCGGCTCGAACCGCCTTTGGCGCAACGACGGGAGTGGGCACTTCGAGGATGTGGCGGGCGAGCTCGGCGTGGCTGCCAGCGGCATCACCTTTGGTTGTAGCTGGGCGGACTTGAATGCCGACGGCCGCCTCGATCTCTACCTGACGCGGCCTTCGTCAACGACCGGCAATCGCATCCTGGCCCGCCTGCAGAGTCGGCATACCGACACGACTTTCGATGATCTCTCCGCCCTGGCGACGGGCAACCGCCTCTTCCTGGGGACCGAGGAGGGGGGCTTCCGCGAGGCCGACCTCGCGGGGACCGGGAAGGCCGGATGGGCTTGGACGCCGGTTTGCGCCGACCTCGACCTGGACGGCCTGCTCGACGTCTACTGCGTGAATGGTTTCGTGACCGGAGACCTGCCCCAGGACACGTGAAGCGCCTACTGGCGCCACGTGGTGGCGTCGACCCTGGGGATCGCCGACGAGAACTCGGTCTTCGATCAGCTCGAAGAGGAGGGAGATGAGTTCCCCGACCCCCTCTCCGGGGCACACCTGGCCTTGGCGGACGAATACAAGGCCAGTCAGAAGCCCATGCATCCCTGGGCCAAGACGATGTACAAGGAGGGCCTCTCCTTCAACGGGAACGAGCGCAGCCACCTCTGGCTGGGGACGGGGGGGGGCGCCTTCCTCGACCTATCCAGTAC
>JALWOP010000382.1 GCA_027083445.1 Planctomycetota bacterium | reverse complement strand
GGGGCGACCAGGGCGGTGGGCCGGGAGAGGCGCGGGCTGCTAGCTGCGCAGGATGCGCAGCAGAAGATCCTGGGCCATCTCCGGCGGCAGATGGCCGCGCGTGTGGAAGTAGTAGCTGTCGAAGCCCCACTTCATTGCGTGGACGAGGGGGTTCGAGACGGCGCGGTCGGTTTTCCCGCCAAAGAGGACGTCGGAGAGGATCATCGTCGCCTGGGAGCCGCCACGGTTCATGATGCAGAAGATCTCCGGTTCAAAGGGCGGGATCTCTCCCCGGCCGGTCAGCTCCTTGCGCAGAGCCGCGGCGGCGATGTCCGCTTGATGAATCGCGATGTGTCCGAGCTTGGGCATGGCGAGGGCCGTCCCGTCCCCCGCCGCGAAGATCTCGGGATAGTCGAGGTGGCGCATCGCGTGATCCGTGGGAATGAATCCCCGCTCATCGCCGAGGCCGGCAGAGGCCTGGATCAGAGGGCTTCCGACGTAGGGAGGAATGACCAGCGTGAGTGCGCTGGGCCAGCGCTCCCCATCCTCGAACTCCACTTCGCCCCCATGCAGCGCGACCAGGGTTCTGTCCACGTGAACTTCGATCTCCCGCTCGACGATGAGCGGACCGAGAGCGTCATGCACCGCGGCGCCGACATCTTCGAAGAAGATTTCGCCCGGCGAGAAGACCCTCAGCGTGGTCCGGTCACGAATCCCACGTCGGCGCAACTCGTGGTCCAACATGAACATCGCCTCGCCGATGGGCCCCTCGCAGGGTGCGGCTAGCCGTGGCACGTCGATGCGACTGCCCCACTCGCTCCTGGCCGAGCCGATCACGATCGGACCCTCCCGCAGCTCCGCGACACGGGCGGCCAACCGCGGAGCCTCCCTGTCATCGCAAAGGGAATAGCCGTGTTCTCGATAGCCGGGAATGGCGTCGTAGTCCTTTTTGGCACCGGCCGTGATCAAGAGGTAGTCGTAGGTCAGGGTCTCTCCGCCTTCGAGTTCGACGTGGTGCGCCCCCGGGTCGATCTTGCGCGCCGAGGCGTGAATGAACCGGGCGCCGGCGCGGCGCACCGCCTCGGCCAGGGGGAAGCGGGCGTGGTCCACGCTCTTGCCGCTGAAGGCGACCTCGGGCAGAGAGGGCTTGACCAGGCTCGTCTCGCGCCCATCGACCAGGGTGATCGAAAGCTCTTCCACCTCCGCCAGCTCGCGTAGAGCGTGCAGTCCCGCGAAACCGCCGCCCAGGATGATGAGTCGACGTCTTTCCATGTTCACTCCCGTTGTTCCCTTGTCCAGGAGACCGTTACGGGCGCGCGGCCATCGAAATAGGGTGCACTGGGCGTAGTCCGGAGGCTTCCTTCTTCCAATGGGCCGGGCGACGGACATGCAGGCCCGTACAGCAGCACCCGCCTCCGGTGAGCGATCTCGTCGGCCGCCCTGGTTCCGCGCTCCTTCCGCGCGGGGGGCTCGCTTCCCGATCAGCTCCCATCCGGCACGACGGTCCGCTTCAACTGGGACGCGACCGTTCTCGACCCCCAGACCGGCCAGCCCGATGCGAGCGCCGCCCACGGCTGGACGCCTGATATCACCGCTCTGAACCAGTCCCAATGGGACTTTGTCCGCTGGCGCGTCGATTTCGATCTCGACGGAAACGGCACGGGCCCGGATCTCAGCTCTCCACTGCCTTACCTCGAACACCTGCGCCTACCCTTCCGGTTCTAGGGAGCCGGCCCCGACTTCCGATAAGGTCGAGTGGTCCTACTTTGGGGGCAAGGTCACCTCAGCCAAGAATAGCTCCCCCCCTCTCGGCTCTTACACTTACCCTAGGAACGATGGCTTCCGAGGGTCGCCCACGCTTGCAAGCCTCGTTCGCAAAAGCGTCCCAGGTCCTTGCCCCCGCGACCAGGTATTGCGAGAATCCGGCGACTCCGCGGGCATCGGCCTACGCGGTTCGTTGTAATGCCATTTGTGGAACAACCAATGACCATGATTGTGGAAACGCGACTGGAATGGAAATACTCTCCCCCAACATACCTCGAGGAGCCGATTACACTCTCCTTTGAAGGCGGTGCCCTTGAGATAAAGGATGGAACGGCGATCGCAACAATCGATCCCGAGAAACACGATACGGGCAATTCGATAGAAAGAGAATTGACCAAGAAGATCGAAAGCAGACTGCTTGCGGTTCAAATCACGACCCATAAAAACTATGAGTTGAGCAAACCGTCCCGAATAGACATTACTGATCGTGGAGAAAGAATTGTCCACCTGGGGCCTACTTCATTCGTCGGAACGATTCGTTTTGGATGTGTCGACATAACCATAGCCGATAAGAATGGTTGCATCATCACAGACACAAAGAGCGAGCGGCGGAACAAACAAGATCGGATTGCCCTCCTCATAGAAAAGCACAGGCAATCTGACGACGTCCTTAGGCGAATACTTATGAGCTATAAGGAAGCAGTGAAAGACCCTGCCAATGAATTGGTCCATCTGTACGAGATTAGAGACGCTCTATCCCGGAGGTTTCGCTCCAAGAAGACCGCAATGCGAAAACTGGGCATCGACCGCTTAGAATGGAATGAGATTGGAGAATTAGCTAATGCCCGGCCACTGAAGCAAGGACGCCACAGAGGCAAAGCGGTGGGTCCGCTAAGAGACGCAGAGAACGTCGAACTTGAGAAAGCGCGTAAGATTGTTGCTGGCTGGGTGGAAAAATACCTGGAGTACTTGGAAGCGCTCTTGTAAGGGTAGTTTGTAGTCCTGCAGTTACATAGGCGCACAGATTGACTCGGTATGAGGGGCATCGTCATGCCCAGAGGCAGAGGGCGGAGCAATTGTGGCCGTGTTAGTCCTCATTTTGCGTCCATGCTGAGGTAGAGGCGTCGGCTTTCCCACTCCTCGCGAACTCGGTCGTGACATCGCTGATTATTCGGAGCAGGAAGGCGGCGTTCGAAAAGAGGGCTGCGAGGCGGGCGCCACTGCTTGATCTGGCTGCTCTGCCGTTCGAGCCCGTTGCTCGTGCCCAGTCGCCGACGGTGTCCCGGCGGAAACTCGCAAACGGCCGGCCTACCGGCGGAAGTCGTTCTCGAGGCCCATCGCCTGATTCGTGGCCGATTTCACGGATGGCGCTGTTTGCCAAGGAATGCGGGCTCTTTCCCTCGGGAAGGGCCGTAGCGGCGAATTTGGCTTTTCGGTGGAAACCGAGGGCTCCGCCGCGCGGTCACCTCCCTGGCGGCCCGGATCCTACCCAGCCCCGCCGAACCCCGTTTTCCGTTCCTTTCCCCTCGATCCATCCCAATGCTTGACCTCCCCTTCGCCCCCCTTCTTCGCCGGTTGATTGCGACCGCTCCGCTGACCGTATGGCGGGGATCCTCGCCTTGGCGCATTGGGATTGGGCTCCTCCTCGTTTGCTTGCCGGCTGTTTCTGCCGCCGCCCAGGAGGCCCCAAAGCCCTGTTGGGAGGTGCACGTGGAGCACGACCAGAGCAAGCCCCTCCTACAGAAGGATCACTGCCCCAATGCGGGCTGCGGCGGTGGCGCCGGAGCGGCGAAGGCGGTGGCGTACGTTCCGAGCGCCAGCACCCATGCCACCATGATGGACCAGGTCAGCGGCTGTTCGGTCCAGGCATCGGCTGACGCCTGGGCCACTTGGAGAGTGACCTTCCTCTGGCATTGTCAACCGGATATCGGTCGACTCAGTGCTCTGTGGAATCTGGACACCTTCGGCATCATCGATCTCATCGAGGACGACTGCGGGGCGCGTCTGTACTCCTTCGGAGAGGTCTACTATCCCGGTATTCCCGGCCCCCTGAGCCGGCGGAGGGTAGAACTCGAAATGGCCGCCAGCACGGAACACCTATCCGCCATCTCCCTCAAGGTCTTCGGCCTGAACATTCACCTGCCCGACATCGGAGGTGGCTGGCACGAGCAGACCTATCGCCAAGACCATCCGCCCACCCATGGGGAGGATGACTGGATCTGTGTCGAGGAGGATTGGTGGGCCGAGGTCAGGGTCTATGGATATGTCGAAGCCTTCGCAAACGGCTCCTGCACGCCCCTCTTGTGGAAGGACAGGGCCGAGTGCACGGCTCAGGGCATCCTCGAAGCCGGTATGATCGTGGGGCCGTCGGGGCTGTGCTATGACGATGGGAAATAGACGCTGGGCAACCGCCGGTCTCGCGCTTGGGATTTGTGGTGCCCTGGCATGGCTCCTCTGGGCGAGAGCTGGGTGGGGAGATGTGCAGGCCTCCCGTTCACAGCCCCCCGACCTTTCTTCCCCGATGCCGGGGTCAGGGGAGAGGGAGATGGCCGCCGCCCCGAGTCCTGCCCTCGACCGGAAGGCCCGCAGCGCGCCGGCTGGGAAGGCCGAGGCGAACCCGCGGCGTGTCGTCGTCACGGGGAACATTCCACTCCCCCTACGGCTCCACTACTACGACGGTGAAGAGCGAATCGAGCGCGAGGGCAAGCTACCGCTCACCTTCGTACGGGGTAGTTCGAAGCGCGGGCTCTTGGAGATCGAAGGGGCCGGCAGGGATCCCTACCTCTTCCTCCTGGTCCCCCTCGATCCCGGGCAAGAGGGAGTCGAAATCCCCCTCGAGCCTCGGGCTCGGGTGATCCTAGAGGTCCAGGGGGTTCCCTTTCCCGGAGCCCTCGCCGATCGGCTCGCGACCGCCTCGCTGGTGCCGGCCTGGGCCTTTGAGGGGAACTCCTCCATCGCCTTCGCGAGGCCCCCTGCCGAAGAGGCCCTGCAGGCGATTTCAAAGATGTGGTCCAGCCCCGACTGGACCCACTTCTCCGAAGCGGCCCGAGCGGTCGACCTGGCAGCCGAACGAGGCCTCTTGGGCGAGGCCAGCGCAGCCCCCTATGTCGACCTCTCCCATCTGCCCTTCCTGGCCCGTCCCTCCTTCCGCCTCCTCGAGGACGAGGGCTGTTCCTGGGAAGAGGTCCCCCCGCGAATCTCCCTGCGATGGTTCGCCAACCAAGACTGTCCCTTCGATGTCGTCCCCCAGGGTCCCCCTCGCAGCGCCATCGACTCCTCCGATCCTCCGATGGTGTCGGGGCCCTTCACCCTCCTGCCGGGGGAAGAGAGGGTTTTCTGCTGTGCCTATCAGACCGGCATCCTGACGGGCAGGGTCGAACCCCTTCCGGTCGCCCCCGAGGTCTATGGGGAGAGAGCCCTGGCGACCCTCTTTCGGACCGAGAGCACCACCATCGGGGGGCAAAGGGTACTCGTGGTGAAGGAGGTGGATCAGCGCCCCATCTCCCTCGATGGCACCTTCCGCTTCGATGGCGTGCAGCCAGGGACCTATCGCCTGCGCCTTCAGTGGCGGCCCGTGGAAGACGAAGTGCATCTCGCCACGCGCAGGGTGGAGATGACCGGAGAGATCCTGGAGCTGCCGCCCCTGCGGGCCTCCCCCCTGCGAATCACCCTCGCCGCACCAGAGGGGGGCGATCTCTCCGAATGGACCCTGCAACCCGGCGCCTCCGTCCCGGCCGAACACAACCTGGCCACCCACGTCATCCTCTTTCCCGGGGTGGAGACCACCGTCGTGGGACTCTTTCCCGCCAAACACGGGATCCACGGCGTCTCCCTGGATAGCGGAGAACGTCTTGGCCATGGCTCCGTCGACCTCCAGGAGGGTCTCGTCCTTCACGTCGACGCTTTCGAGCACTGAGGATCGGGGTTCCGACCACTCCCATCGGCCTACGGGTCGGCCTACGGGCGACCCTCTTCCTTCCCTTCGAAGAGCCCGCCGGGTGGCTTCGTGGTGGTCAGGGGCGCGAGGTGGGGGAAGGCGGCGACGAGCTCTGGAGGGGCGGCGACCGGGCGGCGACCCCCAAAGAGCCATTTGAGCTCCAAGGCGTTGGCCAGGGCCTGGCCCTCGAAGTGGTTGTTGGCGATGACGAAGGTTTGGTCACTAGCAGCCGCGATGGCGTCCGCACGGTAGGCGAGCTCCCCGATCTCCGGCGGAGAGTAGAGGTAGTCGTAGCGCTCGTTGCGGCCCGCACTGGAGCGAAACCAGCTCCCCTCGTTGCGCCCGTGCAGGCGCAGGTAGCCGATCGGACCGGTGGGACGAAAACGCTCCGGTGGGTGGTTCCAGGAAGCCGGCAGGTCGATGTGCGCCAAGGAGTAGCCCAAGCCGGCGATCTCCGAGAGGGCGGGCGGCTCGAACCAGGAACGGTGACGCACCTCGAGGACACGGGGCACATCCCCCAGAAGAGTGGCCAACACGCCCAGATGCCGCACGTTTTCCGGGCTCTCCTGGAAGGTGGCCGGGAACTGCACCAGGACCGCCGCCAAGAGTCCCCGCCGCCGCAGAGGAGCCAGGCCCGCAAGCCAACGCTCCATCTCCACCTCCCACTCCCCACTCTCCTCGGGCCGAGCCCCATGGGTGAAGCTGCGCAGGAGCTTGGCGATGAAGCGAAAACCCTCCTGCCCACTCACCAGCTCCGCCCAGTGAGCCGCGTGCTCGGCACGGGGCACGGTGTAGTAGGAACTGTTGATCTCGATGCAGTCGATGTAGCCGGAGAGGAATGCCAGGGGCTGAAAGCCACGGGGCTTGGAACGGGGATAGACCCGGCCCTCCCAGTCGGGATAGGACCAGCCCGCCGTTCCGACACGGATCACCCTAAAACTCCCCTCCGTACTCGGCTTCCTCCTCCGGCGCCCAATCGATCCAGTCCGGTTCGCGGCCCAGGTGCTGCGCCGCCTCGCGCTCAGCGGCGCGCAACCGGCGCCGCAGCTCACTCGACCACTCAGCCAGGGCGGCACCCGAAACATCCCTGGGGATCCGGAGTGGCTCCTGGTAGGCACAGACCAGGTGCGCCCCGGGCCTGGGAATCGTGTAGTGATCCCAACTCGACAACTCCCAAGCACGGTCCACAGCGATGCCGGCGGGCAGGATGGGCGCACCCGTCGCACGGGCCAGGAATGCGATCCCCGGACTCATCGAATGCATCGGCCCCCGCGGGCCGTCGGGGGTCAGGGCCACGTGCTTGCCCGCCCGCAGGGCCGCGAGCATGTCACGCACCGCCCGCGCACCCCCGCGACTCGATGAGCCACGGATGATCTCGTACCCAAGCTTGCCCAGGATCGTCGTCGCCACCTTTCCGTCCTCGCTGGCCGAGACGAGAACCGCGATGCTGTCGGCCGGAAAGAAAGGCGCTGCCGCTGCACTGCGCCCGTGCCACAGAGCGATCAGGATCGGACCTTCCTCTTCCAGACGGTCACGCAACTCCCGGTGCAACTCCGTGCGTTCGCAACGACGGGACAGGTGACGGATGAAACGCGCTCCGAAGCGAACGCCCAGGGCACGGGTCGTCCGCTGGCGCGCCTTGCGCCAGCGATACCGCAGGGTGCCCGGCTGAGGTCTGGACCGGACCCGCTTCACAGCGCACCCGCTCTCAGCGGACGACGATATCGTCTCCCTGTCCCTGCTCGTTGATTCCGTTGGGGCCGTCGCACCAGACCACGATACCCGCGTCGCTCGCCTGGAAGTGATAGGCACCCCCCCAAGGATCGGTCCGGATGGGCTCGTGGTCCAGGGGACAGTGAGCGCAGAGATCCTCCCAATCCCGGGGCCAGCGTCCCTGGTCGATCTTGAACATCTGGATATCCGCCTCGAGCTGCACCACGCCTGCACGGGCCTGGGCCTCGTTCTCGGTCTCGATGGCGTAGATCTGGGCACTGCGCTGGGATTGGGCCACCATCACGCTCAGGGCAAAGCCGCCCAGGAAGGCCGTCTCGGGCCCGAAAGAGGATTCCTGATAGAACTCGACCTGGCCCTCGCCCCGGGGACGACGCCAACGCCGACTCTCGGCAAAGTGCGAGAGAAGCACCTCCGAGGGAGGCAGGGCACCCACGTCGATCGGGAATTCCTCCGAGCTGAGAGCACCGATCATCGGTAGGGTCGCCCGCGCCGTGTCGTAGAGCTTGCCGGCGAAACGGGGCCAGTCGGCGAAACCGAAGGAGCTCACGCCATCGGGGAACTCCCGGGAAGGCCCCGACTCCTCGGCCGAGGCGCGTAGACGGCGAATCTCGCGCTTGGCCTGACTGGGCAGGGTCGACAGGAAGACACGGTCCGGGGCGATGACCAGGGTCGGCTTGATGAAGGCGCTGGGATTGACGGGGAAGTCCCCTCGCATACCGAGCGCCCTCCAGTCGATCTCGAGGGAGTACATGCGCATTCCGCGGTACTCCCCTACCGAGAGCTGCAACCGCCTGCCGAACAGCTCGCTGAGCGCCCGTTCGAGGCCGTCCATGCCCTTCTCGAAAGCCTCACCGTCATCCAAGGCGAAAGCAATCGTCAGGGGCGGAGCCGCGAGCAGGGTCTTGGGCTGGGGCAGACTGTAGACCATGGCCGACCCCAGGGGCGCGACGAGGTCTCGGTCGGGCCGGAAGCCGTAGCGCTCCTCGAGCCCATCCATCATGTTGCTTCCATTCGGCAGGGCCAGGGTCCGCAGCCACTCCCCGAGCGGCTCCCCATTGAAGGATGTCGCCCACCCCACGACCGCATCGGGGTGCAGGTACTTCTCCACGTCGCCGGGAAGGGGCTGGTCCCCCAGAACCCGATCCAGGGGACGCTTGCCCCTGGGATAGAGCCCCTCGGTGATCACCCGGCCGCGGGGGTCGATCGTCACCCGCCAGTCACCGCCCCGCAGGAGCAGGGGAACCACGGGCCCGGCAAGACCCTCGGCCAACTCGATCAAAGGACTGAACTCGGTCCAGTCCGCCATCGCGAAGAGCTCCTCCTGGAACGTCGCGTGGTAGCGAAAGACCGTCGTTCCCTCGGCCGTGAACGTGCCCGGCGCTTCCAACTTCAATCCCGCGGAGCGTCCCGCCAGACGGTCGAACCAACCCACCGGAGTCCCCGGCCCGAAGAAGACCGCCAGGTACCGGCCACCCTGAGCAATCTGGGTTCGCTTGTCGAAGGGGTCGCCCGAATCCGGACGAAAGCTGCGACCCTCGCTGTAGAGCTTCTGCTTGACGTCGATCCCCCGCTCACGGCTGCGGGCGACGAATGCGTCGAGCAGGCGCGTTGCCGCCTCCTCGCTCTCCATCTCCAGCTCGAGCTGAAAGGTGACCTCCTGGACCAGATCCTCGAGTCCCCGACCCTCCATCGCCCGCACGAGAATGGGCGTCAGGCTTCCATTGGGGGCCGAGACCGAAAGGCTGACCCCCCGCAGGGGTTCGAAGAGCAGGTGACCCGCGTCGGGGAGCTGGGGGATCCCCTGGACCGCCTGCTCGTAGGCATCCTTGGCCAGCGCGACCAGGTTGAACTCCTCGTGCCCCAGGGCCTCCCCCACCGCCTCACTGAGGGCGGGATCGGCCAAGGTCGCGACCAGGGCCGTGCGTGTGTAGGCATCCAAGGCCCCGGGCAGATCCGGAACCTCGAGGTAGAGGACCGACTCGGGAGGATGGTGGCCGGCGGCACCCCCTTGGGGTAGGGCTGCGGTCAGGAGGGTCAGGGTCGGGAGCAGGATCATGGGTGTGGCAAAGAGGCTGGGCAGTTAGGGCATGTCGCATTCAGAGACCGGCGAAGGCGCGCAGCTCCTTCTCGTGCTTCTCCACCTCTTTACGCAGCTTCGCGAGGATCTTGCCGGTCTCCCTGCCTTCTCGGAAGGCGGCGCGGAATTCGTCCATGCGCTCGCGCACCTCCACACAACTGCCATCGACCAGGAAGGCCACCACCAGACCTGCGGCCAGGGTGAAACGGGTGTCGCTGCGGAGCCCGGAGACCTCCATCGAGAAAACCTCGTCCAGGGGGGGCAGACCCCCGCGCCGCTCGAGATTCTCGACACTCCAAACCCGAGTCCAGAAGGGATCCCCCCCACGCTGGACCTGGTCCCGGTAGTAGCGGGCGGCGTAGACAGCCGACCCCCAGCGGAGCCAGGGGGGCAGCTTCTTCTCGGCGTAGTAGGAAGCTGCAAAGCCCTTGGGGAGCCCCTTCTTCCGCGCCTTGCGCAGCTTGGCGAGACTCTTTGGGCTGGGGTCGAGCGCCTCGACGAAGGAGAGGCCCAGTGCGAAACGGGCGCGGTGCACCCCATACTTGTCCCCGTCGGACTCGTTGGGATCCCACCAGGAGACCCCCGCACCGAGCCAGCGCCCGCTCCCGGGGTCGATCCAGCTCTCGCCGAAGAGGGCCTCCATCGACTCGATCAGCCCCCGGCCGTCGATCGGGCCATGGCCCCGTAGACCCTCGCTGCAGAGCAGGCCGAGCTCGTCCGCCCGCCCAGCCAGGAAGGCCTCGACCGGCTCCGCAGGCAGCCGGCCGAAGACGCGTCGCATCTCCCGATAGGCCCGCTCCATCTCTGGAAGCGCCTTCTCGGCGGTCTCACGCGCCGCCGTCGTGCGCAGGATCACCCCCTCGCCCGGAATGCGCCAGGGGTGCTCGATGCGTCGGTGAAAGCGGTTGGCGGCGGCGAGGTCGAGCCACTCCTCCCCGCACTTCCAGAGCCCCGCGTCCAGTTGGTCGACCTCGTCGGGAGCAATCCAGATGAGATCCTGGAGGACCCACCCCTCCTCCAGCTTCTTCAACTCCTCGGGACTGCGCCAGGCACCGTCCGGTCCGCGAACCAGTCCGCGCTCCAAGAAGGGCAGGTCACCCGGGTCCACCCACCGGCCGTCGAACTCGACCAACCCCTGCTCCTTGGCTCGCCGGGCCTCCTCCTCGGCCTTGTACTTGGCGAGCTTCTTCTCACTGGTGAACCACTGTCCGTCATAGAGGATGTGGCCCAGCTTCTCCCGGGCCCTGCGGTGATCCGGATCGATGCGGATCAGACGGCGCAGAACACTGGACGCCTCCTTGTCCCTGCCGGTGTCCTCGCACCAGATCGCGAGATCCCACAACTTGTCCACGTCCGAGCCAGCCGCTTCCAGTCGCTTCTGGTAGGCGTCGTCGAGGTGCAGGGGCCGGGTGCGCCCGGGTGCCCCCATGGCGGGATAGGGAAGCGCGAGGGCTAGACAGAGGGCAGCAATCGTGGTTTGAGCGGACAAGGGCACCTCCCAGGGGTCGTGGGGGCCACCACGATAGCCTGGCTGCCCGCGATCTTGGGCTTCCAGCCCCCTTTCCCAGGCCCGTGGTGATCTTGTGGGCCCCCGCCTTCCCGCTAGAATGCCCGGCCGCCCCGCCCATTCGGCGCGGAGCCCGCCCCTCTACCGATCAATAAGTACGGCGATCAATAAGCACGGCTTGTCGCCCGGCTGCCTCCGATAGCTTCGCCGAACTGCACCCCCCCAAGCTCATGGCCAAAAAGCACAAGGCACCCACCGAAGTCACCCTCGTTCAGGAGGAGAAGAGTGCCTTCGCCACTTGGATCGAAGCCAACTGGAAGATGTTGGCCTTCGCCGCCATCGGAGTCTCCGCCCTGATCATCGCCGGCCAGCTCATGGGGCAGAAGAAGAAGCAGAGCCTCCACGCCAGTCTGGACAGCCTGCGTGAAGCCTTCCAGAGCGGCGATCTCGATCGGCTGGAGTCCGTGGCGCCCCAGCTCGCCGCTGAGGGGCTCGACGGCTGGGCCTATCTCCAGGCGGCCCAGGTCGCCGTCTCACAGGGTCGACTCGACGAGGCCCAAGACCTGGTGAAGAAGTTGGAGTCGAGCGCCGCCCCCATCCTGAAGCTGGAGATGCCGATCGGTGTGGACGGCGCATCGGAGACCCTCCTCGACTACCTCTCGAACTCCATCGCTGGGACGCGCAAACAGCTCGAGGAGACCGGGATCACGCTCTTCAACCCCCCTCCGCCCTCCGGCTCCCCCCGGGTGCGTATCAACACCTCCCTGGGTCCGATCGAGGTGGCCCTCTACGAGGAGGCCGCCCCCAAGCATGTGGCCAACTTCCTGGGCAACGTGGAGAGCGGCATCTACAAGGGGACGCGCTTCCACCGCATCATCCGCGGTTTCATGATCCAGGGCGGCAATCCCGCGACCACCGATCCCGATCCCACCAAGTGGACCGAGGACGACGAGGCCGAGCTGATCCCCTCCGAGGCGGACAATGGGCTCGTCCACAGCCCCTTCGTACTGGCCGCCGCCAAGAAGGACGGAGACGAGGACAGCTCCCCCTACCAGTTCTACATCACCGAGGGCCACGCCCACTGGCTGGACGGCGAGCACACGGTGTTCGGTCGAGTCGTGAGCGGCGAAGAGGTGGTCCACGCCATCGCGGCTACCCCGACCGACCCCAAGACGGGTCGCCCGGCCGATGCTCCGGTGATCGAGAGCATCGAGAAGCTGTAGCTGCGCGACGCTTCTTCCGCCGGATCCGCGGTCCGAGCCCCGCCTGAGGTCCAGCCGGAGGGGAGCAAGCCCATTTCGATGGCCTGCCCCCACTCGGGCCCTTTGGGTCAACCGAGCAGCTTGACGAGATCCGGCAGACCGCCTTGAAGCTTCTCGAGGAGGCTCTCCCCGCCCTTTTCCTTGACGAAGCCGACGAAGGTCTGGACGAAGGAGCCGACCTTGCCCACATCGAGCCCGGAGCCGAGCAGCTTGCCCAACAGACCGGTGGCGCCGGAATCTCCACCCAACAGCGAGGAGACGCTCCCGGCCAAACCACCGAGCAAACCTCCGCCGGAGGAGCCTTCGCCCCCACTGACGAGCCCCGCCAGGTCGGGAATCTTCTCGGTCAGCTCACTGAAATCTCCGGAAGGCAACTTCTCTTTCAGGGCTCCCATGAGAGCGCCGGTGGCTGACTTGGCCGTGTCGGCATCCAGCCCGACCTTATCGGTGACGAGGGAGAGGAATTCGTTCATGGGTGCTTTGCTGGAAGGGGCCTAGGCCGTTGGCGGAGGTTATTGCGCAAGCGATGGGGAAGCGTGATTTTGATCCTGTCGCAAAAGCCTGCCAAGCCCTTCTACCGCCCGTATCCGAAGAACTCCCGGACGTAATCTGGTCGATACGGGTAAACGTCTAGGGGAAACCCCGCTTTTCCGTATTCGGATAGTTCTGCTTTTGCCATCCCTCTTGCCGCATTACCCACCCGCGCCTAGGATCCCCGCCCCCCCTCGCGCGTCCAAGTCATGGCGCGCATCCCCC
>JALWOP010000381.1 GCA_027083445.1 Planctomycetota bacterium | reverse complement strand
GGGCTCACGACCGCCGAGACCCCCCTCCTTCTCGATCTGGCGGTTCCCGAAGCGCTCCTGCGGCGGCGCCTGGAGGGACGCGATCTGCGCTCGGGGGGAGCGGCCGAGCGGGAGGAGATCGAGCGGCGGCTTGCGGCCCACCGCCTGCGGGGACCCCTGGAGGGGGCTCGGGTGATTCCCGCCGCCAATCTCCTGGGGGAAGCACCGCTGGAGCTCTCCGGGGGAACTTCGGGGCTTGTCTCCGAAGGGGGATCGGAGCTAAACTGAGCCGTTCGGGCCGATGGCGGCCAGAACCCCAAGTACGCTACCCCCCATGGATCTGACCCTGCCCCAACGCCTGCAGCAGTCCGTCCAGGGCTCCTTCCACAAGACAGCCCTCCTGCAAAAGCGCGTCCGCGAGCTGATTCGGGGCGCTTCACCCCTGATCGAGACCCGCGAGGTCAGCCCGATCAAGATCGCCTTCCTCGAGATGGAACGCGGGCTCATCGAGCTCATCCCCGACGAGGACGATGCCGGCTCTCCCCCGGGTCGCTCCCGCTTGCCCGAGTAGTGTCCGAGGCGGATAGGCGCCGGTTGGGGTCGCGCCGGTTGGAACGGCTCGCGCGGCGCGGCGGGCTGATCGAATGCCTACGTCTGCCCGCCACCCTCTTCGGAGCCCTGGTTCGGCTGCGCTCCGGCCTCTACGACCGCAAGCTGCTGCCGATCCGAGGGGTCGATACCCCCGTCGTCTGTGTCGGCAATCTGACCGTCGGCGGAACCGGCAAGACCCCCATGGTCGCGCGCGTGGTCAGCCTGCTCCAAGAGGAGGGGCTGCGTCCCGGCATTCTTTCCCGGGGCTACGGGCGCGGCAGGGAGGAGCGCAATGACGAGGCCGCCCTGCTCGCGCGCCTCGCCCGGGACGTTCCGCACATCCAGGACGCCGACCGGGTGCGTGGTGCCCTGGCCCTCCAGGAGCAGGGCGTCGACGTCATCGTCCTCGACGACGGCTTCCAACACCGGCGCCTCGCCCGCGACCTGGACATCGTCCTGGTCGATGCATCTCGCCCCTTCGGCCTGCCCCCCGTCGATGGGCGGGCGGTCTGCGCTCTCCTGCCCCGGGGTCTTTTGCGGGAGCCTCCCCGAGCCCTCGCCCGGGCGGACCTCGTCGTCGTCACCCGCTCCGATGCCGCGGGTTCGAGCGCTCTCTGCGAGGAGTTGGGCCGCTACGGAGCGCCCGTTCTGCGCGCGGTGCATGCGCCGGTTTCGCTCCGTACCCTCTCCGGAGAGGAGCTTCCGCTTCGTCGTCTGACCGGCATCGAGGTGGATCTCGCCAGCGGGATCGCTGCGCCGGGGGCCTTCGAGCGCACGATCACCAGCCTTGGGGCCCGTGTCCACACCCATCGGATCTTCCCCGATCACCACCGCTACGAGGAGGGCGACCTTGCGGGCCTTGGCCGTGACCGCCCCCTGGTGGTGACCGCCAAGGATGAGCCCAAGCTCTCCGCGGAGTGCGGTGCCTGGGTGCTCGACATCGAACTGGAGATCACCGAGGGTGAAGAGCTGCTGCGCGCAGCTCTGGCCGCACTCCCTCCCGCCCAGCGGCGGCGCGAGCGGGAAGCTCTGCACGAGGGGCTGCATGGCTAGTTCCCCGGATGCCAGTCCCAAGGGTTCCAGTCCCAAGGGTTCCAGTCCCCAGGATGCCGGCCCCTGGGATGACCTCGCGCTCTCGCCGATGGATCCCCCCCAGGGCTTGGAGGTGGAGGGGGCGTTCGAGAAGCGCTTGCCCCACCGGGGTGCTCTGGTGGAGTACTGGGCCCTGCGCAGCGCGCTCTTCACCCTCGACCACCTGCCGCGCCCGCTCCTCGGTCCGGCCCTGGGAGGGCTGGCGCGTCTCGCCCGCCGCGTCGATCGGCGCCACGCGCGGGCGGCGAGGGATTTCCTGGCGACCGTCTTTCCGGGCGCCGGCCCAAAGGAGTTGGAGGAGCGGCTTCTCCAGGCCTACCGTCACCTGGCGCGCATCGCCGTCGAGAGCGAAGGGCTCTCGCGCCTGGTGGGGCGTCGCCTGGGGGATCACTACCGGATCGAGACCTGCCCGGGTCTCGAAGAACTCCTGGGGGCGGGAGGGGGCTGCATTCTCTTGACCGCACACGTCGGTTTCTGGGAGGGCATCGGTCTGCCCCTGCACGCCCTGGGGCTGCGCCGGGGAGTGGTGGTCGGCAAACCGCCCAACAACATCCACATGGCGCGTTGGTTGCAGCGGCGGCGCGAGAAGCAGGGGGGGCGCCTCCTGCCGCGCAAGGGCGCCATGGGGGGGATCGCCACCGCCCTCGCCCAGGGGGGCGTCGCCCTGCTCCTGCTCGATCAACGCCCCAGGCACAAGGCGATCACCGCCGAGCTCTTCGGTCGTCCCGCCGCCTGCGACCGTAGCGCGGGGGTGCTCCTCAAGCGCATGGGGGTGCCGGTCCTGGTGGCGGGCTGTTACCTGACCGATACGGCGCAGCAATACCGCCTGGTCTTCCAGCGGATCATCCAGCCGGCCGAACTGGATGGGGAGCCGGTCGAGGCGATCCTGGGGCTGGTCAACCGCGAGATCGAGAAGCTCGTGCTACGCGCTCCCGAGCAGTACTTCTGGCTGCACGACCGCTATCGCGGCATGCCCGCCCTGGGAGCGGCGGCTCCCCGGGCCTATCCTGGTGCCCCATGAGCGATTCATCCGCACTCGAGGAGCGTCTGGCGGCGCTGGGCCGTCCCCGCCTCCTGATCGTGGGCGACATGATCATGGACCGCTACGTCATCGGGGACGTGGGGCGCATCTCCCCCGAGGCACCGATCCCGGTCCTGGCCGCACGCACCAGCGAGTTACGCCTGGGCGGGGCCGGCAACGTCGCCGCCAACCTGCGCAGCATGGACGCCCGCGTGGCGGTCATGGGGGTCGTCGGGGATGACGGCCTGGGCCGGGCGATGCGCGAGCGCTTCGAGGAGGAGGAGATCGACGCCGAGGGGCTTCTGATCGACCCCACCCGTCCGACCATCGAGAAGACGCGCATGCTGAGCGGCGTCCAGCAGATGCTGCGCGTCGACTGGGAGGACACGCGCCCCCTCGACGGTGAGGTGCTCGAGCGCATCCTCGAGCGGCTGCCCTCGGCGGTGGCCGGGGCGGACGCGGTGGTGCTCTCGGACTACGGCAAGGGGACCCTACCGGAGGCGGTCCTGGCGGCGACGATCGCCGCGGCCCGCGGGTGCGGCGTGCCGGTCCTGGTCGACCCCAAGGGAGACGACTATTCGCGCTACCACGGCGCGACCCTGATCACCCCCAACCGCAAGGAGGCTGAGCGCGCCCTGGGACGTTCGATCTCCCTCGACGCTCTGGCGGCGGCTGGAGACGAGCTGATCGAGATCGCCGGTCTCGATCTGGTCGTGATCACCCTGGGGCCCGACGGCATCTACTACCGCTCCTGCCCCGATGCAGGGGGAGGGGAGAGGGTCGAGGGGCGCGCGCCGGCCGTGGCGCGGGCCGTCTACGACGTCACCGGTGCGGGCGACACGGTCGTCGCGCACCTGGCGCTCTACCTGGCGGATCGCATCGGCATCGAGGACGCGGTCCGCCTGGCCAACCACGCGGCGGGCATCGTCGTGGCCAAGCTGGGGACCCACTCGGTCACCCGCGCGGAGCTGCACGCTCGCTTGGCGGAGCACGCTCCCCCCGAGGGCAAGGTGCTCAGCCCCGAGAATCTGGGGCAGGCGGTCGAGGCCTGGCGTCGCGAGGGACTGCGCATCGTCTTCACCAACGGCTGCTTCGACGTGCTCCACGTCGGCCACATCGAGTACCTGCGCTTCGCCCGGGCGCGGGGGGATGTGCTCCTGGTCGGGGTGAACTCCGACGAGAGCATCACCCGTCTCAAGGGGCCCCTGCGTCCGGTCAACCCCCTCGACGATCGGCTCAAGGTGCTGGCCGCCCTCGAGATGGTCGATGCGGTCGTTCCCTTCGAAGAGGAGACCCCGCGCCTCTTGATCGAGGCGGTCACCCCCGACGTTCTGGTCAAGGGGGCGGATTGGGCGGACAAGGGGGTGGTCGGACGGGAGTGGGTCGAGAGTCACGGCGGGCGCGTCGTCCTGGCGCCCCTGGTCCCCGGTCGGTCGACGACGGCCATCCTCGAACGCGCCCGCGGCGAGGAAGCCGAGCGACCTTGAATCCTGCCCCGCCCCGACTCTCCGCGCCCCTCCTCGCCCTGGCGGGGGGTCTAATCGCCTCGATCAGCGCCGTCTGCGGCGTCGGCGGGGGGATCTTTGCCGTACCGACCCTGCACTACCTCTTCGGCATGCCCCTCAAGCGGTCGGTCGCCACCGGCCTCTGCCTGGTCTGGAGCGTGGCCTCCTTCTCGACGGTGACCGAGTTCCTCCAGCCGGACAGCGCCCTGCTATGGGGGGTGATCGTCCTGCTCATCGCCGGCGTGCTCATCGGGACGCAGATCGGCTACGAACTCGCCAGGCGCCTGCCGACCCGCACCCTCAAGGGGATCTTTTGCGTCGGTTTGGCCCTGGGTGGAGCGCGCATTCTCGCCGGGTCGGGGGGCTTCGTCGCCACCCTACCGGCCGCCCAGGAGCTTGGAATCCGGGGCAGCCTGACGGTCTTTGGCATCGGGCTCGGAGCCGGGGTGATCGTACCGATGCTGGGGGTCGGCGGCGGACTCGTGATCGTCCCCGCCCTCCTGATCGGCCTGCCGCAGGTGGGCTTGCTCGGCGCCCGGGCGACCAGCTTGGCGGCGGCGGTGGTCAGTTCGAGCCGCAGTCTGTGGCTCTACCAGCGCGACGGGATGGTCGACTGGCGCACCGGCGGCTGGTTCGGATCCGGCGCGGCGGCGGGCGCCGTGGCCGGCGTCTTCATCGTGCACCGCGAAGGGGGAGCGAGTATCGGCAAGGTCCTGCTCGGGGTGGTGCTACTCTTCGCCGCCCTGCGCTTCGGACTGGATCTTTTGCGTTCGGGCACCGAAGAGAACGGGGTCGACCGATCCGATCCGGGCTGAGCACTCAAGCGTAGACGCCGCGCAGCTCGTCGGCGGCGGCGACCCGCTGGACCGCCAGGATGTGGGCGGCCTTGCGCAGGTTGGCGTCGTGCTCCTCTTGAACCGCGCGCACCGCGTTCCAGGCTTCACGCATGAAGCGGTTGAGGCGCTTCTCGACCGCGCTCTCCACCCAGGAGAGGCCGACGCGGTTTTGCACCCACTCGAAGTAGGAGAGGACCACTCCGCCGCCGTTGGCCAGGATGTCGGGGACGACCGGGATTCCGCGCCGTTCCAGGATGCGGTCGGCGCGCAGGGAGACCGGGCCGTGGGCTCCCTCGACCAGGAGGCTGCAGTCGAGATGCTCGGCGTTGTGGGAGTGCACCGCGCCCGCCACGGCGCAGGGGATGAGCACATCGCAGGGGCGCGTCAGCATCTCCTTGTTGCTGATCTGTTCAGCCGCGCCGGAGATCCCCAGTCCGGAGATCCCCAGCACCGACCCCGTCTCCTGGCGGTGGGCGAGGATGGCCGGCACGTCGAGCCCGGTCGGGTCGAAGAGGGCCCCGTGGACGTCGGAGAGGCCGATCACCCGGTGACCGGCGGCGTGCAGGACCCGGGCCACGTTACCACCGACCACTCCGGCTCCCTGGATGATGACGTCCAGATGGGTGCGGGGCAGGCCGAAGTGGGCCACCGCCAGGCGTAGGATGACGTGCAGGCCGCGGGCGACCGCATCGCTCGAGAGCAAGGAGCCCTCGATCTCCCGGGGCTTGCCGGTCACTGCCGGGTTGGCGGTGTGGCGCTCGTGGGTGGAGATCGTGTCGAGCACCCAGGACATCACCCGCGCATCCGCGGCCAGGTCAGGGGAGATCACATCCCGATCGGGGCCGATGTCCGCCAGGAGGTTGGCGGTGTAGCGGCGGACCGCCCGCTCCAGCTCGCTCTCGGAGTGGGCCGAGGGATCCATGCGCAGCCCACCGGCCGCCCCCCCGAAGGGGACCCCCAGCACGGCGCACTTCCAGGTCATCCAGGCCGCCAGGGCGCGCAGCTCATCCAGGCGCAGGTCCTCGGTGATGCGCAGGGGACCCATGAAGGGGCCCAGGCCCTGGTTGTGCTGCAGGCGATAGCCGTCGTAGACGGTGAAGCCGCCGTCGTCGAGGGGCACGGGGACCGAGACGGCGATCTCACGATCGGACTTGCGCAGGATGAGGTACTCCTCCTCGGCGAGGCCCAGGTGCTTCGCCGCGTCGTCGAAGCTGGACATCATCGACGAGAAGGGGGTCTCGTCGTCGAAGAGGGGGGTCGAGGGCAGCTCGACGTCGGCGGAGTGTTCTTGGGCTTCGGTCATGGTGCTCCTCGGCTGCTCGGCTAGGCGAACAGCCCGCGCATGCGCAGGACGGTGGCGACACGGTCGATGGCCAGGATGTAAGCGCCGGTGCGCATCGAGACCTTGTACTTGCGCGCCGTGTCGGCGACCTCCTTGAAGGACTCGACCATGATCTGCTCCAGGCGCGAGTTGACGATCTCCTCGGTCCAGAAGTAGCCCATGCGGTCCTGAACCCACTCGAAGTAGCTGACCGTCACCCCGCCGGCGTTGGCCAGGATGTCGGGCACGACCATCACGCCCCGGTCGACCAGGGCCTCGGAAGCGATGGCGGTTGTCGGGCCGTTGGCGCCCTCGACGACGACACGGGCCTTGATGCGATCGACGTTGGCCGAGGTGATCTGGTTCTCCGTGGCCGCGGGCACGATCAAGTCGCAGTCGAGTTCGAGCTGCTCGCTGTTCTCGAGGGCTTCGGCTTCGGGATAGCCCGAAAGCCGTCCGTTCTCTTCGAGGTAGGCCATCACGGCCGGAACGTCGAGTCCATCGGCGTTGTGGATGGATCCGTACATGTCGCTCAGGCTGACGATCTTGTAGCCCTCCCGGTGCATCAACAGGGCCGCAACGCCGCCGACGTTGCCCGATCCCTGGACGACGACGCGCGTGTCCTCGGGTCGGCCGCCGACGATCTTGAGCGCCTCGTTGGCGCTGATCATCACGCCGCGGCCGGTCGCCTCGCGCCGCCCGCGGCTGCCGCCGATCGAGAGGGGCTTGCCGGTCACCACCGAGGTCGTCGTGCGCCGCACGTGCATCGAGTAGGTGTCCATGATCCAGGCCATGGTCTGCTCGCCGGTGTTCATGTCCGGTGCGGGCACATCCCGGTCCGGACCGAGGATGTCCATGATCGCAGCGGTGTAGCGGCGCGTGAGCTGTTCGAGCTCGCCCTTGGACATCGCCCGCGGGTCGCAGATCACCCCTCCCTTGGCACCACCGAAGGGGATGTTGACTACCGAACACTTCCAGGTCATCCAGGCCGAGAGCGCGCGCACCTCGTCCAGGTTGACCTCGGGAGCGAAGCGGATGCCTCCCTTGCAGGGACCGCGCAGGTAGTTGTGCTGCACGCGGTAGCCGGTGAAGACCTTGATCGACTTGTCGTCCATGTGGACCGGCAGGGCGACCTTGAGCTCGCGGTCGGGAGTGCGGAGCACCTCGCGCAGACCTTCGTCGAGGCCGAGGTAGTCCGCGGCGGTATCGAACCCCCTGGCCATGGAGAGGAAGGGGTTGAATTCGTCTTGTTGCGCCTTGTTCTCCAGGGCGGCGGATCCGGAGGACATTCGTCGCTTCACCGCCTGATAGGACGGCGTCTAGGGAGCTGAGTTCGTGATGGGGAGAAGAACGCGTGGCGTCGAAACGTCCCGCGTTCCGGATGTGTACCATTCGATCCCCGAGCCGGAACCAGGAGAACCCCTACCGGCGTTTTTTCGGATCGTCTTTTTCATGGGGCCCTTGCGTGGACACCTCGAAGCGGAGGCGCGGGCCGTCCTACCGGGCGGCTTGCAGGGGCTCTTTGAGTGTCGGCCGCGGGCTCCCCTGCGGGCCCTCCCCGGACGGGAGACCTTCCTCTGGCCGGAGGGAGAGGAGGCTTCGCTCGTGATCAAGCGTTTTGGGGGGGATCCCCTGGGAGAGCGCCTCCGCGAGCGTCTGCGGGGCCGCGGGCGCTCTCCGGGGCGCCGGGAGTACGAGAACCTGCTCGCCCTGCGCGAGGCCGGGATCCCCATGCCTCGGCCCCTGGGATGGGGTGAGGCGGGGGCGGACAGCCTGCTCGTCATGGCCCGCGTCCCACACCGGGATCACCTGCGCGACCGCTTGCTCGCCGGCGAAGAGCCGCGTCCCTGGGTCGAGCGCCTGGTGCCCCTGGTCGTGCGCCTGCACCGATCCGGCTGGTACCACCGCGATCTCTACTTGCAGCACTGGATCGAGGGGCCCGCCGGGCCGGTCCTGCTCGATGCTGGCCGGGCTCGCTGGGAGCGTGCCCCCCGGCGGCGCTGGTGGATCAAGGATCTGGCCGCTCTCTGGCACTCCACCCCCGCCTGCGTCGGGGAGAGGACGGCTCTGCGCTTTCTGGCGGCCTATTTTCGGGGCATGGGGATCGGCGAGAGGGGGGCGCGTCGCCGCTGGGCGCGGGAGATCCTCGCCCGAGAGCGGCGCATGGCGGCCCACGCCCCGCGCCACGACCGACCCGAGGTGGAGCGATGAGTCGGCTCGTCATTCGCGCCCCCAACTGGGTCGGCGACCTCTGCATGGCGACCGCGGTCTTCGACGCGGCGGGGAGGGAGTCGCCCTGGGACGAGGTGCACATTCTCGTGCGTGACCACCTGCCGGGTCTGCTCGACTCCCGGCCCTACGCGGCCGAGGTTCACCCGATCCGTGATCCGCTCCACGAGCGGCGCCTCCTGTCCGAGCTGGCCCCCGATGCGGCGCTCCTGCTCTCGACCTCCTTCCGTTGCGCTTGGCTCGCCTGGCGGGCGGGGGTTCCCCTGCGCGCCGGGGCGGCCACCGCGGGCCGGCGCTTCCTGCTCACCCATGCCGTCCGTCCGCCGACGGTCGACGGGCGACGTGCCCTGACCCCCACCGCCCACCTCTACCGGGACGTGGCGGGTCTCTTCGGGATCGGGGTGAGCGATCTGCACCCCAGGCTCGGGGCGACGCCGCAGGAGCGCGAGCGCGTGCGCGCCGCGGTCGGTACGGCGGAGCCCTATCTCCTGGTCTGTCCTGGGGCGGCCTTCGGAGCGGCCAAGCTCTGGCCGCCCGAGCGCTTTGCCGCGGCGCTCGATGCGCTCCACGCCGAGAGGGGGCTGGCCGGGGTGGTCGTCGGCGCCCCCGCCGAGGAGCCGCTGGTCCAGGCCGTGGTCCGGGCCGCGACCTCTGGGCCGAGGATCGCTCGGGTCGACCTGGGCGGGCTGCGTGCCCTGGTGGCCGAGGCGAGCCTCGTGCTGGTCGGCGATTCGGGTCCGCGTTGGATCGCGGCGGCCTTCGACGTGCCCTGCGTCAGCGTCATGGGGCCCAACTCGCCCACCTTGACCGCCACCAGCCTCGAAAGGGCTCGCATCGTGCGCCGGACCGATCTGGAGTGTTCCCCCTGTCTCGAGCGTCGCTGCCCCCTGGGCCACCATGCTTGTCTGGCGGAGCTTGCGGTCGAGGATGTCGTGCGCGCCGCTCTGGAGCTCTGCGCATGAGGCTGCTCGTCTCCCTACCCCGCTGGCTCGGGGACACGCTCATGGCCGAGCCGACCCTGGCCGCCCTGCACGGGGAGGCCTGGGAGAGATTGACCCTGGCGGGTTCCCCGGCGCTGCTCGAACTGCTCGCCCCCGCCCTTCCCCGCGCGGAGCGTCTGCCCTCGGGGAGACGACCGGTGGCGCGGAGCTGGCGCGGGCATGACGCGGCGCTCCTGCTCGATGGGTCGACCGCCTCGGCCCTTGCGGCTCTCTGGGCGGGTATCGGTCGCCGCGTCGGCCTGCGCTTCGGTCCCCGGTCGGTGTTCCTGACCGAGGGGCTCCACCCGCCCCTGGAGCGGGGTCGCGTTCCCCTGGGGCTCGGGGTTCACGGCCGCTTCCCGCGCCGCCTGCCGCGACCCTTCGGTCAGACCTGCGTCGAGCTGGCGGGGCTCCTCGGTGTGCCGGTGGTGCGTCGGATCCCGCGGCTCGTCGTGTCGGAGGAGGCGCGCGGGAGGGTACGCGAGTGCCGGGCGGAGAAGGGGCCCTTCCTCCTGGTGCAGGTCGGCGGTCGGGCCGGGTCGGCCAAGGCCCATGGGGCCGAGCGCTGGGCGGCGGCCCTGGGTGAGCTGCGTGCCCGCGGGTTCGCGGCACCGATCTACCTGGCGGCCGGGCCGGGGGAGGAGCGGGCGGCGCGCTGGGTCGCGGACGAGGTGGCGGGGAGCGTGCCCCTCGTCGATCCGGTGGTGGGGCTGGCCGAGTTGGCTGCCTGGTGCGCCGAGGCGCGCCTGGTCCTCTCGACCGACGGGGGGGTGCGTCACCTGGCCCAGGCGGTGGGGACCCCCCGCGTGACCCTCTTCGGCCCCACCGACCCGCGCCACACGACCGAGAGCGGAGCGGGGGAGCTGGGGCTGCGCACCCCGGTCCCCTGCGGCCCCTGCCACCGGGAGCGCTGTCCCCTGCCCCTGCTCCTCTGCCAGGAGGGCATCGAGCCGGGGATGGTCGCCGGGGCGGTGATGGGGGCCTTCAGTCGCTGAGGTCGAGTTCCCGGATCCAGATGTTGCGGTAGCGAATCGGGTTGCCGTGGTCCTGCAACTGCAAGGGAGCCTTGGGCTCGTGGGGGGTGTAGTGGGGGAGCTGGCGGTGGACCGTCGCTCCGAGCAGGGCCCGATCGTTTTGGGTCAGGACGCCGTTGTGGAAGACGGTGAGGCGCGCGGGGGAGACGAGCTCGCCCTCCTCGAAGCGCGGTGCGCGGAAGACGATGTCATAGGTCTGCCACTCGCCGGGCTCCCGACAGGCGTTGACCAGGGGGGGGAACTGGCCGTAGAGGGCGGAGCACTGGCCGTCGGGGTAGGTCGGGTTCTCGAAGCTGTCGAGGACCTGGACCTCATAGCGTCCCATCAGGAAGACGCCGCTGTTGCCCCGTTCCTGGGAGTCTCCCCGGGGGGGCGAGGGGGTGGCGAACTCCAGGTGGAGCTGGCAGTCCCCGAAGGATGCCTTGGTCTGGATCGAGCCGCCGCCGGTGCAGACCATGGCCTCCCCGTCGAGCTTCCAGGAGACCTCGCCTCCCCCCTGGGTCCAGGCGGAGAAGTCCTTGCCGTCGAAGAGGACGGTGGCGTCCGAGGGGGCGCCGCCGGGCCGAGCCGCGGGGGTGACCACCTTGGGCCAGGGGCGCTCCCCGTGGACCCGATAGGGGCTGCCGGGCAGGAAGGGGGTGTCGTCGTAGGTGACGTGATGGTCGTCCTGGAGGGCGGAGGCGCCCAGGACGAGGGCGCCGGCCAGAGCGAAGAGGGTGAGCTTCATGCCGCGAGGATAGACTGAGCGGCCCATGAGCGTCATCGATCAGTTCCCCGCCGACATCCCCGACCAGGTCGAACTCGTCTCCACCCGCCGGGAGGGGGACCTCCTGTGGATCACGATCGAGCGGCCCGAGGTGATGAACTGCCTCTCCTTCCCCACCCTGAAGCGCCTGCGCACCCTGCTCGAGGAGGTCGCGGGGGACCCGAGCCTGCGCTGCATCCTCTTCACCGGTGCGGGGGAGCGCGCCTTTTGCGCCGGGGCGGACCTGAAGGAGCGGCGGGGGATGCCCGACGAGAGGGTGCCCCTCTTCGTGCGCAATATCCGCGGCTTGATGGATGATGTGGAGGCCCTGCCCCAGCCGACGGTCGCGGTGATCAATGGATTCGCCTTCGGCGGGGGGACCGAACTCCTGCTCGCCTGCGATCTGCGCGTGGCCACGCCCCGGGCCCAGTTCGGCCTGACCGAGACCACCCTGGCGATCATCCCGGGCGCGGGGGGGACCCAGCGGCTGCCCCGTCTGATCGGCAAGAGCCGGGCCAAGGACATGATCCTCACCGGCCGCCGGGTCGATGCACGCGAGGCCCACGCCATGGGGCTGGTCAACCGCCTGGCGGAGGGGGAGGGGCTGGAGGCCCTGCGCGCCTCCGCCCTGGAGGTGGCCGGAGCGATCGCCGCCAACGGCCCGGTCGCCGTCCGAGCCGCCAAGGCCGCCATCGACCAGGGAAGCGAGTTGCCCCTGCGCGAGGGGCTCGAGGTCGAAGCGCGTTGCTATGAGCGCGTGCTCCCCACGAAGGACCGCCTGGAGGCCCTGGCCGCCTTTGCCGAGAAGCGTCCCCCGCGCTACCTAGGCGCCTGAAGCGGTGCCTGACCGGCCGACCCCAGCTTCTGGCGGGGTAGCCGCTACTCGTCGTCGGCCAGATACCACTCTTCGCAGCCGCGGGCGATCTCGGCGGCCTCCTGCCATTCGAAGCGGGGGCCGCTGCCGATGCCGGGGCAGACCTCCTTGGCCGCCTCCCAGGCGATCGGGCTGGCGAGGTTCTCCTCCCAAAAGGGCCAGGTGCGGCACTGACGCGGACGCACCGGGTAGATCCGGCAGCGGTGGTCCTCGCCCAGGAAGGGACAGGCGGGGCCGTCCATGCGCAGGACCGTCCAGCCCTCGTCCTCGACGCAGAAGCGCTCCCGGAAGCGATCCTCCTCCAGGCCGAGGAAGGCCGCCGTCTCCCGCACCTCGACCGGTCTCAGGTAGACGTAGCTGTGCTCCCCGCTACGGGTGCAACAGCGGCCACATTGGGAGCACTCGAAGCGCAGGCCATCCGCGTACCAGGGGGATTTCATGCCGTAAGTCTAGTAGAGGAAAAGGGTTGTGTCATCAGGTGGGGGTGTGCGGTAACCGCGCATGGTCTGGGTGGGTAGCCCTTGGCGTCTGTGCGATCCCGCACGAATCCCCTGGGCTGGAGGTGGCATGAAACTGACCGTGATCGAAGAGGACGGGGTCCGCAGCGAGTTCGAGCTGGAGGGGCCGGTGATCACCATCGGACGGGCCCTGGACAACGACATCCGCCTGGCCAGCACGCGGGTCTCCCGCCACCACAGCCGCATCGAGGCTAGGAGCGGTCAGGCCTGGGTGATCGACCTGGGCAGCGCCAACGGGGTTTTCGTCAACGGGGAGCGGGTCGACCGGCGCCTGCTCTCGCCGGGGGACGAGATCGAGCTGGGGGGGGGCGGTGCCCGTC
>JALWOP010000380.1 GCA_027083445.1 Planctomycetota bacterium | reverse complement strand
AGCTCGGAGGGCGGGGGCGGCAGGTCGGCGGACATGGGCCGGAAGGGTATATCGGCGGAGCCGGATCGGCAGGGATTATTCGGGCGGGGATCCCCCCGCGAAGGCTCAGCGGCGCCGCCGGCGTTCCCGGCGCTGGCGTCGCAGGGAGGGCGGGCGTTCCTCTGGAGGGGGCGTGGCGGAACGGATGGCGGCGGAGAGACCGTAGGCCGTCTCGCTGGGGTCGGCACAGAAGACCGAGTGCATGCAGGTGCGCGAGAGGCCGTGGTTGGGCAGGAGCAGGACGTCCCCGGGATCGAGCAGGAAGGCATGGCCCGCATCGGCCAGGAACGAGGTGAACTCGGGGCCCCGGTTGACCAGGCTCCCCAGGGCTCCCTGTCCGGGCCGGGCGAGTTCGGCCAGGGTGCGCCTGGGATCGTGTGCCAGGGCCAGGGCGCGTTCGTACTCCCGCTCTCCCGGCCAGAGCTCCTCGCGCACCCAGGCGAGCTCGCCGGCCTGCATGTACTCGAGGAACTCGAGGATGCGCGCCGCCAGGTCCTCGCTCGAGAGGGCCAACCAGGCGGTGCTCCCGCCGAGTTGGGCGTAGACCACCCCGAGCTGACCGCCGGGGGCTTGCTCGGCAAAGGAGTCGTGGTGGAAGCGTGCGCCACCCCCCGGAGCGTTCCAGTAGGCGATGTGCTGGGTCAACAGGACTCGCTCCCCGACCAGCTCGCGGAGAGGCGCCTCGAGGGGGGGCTCCTCGAGCCAGGCGGTTTCGGGGAGCAGGCGGTGGGCCAGCGCCGCGACTTGGCAGTGGCCCGCGTGGTCGCGGCTGGCATCGTCGAGGAGCTCGCGTCCGAAGGAGATGCGCAGCCGCAGGGAGCGGTCCTCCGGGTAGGTCGAGAGTCGTCCACTCTTGACCCACAGCTCCCGTCTCCGCTCCTCGCCCCGCTTTGGAGGGAGGGGGCCTTCGGTCGTCGGGGTGCCTGCGATCGTCAGGCACTCGATGTCCCGCTCGGGGTCGGCCAGGGGGCGGTCCGGTCCCAGGCGGTAGCCGCCGGGTAGGGCGGCCCTCTCCAGGAAGCGGCGCAGGCCACCCACTGCGTGCAGCCCTTCGAACAGGGACTTCCGCTGCTCCGCGGCGGCGATGCAACGCTCCGGCGGCAGCACCGCGCGCAGAAGGATCGGCTTGGCCTCGAACCAGCGCTGGCTCCGGCGCGCCTGGGGCGGTACCCAATCGGAGCAGTGGGGGATCGAGGGGTCCGCGCTGGAGCCGAGTTCCGCCCAGCTTCCGTGCCAGATGCCGCGTCGCGTGAGATGCACCCGGCGACGGGCATGGCGGTCGAGGGCACAGAGGTAGGGTGGCTCGTCGTCCTCGCGGTAGCTGACGATCTCCGGAGCACCCGGACAGCGGTCCCGGTCGGGAGCTTCGAGCAGGCTGCGCAGGAGCTCCGGGTCGCTCACGGGGCGAGATCGACGGTGGCCAGGCGTTCCAAACCCCGCTTCAGGTTCTCGCGGGTAGCCGATTGAACGGCGAGTTCCTCGCGCTCCCCGACGGCGAAGGTGTCCTCGGGGGTGGCCGTGTGCGTGGTGGTGATGCTCTCGGTCCAGCGCACCTCACCCTCGCTCGTCCTGAGTTCCCAGCGCATCGTCACCTTCGCGGTGACATCCAGGCCCCACTCGGGGTCGGGAAAGTCGACGACGGCCACCGAGAGCAGCCAGCTCCCACCCGCATCGACGATGCCTTCGAAGAGCCCGCTGGCGGCCAGGCCGGTGCGGAGGGCTTCGGCCAGGGCATCCCCATCGATCCGCCCCCGGCCCCGGGTCTCGACCCGGACGAAACCGCCGTGACGGACCCCCGAGCGCTCGACGTTGGGGGTGATCGACTCGGCGCTCAGGGAACGGCAGGCGGGGGCGAGGCAGCACAGGCAAAGGAGTGTGAAGCGCAACATGATGCTTCTCTCTACCCGATTCCGTGACCGTGATCCAGCGACCTACAATCGGACGCATGGGAGGACCGCTTCGCAGTTGGCGCCTGCTCGGGGTGGAGCAGGGGATCGTCGAGGGGCTCGAACGGGGCGAGGAGGGTCTGCGGGAGAGGCTGGCCCATCGCCTGGGGCTCGCGCCCCAGGAGCTGAGGGGGTTGCGCTACGCGCGTCGTTCCGTGGACGCCCGGCGGCGGCGGGGGGGCCTGCGCTTCGTCTGCCACGTGGAGTTCATTCTCGGCGCGCGCAAGCGCACCCCCGCCATGGCTCGGCTCGCTCGCTCAGGTCGCCTCGTGCCGGCGCCCCGCGTCGGCAGCCTGACCCTGGAAGCGGTGGCGCGCCGGGGAGAGAGGATCGTCGTCGTCGGAAGCGGACCGGCCGGGGTTTTCGCGGCTCTAGCGGCGGCGCGCAATGGGGGCCGGGTCGATCTGATCGAGCGCGGCGGGCCGGTGGAGCGGCGGGCCAAGCGGGTCGTTCCCTTTCACCGCGGTGGTCCCCTCGACCCGGAGTGCAATCTACTCTTCGGGGAAGGAGGAGCGGGCACCTACTCCGACGGCAAGCTCTACACGCGGGTCTCCGATGAGCTGGAAGTACCCATCCTCGAGGAGCTGGTGGCCTGCGGTGCCCCGCCGGAGATCCTTTTCGACAGCCGGGCCCACCTGGGTACGGATCGCCTGCACCGCATGCTGCCCCGCCTGCGGTCGCGCCTGGAGGAGCTGGGAGTGCGCTTTCATTTCGATACCCGTCTGGAGGGCCTGGTCGCCCGGGAGGGACCACCGCGCAGGGTACGCGCGGTGCGTACCAGCGCGGGGGAGCTGGTCTGTGACGCGCTGATCCTGGCAGTGGGTCACAGTGCGCGGGAGACCTGGAGAAACCTGGCCGGGCAGGGGGTCCCCTTCGAGGCCAAGCCCTTTCAGCTCGGTGTCCGCGTGGAGCACCCCCAGGAGCTGATCACCGCCGGCCGCTACGGCCAGGGCGAGGAGGCGGACCTGCTCGGACCGGCGGCCTACCAACTCGTAGCGCGGGGCGGGGCGGAGACCGGGGGCATCCACAGTTTCTGCATGTGTCCGGGAGGGCGCATGGTCGCCAGTGTGAGCGAGGCGGGGCTGCTCTGTACCAACGGGATGAGCAACTCTTCCCACAGCTCCCGCTGGGCCAACGCAGCCCTGGTGACCACCTTCACTCCCGCGGAGTACGGAGGCGGTGCGGGTGCACCCTTCGCGGGGGTGGCTTTCCAGCGCACCTTGGAGGAGTCCTTTTTCGAGGCGGGTGGCGGGGACTACGCAGCCCCCGCCCAACGGGTGAGCGACTTTCTGGCGGGCCGAGAGAGCCGCGGCGAGTTGGTGACGAGCTATCCCTTCGGGGCACGCAGCCGGCTCCTCGAAGAGCTCCTGCCCGAGCGGTTGACGAAGGCCTTGCGCACGGCTCTACCCCGGTTCGAACGTGCCATTCCGGGCTTTACCGGGCCCCAGGGGCTCTTGGTGGGGATCGAGACCCGCAGTTCGGGACCGGTGCGCATTCCCCGGGAGGAGGGGCGCAGGACAGTCCGAGGCTGGGCCAACCTGATGGCGGTGGGGGAGGGAGCCGGCTACGCCGGTGGAATCATGAGCGCGGCCCTGGATGGGGCCCGCTCTGCCCTGGCCTGGATGGAGGGGGTGTAGACTGCGCGGCATGAGCCAGTCGCCGGAATCCGACAGCGGCATCGGTAAGGTCACGACCAACCGCTTGCGCAAGATGAAGGAGCGCGGGGAGCCCATCGCCGCACTCACCGCCTACGACATGATCATGGCGCGTCTGCTCGACGAGGCGGGCATCGATCTGATCCTGGTCGGGGACTCGGTCTCGACCGTCGTCCAGGGTCTCGACACGACCGTGACGGTGACCATGGAGCACATGGTCTATCACGCCTCCCTCGTCCGGCGCGGGGTCGAGCGAGCCCTGGTCGTGGGGGACCTGCCCTTCATGTCCTACCAGGTCAACTCGGATGAGGCCCTGCGCAACGCGGGGCGCATGGTCAAGGAAGCCGGCGTCGAGGCGGTCAAGCTGGAGGGGGGGGAATGGCTCGGCGAAACGATCGAACGCATCGTGCGTGCCGGGATTCCGGTCATGGGGCACCTGGGTCTCATGCCCCAGTCGATCCACAAGTACGGTACCTACCAGGTGCGGGCGACCACTTCGGCGGAGGCGGAGGAGGTGCGCCGTGACGCCCTGGCCTTGGAACAGGCGGGGGTCTTTGCGATCGTGCTCGAAAAGGTGCCCCGCACTCTGGCGGCCGAGGTCACCGCCTCGGTGAGCATCCCGGTCATAGGGATCGGTGCGGGGCCGGAGTGCGACGGGCAGATTCTGGTCACCCACGACATGCTCGGGATCTGTACCCGCTTCAACCCGCGCTTCGTACGCCGCTACGCGCGACTCGATCAGGAGATGGCACGGGCGTTCCACTCCTACGTCGGTGACGTCAAGTCCCACGAGTTCCCCAGCGCGGAAGAGAGTTACTGAGCGGCGCTCCCCCCGGGCAGGAAGCCCGGGAGGAGCGGGCCGTCGGGCGTCAGGCCCCGCTGACCTCCTTCTCGGCGAACCAGCCATAGATCGCCGGGAGCACGAACAGGGTCAGGAGCATCGAGGTCACCAGGCCTCCGATGACCACGGTGGCCAGGGGCCGCTGCACCTCGGCGCCGGCGCTGACCGCGACGGCCATGGGCAGGAAGCCGATGATGTCGGTCAATGCGGTCATGAGCACCGGTCGCAGCCGGGAGTGTGCGGCATCCTCGGCGGCCTCGGCGATACCGGCTCCCTCCTGTCTGCGCTGCACCATGGTCGACACCAGGACCACTCCGTTCATCACCGCGATGCCGAAGAGGGCGATGAACCCCACCCCGGCGGAGATCGAGAAGGGGTAACCCCGCAGGAGCAGGGCGGCGATGCCCCCGGTCAGGGCCAGGGGGACATTGAGGTAGATCAAAAGGGAGAGGCGTGTCGATTGGAAGGTCGAGTAGAGCAGGACGAAGATCAAGAGCAGGGCCAGAGGCACCAGCAGGGCCAGGCGCTTGGAGGCGGCCGCCAGGTTCTCGAACTGGCCACCCCATTCGATCGCCCACCCCGCCGGTAGCTTGACCTGGGACTCGACGCGCTCGCGTGCCTCGGTCACCGCAGAGGCCAGGTCCCGCCCGCGCACGTTCAACTCGACGGTGATCTTGCGCCGGATCTTCTCGCGGCTGATCTGGGCCGGGCCGCTCTGGATGTCGATCTTGGCCACCTCTTCGAGGGGGACCCAAGGAGAAGGTTCTCCGTCCGCGCTGGGCAGGGCGATCGGGAGCTGGCGCAGGGCCTCTAGATCCGCTCGCACCGAAGGGTCGAAGCGCACCTGGAGCGCATAGCGGCGTTGGCCTTCGACCACCGTGCCGACCTGCGCACCGCCGATGGCTTCGATCACCTCTAGCACCTCCTGGGCGTTGACTCCCAGACGAGCGATGGCTTCGCGGTCGATCGAGACGGTCAGGGTCGGCAGACCCGCGGTCTGCTCCACCTTGACCTCTTCCATTCCATCGACCCCGCGGACCACCGCGGCTACCTCCTCGGCCACTCGGCGCATGTCGTCCAGGCTTCCGCTGGTGGCGAAGATCTTGATGCCGACCTCGGAGCGGACGCCGCTGATCAACTCATCCACCCGCAGTTCGATCGGCTGGGAATAGCTGAAGAGCACCCCGGGGATGGCCGCGGTAAGCTCATCGTCGATGGCCTCGATCAGCTCCTCTTTGGTCTCATAACGCCACGTGTCCCGTGGCTGGAGCATGATGTAGGTATCGGAGATCTCCACCCCCATGGGGTCGGTCGCGATCTCCGCGCGTCCGGTGCGTGAGATGACGGTGCGCACCTCGGGAAAGGACATCACGATGCGTTCCGCGCGGGTACTGATCTCGTTGGAGGTCTCGAGTGAGACGCTGGGCAGGCGCCAGACCTGCATGGCGATGGCGCCTTCGTCGAGCTTGGGGATGAACTCCGCGCCCAACAGCGGCACAGCCGCCAGGCTGGCCGCGAAAACGAGGAAGGCACTCGCGCCGACGATGCGCGGGCGTGCCATGACACCCGACAGGAGCGGGGAGTAGAGGCGCTTGAGGGTACGGAAGAGGATCGGCTCCTTCTCGACAGCCTGCTTGAGGAAGACCGAAGCCAAGACCGGCATCAGGGTCAAGGCGCAGGCCAGGGACCCTCCCATGGCGAAGACGACGGTCAGGGCCATGGGGCGGAACATCTTGCCCTCGATACCGCGCAGGGCCAGGATCGGCAGGTAGACGATCATGATGATGCCCACGGCGAAGAGCACGGGTCGTGCCACCTGGTGGCAGGCTGCGCGTACCTTCTCCAGGTGTGTGCGGCTGCTGTCGTCGCGATGCAGGCAGACGTAGGCCACGATGCTCTCGATGACCACCACGGCTCCATCGACGATGATGCCGAAGTCGACCGCCCCGAGGGACATCAGGTTGCCGGAGATGTGCATCCAGCGCATGAGGATGACCGCCACGAGCATCGAGAGGGGGATGGCCGAGGCCACGATCAGGCCGCCGCGCAGGCTCCCGAGGAGCAACAGGAGCACGACGATGACCAGGATGCCGCCTTCCACCAGGTTCTTGGCGACGGTGCGGATCGTGCGTTCGACCAGCTCGGTGCGGTTGTAGAAGGTGTCGATCGTGACCCCTTCGGGCAGGGTCTTCTCGATCTCCAGCACCCGAGCATGCACATCCTCGGAGACGGTGCGTGAGTTGGCTCCCATGAGCATCATGACGACACCGACGACAGCCTCTCCACGACCATCACGGGTGACGGCTCCCTGTCGGATCATGGGAGCAAACTCCACCTGGCCGAGGTTTCGGATATAGATCGGCGTGCCCCGCGCGTCACGGCCCACGACCACGTTGGCGAGGTCCTCCAGGTCTTCGACCAGCCCCTCGCCGCGCACGAGATACTGCTCGTCGGCGTGGACGATGTAGCCCCCCCCGACGTTGCGGTTGTTCTCCTCGAGGGCCGAGAAGACGGTACCGAGGGAGATGCCGTAGCTGCGCAGCTTGAGCGGGTCCACCGAGACCTGATAGGTGCGGAGCTCGCCGCCGAAGGAGTTGACCTCGACGACTCCTGGGACGGAGCGCAACTGATACCCCACGTTCCAGTCCAGGATGTCCCGCAGTTGCATGGGGGTGTAGCCCTCGCCGCGCACCTCGAATTGGTAGATCTCGCCCAGGCCGGTGGAGATGGGACCCATCGAGGGTTCGCCGTACTCCTTGGGGATGGCGTCGCGGGCTTCGGTCATCCGTTCGCCGACCAGTTGGCGAGCCCAGTAGATGTCGGTCCCCTCCTCGAAGACGACCGTCACGACGGAGAGTCCGAATTTGGAGACCGAACGGATCTGTTCCACCTTGGGCAGGCCGCTCATGGCGGTCTCGACCGGGAAGGTGATGAAGGACTCGACTTCCTGTGGGGCGAGCCCGGGGCTGTTGGTCAAGATCTGGACCTGGACGTTGGTTACGTCCGGGACGGCGTCGATGGGCAGTTTGCGCAGGGAGTCGAGTCCCAGGGCGACGATGAGCACCCAGCCGATGACCACCAAAAGGCGGTTGTCGAGGGAGAAGTCGATCAGTTTGTTGATCATGCGGGGCCCCCTAGTGGCTGTGCTCGCCACCGAGCTCGCCCTTGCGTTGGGCGGACTTGAGCAGGAAGGTCCCGCGGACGGCCACCGATTCACCCGCTTCCAGGCCGCTTGTGATCTCGACCTGGTTGCCGGCTACCGGGCGGGCCTCGACCGGACGCCGCTCAAAGATGGTGGGCTCGACCTCCACGAAGACGAAGTCGCCCTCGTCCTCATGGACGATCGCGATTTCGGGGATCACGACAGCCGCTTGGTGGCCGGCCGTCTCGATCTCGGCCTGGCCGAACATGCCCGGCCGAATCGGAAACTCCTCCGGCCAGACCTCCAGGGAGGGGTTCGGAAGGGTGATGCGCAGCCCCAGCGAACGGCTGATTGGGTCGACGGAATAGTCGATGAAATGGACCTCGCCCGTGAGGGGGACGTCGGGGAAAGCGTCCAGCACGATCCGAGCGGACTGACCGCTGCGGACGGCGGCGAGTTGCCCTTCGAAAACCGATGCGATGAACCACACGTCGCTTAGGTTCTCGATCGTATAGATCTGCGCGCCCGCCTCGACGAACTCGCCGATGGAGGCATGGCGGCTGGTGATGATCCCCTCGCCCGTGGCATGCAGGCGATACTCACCCGAAACCAGAGCGGCCCGCTCCTCTTCGTCCACGAGTCGATCGGGGGCGACCCCGAGGGTCACGAGGCGGTTGGCCGCCGCCGCCAGATCGATCTTGCGTGTGCGTAGCTCGACCTCCAGCTCCAAGAGCCTGGCGTCCCGGCGGGCACGTAGGTCGGTCAACTGGCGGGTCTTGTCCAGGGCCGCGAGCTGGTAGGCCTTGTCGGCTTCCAAGAGGGGGCGAATGGTCGAGATCGCCTTGGCCTGGAGTTCCTTCTCGCGCTCGTAGATCCCCTTCTGGACCACCGTGGCGCCGGTGAGGACCTCTTCCAGGGTGGCCAGGCGCTCCTCGAAGAGCCGGCGTTCCTGGAGCAGGGTCTCTTCGGCGGCGTCGACACGCTCGCTGTCGCGGAGGTAGTCGGCGACCGCTTCGCCGAGCTCCACGCTCTCCAGGGTGCACAGGAGATCGCCCGCATGAACCCGGTCGCCCAGATGGCCCTCCACCGTGCGCAGTCGACCCGCGACCCGTGGTGTCACGTGCAGGACCGTGTCGGCGTTGGGGCTGACGGTTCCCGGGAGGCGCAGGGTTTCGCTGACCCGAGCGGGAGCGGCAAGGGCCACTTCGATGCCGGCTTCCGCCATCTGTTCGGGCGAAATCTCGACCTTGTCGTCGTGCTCGTCGTGCTCGTCATGCTCGTCATGCCCCTTCCCTTCCGAATGGCCATGCTCCTCCTGGGTGGCGGCAGCAGCGGCGCCTTGCCGGGAGCAGGCTGGGGCGAGGGCGAGAAGGAGAACGAGGGGGGTGATCCGCAGGGTGGCGGTTCTCTCGCTGTGGGAAGAGATCATCGGACGGATTCCTCCTCTGGAGTGGAGTCGGGGGTGGTGATGGAGGTGGGCATACCGGTGGCGAAAGAGAGTTCCCAGGCTCGCTGGATGAGCTCGGCCCGGGTCTCGGAGTGGCGGGTGCGAGCGACGACGAGTGCTCGCTGCATGGCCAGGGTTTCGAGCAGGGTGATCTCACCTGCACGGAAGGCTTCCTGGGCGAGTTCGTAGTTCTCCTCGGCATTGGGGAGGAGCTTCTCGTCGATCCAACGGAGCTCTCGCTGGGCCGCTTGCCAGCGGGCGAAGGTCGATGAGATTTCGGCACGCAGGGCGTGTACCGCGGCGATGAACTCCAGGTGCAGCCGTTCACGCCGTGCGATGGCCGTGAGTGTCTTCACGCGACCGAAGCGTGAGAAGAGTGGCAGGGTGAGCTGGATTCCCGTGCCGATCGCGATGGAGGGGAAGCGTTCGCTGACCGCCAGGCGTACCTCCTCTTCGGCGGCCTGGTAGGCGGCACGCCGTGCGGCGATGTCCGGGCGTTCCTCCAGGGCACGCTTCACCAAGGTCTGCGGATCATCCAGGGGCGCGGCCGGGAAGGTCGGTTCGACCCGGGCCAGTTCGAAGCGGGCGTCCGGCGGGAGGCCGAGCAGTCGATCGAGGCTCTGCCATGCGCGGGTCAGGCGCGCCTCTCCCTCGAGCAGATCCAACCCGAGGGTCAGCCAATCACCGCGGGCCAGGTTGGCTTGAATGGCGGTGGCACTCCCCGCTTCCTGGGCGCGCTCGAAGTAGGCCTCGGTCGAAGCGCCGAGTTCGACCAGGGCCCGACTCTGTTCCAAGAGGTCCTGGGCGGTGAGGACCTCCTGGTAGGCGATGTAGACCTCTCGGGCGAGGGCCCACTCGGCCGCCAAGGTGCGGCGGCGTGCCTCCTCGACACGCATGCGGGCAGCCCCCTTGCGCGCCGAGAGTTCGCCCGGTCGGGGCAGGGGAAAGAGGATGCCCAACCCGGAGAGCACATCGACCGCCGAGGAGCGGGAGTCGATGATCTGGGAGGCGATGGTGTCCATCCCATCCCAGCCGAGCTCGGGGTCGGGGAAGAGGCCCGCCTCGACCAGGAGGGAACGCTGCACGTCGATCGCGCTGCGTATCGCGCGCAGGCGTGGGTTGGTGGAGATGGCAAAGGAGGCCAGGAGCTCTGGGGTGGCGGCCCCTGGACCCTCTTCGGGAGGTGTCCAGGTGATCCTGGAGAGGTCGGTCAGGACCGCGTCGGGATCGAGGGGGTGAGCCTCATAGCTGGCGCAGGCGGCAGCGAGGGCGAGGGGCAGGGCTGCGGGAAGGCGCAGTGGTAGCTTTCGAACGGAAGGGAGGCGCATGCATCGGATTCAGGGAACTCGGCGGATGGAAACCGTCGAGACGTGCCGCCCAGGCGCGGACATGGAGTCCGCACGCGGATCTGGGCCGACGCGCATCGACGGAGACGAGACTTCGAGTCCGCAGAATCAGATGAGCAGAGGCTGGTCGCTTCCCGCGATGGAGAGGTTCCAACCCTTCGGGCTTTCACCAGCCGGCCGGCGACGGCCAGGCGGCAGGCATGCGGCCCCGCCACCCCGTGGGGAGGCCCAACTCGGTGAGCCGCCGGCTACGTGCGGATCCCCGCTCGATGCGCCCCATCCCCAGGGATTGCTCCTGCCATGCCGCAGCAGGCAGAATCCCGTCGAACGGCGCGGAGGTTTCGAAGCGAGGGTCAAGCGCTGTGCATCGCGCCGCGTGCTCCCATCCTCGGTAGGAACGAGCGTGTAGCACGGGTCGTAGAGACAGGTGTCCCCATGCGTGCAACGATCATCGTGGTCGCTCGGCACCACATGCCCGGGGGGGCCGTCACAGTCGATGCGGATACAGACCTGGACGATTTCGCTGTCGGCGCACTCGCAGGGGGGGCGCAGAAAGCCTCCACTGCAGAGGGCCGGTCCCAGGAGCAGGGCTCCCAGGAAGAGCAAGATCGTCATCTGGCGTACCATCGAGTCGTTCACGCTAGGCGGTCTGCGAGGGGGGAGTCAAGGCCGCGGGGCTGTGAAACTCGGGGAGTGGCCGCAGCGAGACACCCTGGGTGTCGCTCTCGCACCAGACTTACATCGGCCGTTCCTGGGTGGCACTTGAAACCTTGGAGGATCGGCGCCGCCAGAGGTCAGGACCAGGGGTCGCCTTGTCCTGACGCGTCCCGGTCCGCGCTAGTGCGGCAGGACCAGCCCTTGCCCCTGCGGCAGGTCGAGGGGCGCGACGTGGGTCGGGTCGTCGATGCGCAGCCAGCTCCAGGGGCCCTGCACCCCTCCCGCGCCGGTGAAGATCGTCCCGTGGGAGAGGCTCGGGGCGGGACCCAAGGCCTGATTCCAACTCGGGGGCAGGGCGGGGCTGGTCTCCCCGTCCCGCAGTCGCACGAGGTAGGGCATGTCGATGCCCTGGGGGCTTCGCGCGACGAAGAGGGCCTGGCCCTGGCGGGAATCGACCCGCGAGAGCTCTGCACCCAGGGGGAAGGCGGCGATCTGGGAGAACTCCTGGAAGCCCGGCGAGCGGGGCTGCAGGAGGAAGGCGCTGCTCGCAGGGTAGGGCGAGTCGTCGGCGGCGGAGAGGACCAGCACCCTGCGCCCGACCGGGTAGACCGCCGGCTCCTCCTCCAGGCCGGTCAGAAGCACCTGGACGTTGGGCAGGGGCCAGTTGTCGCCTCCGTCGAGGTAGAGCACCGAGAGTTCATAGGCCTCCTCGGGGGTCTCCCCCTGCATGAGGATGCGCTGGCCGAGGGGGTCGAGCAGGGGCTGGGAGATCGTCAGGGCTCCGGGCGGATCGAAGGGCGGATCGAGCTGTCCGCTGGTGCGGGTCAGGTTGATCACGCCGATGCCTCCCTGGGCGTCGACCAGGGCCACATACATGTCCGCGGCTCCCAGGACCTCCTTGCCGGTCAGTCCGCTGATCTGGTCGCTTCCCCCGAAGAAGGAGAGCACGCCGACGTTGTCGATCCCCGAGACGCTGTGGTGCGTTCCGGTACCGAAGCCGAGGGCGGCGACGTTGTCGAGGGTCTCCTGGAAGAGGGGAGGCGCCGAGAGGTGGATCGGGGCCGCGCCGACCGGGCGTAGATAGACCTCCTTGGTCGTCTCGATCGCGCAGTAGGCGACGAACTGTCCATCCGGGTCGACGGCCAGGTGGGGACCGAGGGGGTCTTGGAGACCGGGCAGGCAGTAGTCGCCCGCGGTGGCGGTGATGACCTGGGTCGTGCCGAAGATGTCGGTCAGAAGCACCCGGCGCGCATCACCGGAGCCCTCGACGAGCAGAGCCAGGTAGCGGCCACCGAAGGCGAGCACCGACTCGGGTAGGGGGGTCTCTTCCGGAATCAGGGGCAGGGGAACCGGCGCGGCTTCCCAATCCGGTGCGGTCGCCAGGTAGAGGATGTCGCCCGCCAGGAACCAGGCGCCGTCGGCCGAGACGCGCAGGGAGGATGCGTCCACCTCGAGGGGGGCCAGGTGAGCGGTGAGGTTGGTGGGTGCGGTATCGCCGCTGAGGTCCACACGGTAGACATCGCCACCCGCGTCGGTCGTGGTCGCGACGAGGGCGTACTGACCGTGGACGCTCACCGAGAGCTTGGGATCGATCGCGCTCCCGCCTGCGGGGGAGGGGAGCGAGAGGACGATGCGCGGCAGTCTCTCCCCCCGCACCACCAGGAGTTCGCTCCAGCCGTTGCGCAGGATGTGATAGAGCCTGCCGGAGACGGGCAGGCGGACGTGGTCGGGAACCGCGGTCAGGGGAGCCTCATCCGGATCGAGTCGGAAGGGACCCTGGGCAGGCATGTCGATACGCAGGCGATCCTTGACCGCATAACCCACCAGTTCGACCGGCTGGAAGACGAGGTTCTCGATGGCGAGTACCTCCGTGCCGGTGAACTCATCGACCGACCAGAGATCATAGGTGCCGGGGCCCCGCTCCAGGATGAAGGGGATTTCCGCGCGCTCGGGGCGCACATCCGACTGCGCCCCCCCCTGCTGGGCGAGGAGGGGCGTTGCAGCGCAGAGAAGAGCGACCTGGAAGATCACGCCCTTTTGGATGGAGGTCAGGAGGGGGCGGACCATGGTATTGGGGG
>JALWOP010000379.1 GCA_027083445.1 Planctomycetota bacterium | reverse complement strand
CCCCGGGCGACCGACTCAGCCTCGCCGGCCTGGAGGGAGAGGATGGGAGCTTGGAGCTGCGGGTGGCGCGGGTCGCCCCCTGTCCCGAGGTCGAGGAGCCGTTGGGCGGCGGAGGCCTCGTCCTGGGCCGTTTCGAGCACTGGGAGCGGGAGGCGTTGGCTCTGGAGTTCGCAGGGAGCGAAGCGCCCCTGGTGACGACCCTCGGCCACCCCTTCTTCTCGGAGAGCCGAGGCCGGTGGGTAGCGAGTGAGGAGCTACGAGCGGGCGAGTGGATCGAGACCCACGCCGGCCGGGCCCAGCTCCAAGCCAAGACCCTCCTCCCCGGCCCGATCCAGGTGATCAACCTGGAGATCCACCACGGCCACACCTACTTCGCAGGCGAGGTCGGGGCTTGGGTGCACAATACGTGCCCGGGTCCGAAAAAGGGAGGAAAGAGGGAGCCATGGAGGAGGAAACCTGGCCGCAAGAAACAGGGCAGAGAACCGGGGGAGAAAAAGAGGCAGAAGCCCGGCTGGAAACCTCGCCATCCTCCCAAGGCTCCCCCCAAGCACACCCCTTCGAGGAAGCACTAGTGATGTCAAGGAATCGCAATCTGCGCTCTGGCATCCGGATTCGTGGAGCACGTGGTCATCCGGAGGTGCGTGACGCTCTTATCCGATACGCGAAGTGGCTCAGAACACACTATGAGTTTCCTATCCGCGTTCCAGTATACTTGACCGCGAGTGATTGCGTTACGACGGTTGAAGGAGAAAGAGTGAGTGCTTCCTTTTTTGCTCCCTACGATCACAATGTCGAACCCTACATAAGGATTGCAACGGGCGATTACCCGGATCTGAAGAAGGAGTTGGGACGTGACGACAGTCTTGCTGCATTCATCGTCTCCCTGAGCCATGAAGTAATTCACTACCACCAATGGGTGCGAACCGGTCGAACCCATGAAAGAGGCGTCTGTAAGAAGGCCGTGGCCATGCTCCGTGAATACGGAACATCAGTGGATCGACCCTGAAGGGCAAAGCAACAGGGGGTGTATCAGTAGCGGTGTCATTCTGCTGGCTACCTGACCGAGCGGAGGAAGGGCTCTCGCTTTCGAGAGGAGCCCTTTCGGAGTGGTCGGGTGGCGTGGCCGGCCATCTCGATCTTGGGCCCCCTCGGGGGGGCTTTGGCCGATCAGTGTCGCTCCAGGGGGAGAGGGCGCGCCCGTTCCCAATAGGTGTCGAAGATCGCGAGCAGGCCGCGGGAGAGGCTCGGGTTGCGTACCTCGAGGATCAGGAGCTTCTTGGCGCCCCCGGCCGGGTCGTCCATCGGTAGGGTCGAGACCTGAGCGTCGAAAATCCCCATTCGTAAGGGAATGACAGGCAGACTGCGGGCGACGATCCCCAGGTCGATCTGGCGCTGGTAGGTCGGATCGCTGTGCCAGTCGAAGTCCTCCGGAGCCTCACTCAGGATGCGCACGGTGACACCGCGCTCCAGGGCCGCCGCCATGGCCTCGTCGTCGTCGCGGACCACCAGCGGCAGGCGGCTGACGATCGCGATCGACTCCTCGGAGTGCTCGACCAACTCGCGGAAGTTACGCGTGACCGCCTGGCGGCCCTGGAAGACCTTGATGCGCCCCTCCCGGGCGCCGAGGGAGTCTTCAGGTTCCAGGTATTCCCTCTCCAGGCTCGAGACGACTTCGCTCGCTCGCCGGGTGCGCCGCTCCAGGTCGGTGACCAGCGGGGCGAGAGCGCTGGCTGGATCGAGGGGCCTGTAGGTGTTGACCGGTCCGAGCTGGGCCTCACAAAGACCCCGCTCCAACAGCCGCTTCACCGTCGCATAGACCTTGGCCTGGGGCACGCCACTCTTCATCGCGATCTGAGGGATACGGCTGCCCGGGTGGCGCAGGATGGCGATGTAGACCCGCAACTCGTATTCGGTCAAGCCGAGATCCCGTAGACCTCCAGCCAGCTTCTCGTCGATCGATTCGCCCGGATGACTCATCTTGCTTGCGCGGACTTGGGGGGCTGCATGATCAGGGGGCGCAAACGCGTGAGAAGCCCGTCCAGGGTGCGCCGATGACGGGCGGCGAGCGGGGTGAGGGGTAGGCGCAGCTCCCCACTGCACCATCCCAGCCGCGAGAGGGCGTACTTGAGGGGGATAGGGTTGCTCTCGAGGAAGAGGGCACGAGCCAGGGGGGCGAGCCTGCGCTCCAGGGAGCGCTCCCGGTCCTCCTCGACCAGGCGTGCCACTGCATCGGGCGCCAGGTTGGCGCTGACGCTCACCGCTCCGGCGGCGCCGGCCCGGCGAAACTCGCCGATCATGGCATCCTCCCCGCAAAAGAGGGACAGGCCAGGGATCCGCGCCAGCTCGCGCGCCCGCTCCAGACGCGCCGATGCCTCCTTGATGGCGACGATGTGGGGGTGGCGACGTACCAACTCGGCGACGACCCGGGGGGTGAGGTCGGTGCCGGTTCGCGTCGGGACGTTGTAGAGCATGATCGGTAGGTTCACGGCCTCGGCCAACGCTCCATAGTGGGCGAGGAGCCCACTGGGACCGGGACGGTTGTAGTAGGGCGTCACGACCAGGAGACCGTCGGCCCCCAGGCGCTCGGCGGTTTGGGCGCGCGCTACCGTCTCCCGCGTAGCGTGAGTCCCCACTCCGGCGATGACCTGCAGATCATTGCCCGCGACCTCGACAGCTCGTGCGAGCAGGAGCTCACGCTCTTTTCGTTCCAGAGTGGGCGCTTCGCCGCTCGTGCCACAGATCACCACGCCGCGACTTTGGTGCTTGACGTGCGCCCGCAGCAATCGCTCCCAGGCGTCGAGGTCGACCTCTCCGTTGCGCAGGGGGGTGGGCAGAGCCGGATAGCTGCCGTGAAAGGGACACTGCATCGCCGGTCCCAGATTGCCGAACCGCCGCCGCGAGTTCCAGGATCGGCGGGGAGGCGCTTTCAGCCGATCCGCGCCAGCATGCGCTCGACCGCACCCCCTACCCCATGGAAGAGGGACTGGGCCACGATGGCGAAGCCGATGTTGAGTTCCTCGATCCCCTCGAGACTTGCCACCGGGCCGACGTTCTCCTCGTCGAGACCATGGCCCGCGTTGACCCGCAGGCCGATCGAACGCGCATGCTCCACGGCGCGCGCGAGCCGCTCGAACTCCCGTTCGCGCGCCGCGCCCCGGGCCAGCGCGTAGGCACCGGTGTGAAGCTCGACGAAGGGGGCGCCCACCTCTCGCGCTGCGTCGAGTTGGTGGGGGTCCGGATCGACGAAGAGCGAGACCAGCCCCCCCGCCTCGGTGAGCCGCGGCACCGCCTCGGCCAGCCGCGCGCGCTCGCCCGCGACATCGAGCCCCCCTTCGGTGGTGACCTCCTGACGGGATTCCGGCACGAGGCAGAAGGCATCCGCGCCGCTGCCGCAGGCGATGGCGAGGATCTCCTCGGCCAGGCTGCACTCCAGGTTCAGGAGGGTGGCGATGCCCGCGCGCAGGCGCGCGACGTCCTCGTCCTGGATATGGCGCCGGTCGAGACGCAGGTGGCAGGTGATCCCCCGCGCGCCGGCCTGCTCGCACTCCAGGGCGAAAGCCAGGGGGTCGGGGAAGCCCTCGCGACGGGCTTGGCGCAGAGTGGCGACGTGATCGACGTTGACGTGCAGTCGCGGCATGGGGCCATTGTAGGCCTCCAGCCGCCATCGCCGCCCCTTCCGCTACCGCTCAGTGACGCCGGAACGAGGCGAGCCGGCTGCCGCTTTCCCCACAGCGCTCGAGCAGACCGGCGATCGCCGCCGCGGCATGGCTCGGCAGGGGCGCGGCCAGGGCCCGCTCGAGCTGTTCCCGTGCCAGCTCCGGAGCCTCTCGCCCGAGCAGTTCCAGGGCCTTCTCCACGTGCAGGACCGCTCCTTCCGTGAGCTGCCAGTGGCTCTTGTGGGCCAGCACGACCTCGACCCAGAGGTTCCCCGCCTGAAAGGAGCGGGGGATGCAGGCCAGGGTCAGCCGCTCGTGGGGTTTCGCCGCCGCCAGGACCCGTGCCGCCGGGCTACCCCGGCGGGCGAAGACCACCGCCAAGGGGGTCTCGTAGTCCTCCTCGAGCCAGGGCAACTGGGCGTCACTCCAGGCGCTGAGGCAGATGTACTCCTCGGGGACGAAACGGGTCAAAAAGGGCTCCCAGGTGGTGGGTCGGGAGCAGGCCTGCAGGTCGAGCTGGACCAGCTTTCCAAGCTCGCCACCGCCGGCGGCGACCAGGCCCTCCCAGGAGGCGAGGGGAGGCTTGGGCGCCCCCGCCATGAGGGGAGCGGCAAAGAGGATCAGGCGCGAGATCACGTAGGGGCCCATGTTGCTCCTATCGGCTCTCCCGCTCGGAGGCCTGAGTGCCGGGCCCGCTCCCCTCACCCCGGAGCTGGGAGCTGCCCCAGCGGATGCGCCCCCCCTCCTGCCAGAAGAACTCGACTTCCCGGGGACGGTACATATCGCTGCGCCGGTAGAGGCGAAAGGGCAGGTCCCGGGAGGCCTGGCGGGCCACGAGCTCGCGGTAGCGCGGCTCGGGAAGGTCGAGGCTTTCGCGGTGGATACGGCCACCCCGCCCCAGGGGCAGAAAGCGGTAGAGGTGCCAGGCGTGCACATTGCCGAAGCGCCGGGCGTAGGCCGCCAGCCACTCGCCGAGCTGGTCGAGACCGGCCTCGTTGCGAGCGGTGACCACCGTGGAGAGGGTGACCGAGCGGCCGGCGCGACCCAAAGCCTCGAGCCGCCTCAGGATCAGGGCATGGTGGCCGCCGGGCTGCTTGGGGCAGGACCAATGGCGCAGGGAGTTGTGGACCGCCGCCTCAGTCGATTCGAGAGGAAGTACGTAGCGGTCGACTCCCGCGGCGGTGGCGAAGTCCTCGGGTAGGCGGACGGCGTTGGTGCCGATCTGGACGTGAAGCCCCTGCTCCTGGGCATATCGTCCCAGGGCGAGTACGTCGCCCGGCCAGGTGAAGGGCTCGCCTCCGCCGAGCGTGACCGTGCGCACACCGCGCCGGGCCAGGGCGACGCAGAGCTCTCGGCCGAGGGCGGGGTCGAGGGCCTCGAAGTCATCCTCGGTGACGCAGAAATCGCAGTGCATGTTGCACTCCGGCTGCAGGAAGAGGACCGCCACGGTGCAGGCGGGGAGCCCCGTGCCCTTCACGCCTGCTCCTCCCGCGAGAGGTACCAGAGCGTCGTGCGACCGTAGGTGCGTTCGATGGGGGAGTAGGGCTCGAGATCCGCGGGAGTGAGATCCCGGGGGTGGCTGTGAAGGACGGCGAGACCTCCGGGAACGAGGAAGGCGTCGAAGAGCCGATCGATGGCGGCCAGGAGTTCGCGCCGCCCCCGCAGGTCGCGTAGCAGGGGGTAGGGGGGGTCGAGGAGGGCCAGATCGACGGGAGCCGGCCAGCGAGAGGATTCGAGGGCATCGCCGGCGTGGACGGTGGTCTGCTCTTCGACTCCGAGCAGGGTCAGGTTCTCGCGCAGGGCGGCCAGGGCACGTCGATCCCGTTCGAAGAAGGCCACTGCTTGCGCACCGCGGCTCAAGGCCTCCAGACCCAGGGAGCCGGTTCCCGAGAAGAGATCGAGCACGCGGGCCTCTTCGACACGCTCCCCGAGGGTGGAGAAGAGAGCCTCGCGGACGCGGTCCAACATGGGACGCGTCCCCAGGCCGCGGGGGGTGGAGAGGCGCCGCCCCCGGAACTCTCCGGCGATGATGCGCATGGGGTAGAGCCTACTCGACCCCGGAGCGCTCCGGAGGCCCCCCCTCGGCCTGTTCGCCACCCGGGGAGCCGATTAACATGGTTCGCCCGCTCTCCCCGGCGCAACCGACGCATGACCATCCAAGAGGCACCCACGCCCGAGGCCTATCGACCCCGGCACCACATCCGCATCGTCACCGCAGCCTCGCTCTACGACGGCCACGACGCGGCGATCAACGTCATGCGACGCATCCTGCAGGCCTCGGGAGCGGAAGTGATCCACCTGGGCCACAACCGCTCCGTACAGGAGATCGTCGACTGCGCCATTCAGGAAGACGTTCAAGGGATCGCGGTCACCTCCTACCAGGGCGGTCACGTCGAGTTCTTCAAGTACATGGTCGACCTCTTGGCCGAGCGGGGGGCACGGATCAAGGTCTTCGGCGGCGGGGGTGGGACGATCCTGCCCGCCGAGCAGGCCGAGCTGGAAGCCTACGGCGTCGAGAAGATCTATTCCCCCGACGACGGACGCTCGATGGGCCTGCAGGGGATGATCAACGACCTGCTCGAACGCTGCGACTTCGAGCCCGGGCGCGAGGCCATCGAATGTGAGGTCGCGCGTATCGTCGACCGAGACCCCCAAGCGATCGGACACCTGGTCACCCTGGCGGAGAACCATCCGGGCGAGGTGCAGCCCTTGGAGCAGGCTCTGGCCGAGGTCACCGCCCGTGCGGGGCATGTCGATCCCCCGGTGCTGGGAATCACCGGCACGGGGGGGTCGGGCAAGTCCTCGCTGGTCGATGAACTCGTGCGCCGCTTCCTGGCCGACTTCGACGAGCGCAGCGTGGCCGTCATTTCGGTCGATCCCTCCCGGCGCAAGAGCGGCGGGGCTCTGCTCGGGGATCGCATCCGCATGAACGCCATCGATAGTCCACGGGTCTACATGCGCTCCCTTGCGACGCGCCAGTCGAACCTGGCCCTCAGCCGCTACGTCGCCGATTCAATCGCAATCTGCAAGGCGGCGGGTTACGACCTGATCCTGGTCGAGACCTCGGGTATCGGGCAGTCCGACACCGAGATCACCGAACACTCCGATCTCTCGCTTTACGTCATGACCGCCGAGTACGGCGCCGCGACGCAGCTCGAGAAGATCGACATGCTCGACTACGCGGACTTCATCGCCATCAACAAGTTCGACAAGCGTGGCTCCGAGGACGCTCTGCGCGATGTGCGCAAGCAATACCGTCGCAACCATCGCCTGTTCGACGTTCCCGACGAGGAGCTACCGATCTTCGGCACGATCGCCTCCCAGTGGGGCGACGGGGGAACCGACCGTCTCTACCGGGCCCTGATGGACGCACTGGCCGAGCGCTCCCCGGCTCTCACCTCGACCTTCGAACCGGGGACGGGAACGGCTTCGCGCTCGATCCTGCCCCAGGGGCGGGAGCGCTATCTGGCCGAGATCGCGGATGCCTCGGATGCCTACGAGCGTTTCGTCCGGGAGCAGTGCTCTCTGGCGCGGCGGCTCTATCAGTTGGCGGGGACGATCGAGGCCCTGCGCGAGCGCAGCGGGGAGAAGCGTCTCGACATCGAGCAGAAGGCGGATCGGGTCGAGGTGCGTGAGTACGTCGAGGGGGAGCCGGAGTACCTGCGGGAGCTGATCGAGCTCCATGCCGAGCAGGAGGCCCGACTCGACCCGCGCTGCCGGAGCCTGCTTGCCCAGTGGCCCGCGATGCGCGAGCGCTATCGCGCGGACCTGTATCGCTTCCACGTACGCGACAAGGTGATCGAGCAGCCCCTGTTCACCGAGTCCCTCTCGGGTACGCGTATTCCCCGGGTTTGTCTGCCCTCCAGCGAAGACTGGGGCGACATCCTGCGCTGGCAGTTGCGCGAGAACGCACCCGGACTTTTCCCCTTCACCGCCGGCGTCTTTCCGCTCAAGCGTCAGGGCGAGGACCCGGCGCGGATGTTCGCGGGTGAGGGCGGCCCGGAGCGCACCAACCGTCGCTTCCACTACGTCTCGGCGGGAATGCCCGCGGCGCGCCTCTCGACAGCGTTCGACTCGGTGACGCTCTACGGAGAGGACCCCGATCGCCGTCCCGACATCTACGGCAAGATCGGCAACTCGGGCGTTTCGATCTGCACGGTCGACGACGCCAAGAAGCTCTACTCGGGTTTCGATCTCGCCGATCCCAAGACCTCCGTTTCGATGACGATCAACGGTCCGGCGCCGATGATGCTGGCCTTTTTCATGAATGCGGCGGTCGATCAGCAATGCGAGAAGTACCTGCTCGAGACCGGTCGTATGGACGAGGCCCAAACGCGTATCGACGAGCTCTACGCCCGCCGCGACCTGCCTCGCCCGCGCTACCAGGGGGACTTGCCGGCGGGTCATGACGGGTTGGGGCTGGGCCTGCTCGGGGTCAGCGGGGACCAGGTTCTGGATCGCGAGACCTATGAGCGCATCCGATCGGAGACGCTGGCGCGCGTGCGTGGCACGGTCCAGGCCGACATCCTCAAGGAGGATCAGGCCCAGAACACCTGCATCTTTTCGACCGAGTTCGCCCTGCGCATGATGGGCGACATCCAGCAGTCGTTCATCGACCGCAAGGTGCGCAACTTCTACTCGGTTTCGATTTCGGGCTACCACATCGCCGAGGCGGGTGCCAACCCGATCACTCAGCTCGCCTTCACCCTCGCCAACGGGTTCACCTACGTCGAGTACTACCTCTCGCGGGGGATGGCGGTCGACGATTTCGCGCCGAACCTCTCCTTCTTCTTCTCGAACGGGCTCGATCCGGAATACGCGGTCATCGGGAGGGTGGCGCGGCGCATCTGGGCCAAGGCGATGCGCGAGAAGTACGGCGCCGGCGAACGCAGCCAGAAGCTGAAGTACCACATCCAGACCAGTGGACGTTCGCTGCACGCCCAGGAGATCGCCTTCAACGACATCCGCACCACGTTGCAGGCGCTCTACGCGATCTACGACAACTGCAACTCCCTGCATACCAACGCCTACGACGAAGCGATCACCACCCCGACCGAAGAGAGTGTGCGTCGCGCCCTGGCGATCCAGCTCATCATCAACAAGGAGTTGGGGCTGGCGCGCAACGAGAACCCACTCCAGGGCTCCTTCATCATCGAAGAGTTGACCGACCTGGTCGAGGAGGCCGTCATGGCGGAGTTTCGGGCGCTCTCGGAACGGGGCGGGGTTCTCGGGGCGATGGAACGCATGTACCAGCGCTCCAAGATCCAAGAGGAATCCCTGCTCTACGAATCGCTGAAGCATTCGGGAGCCTTGCCGGTGATCGGCGTCAATACCTTCCTTTCGAGCGAGGGCTCACCGACGATCGTGCCCGCGGAGGTCATCCGTGCCACGCCCGAAGAGAAGGAGTACGCCATCCGCTCCAGGGAGGCTTTCCAGGAACGCAACCGGGAGACCCGTCAGCCGGCGCTCGATTCTCTGTGCCGGGCGGCTTCCTCCGGGGGCAACACCTTCGAGGCGCTGCTCGAGACCGCCAAGGTCTGCACCCTGGGCGAGATGACCGGGGCCCTCTACCGGATCGGCGGACGCTACCGCCGCAACATGTAGCCATGGACCTGGTCGCACCCCTAGAGGCTTTCCCCATCCCCGATCCCGCTGCCTGGCGTAAGCGGGTGGGGGCGGAGGCGGCGCGTGCCCTCGGCCTTGCTGACGAGGGGCAGGAGGCCGGAGTTCCGGTGCGTGCGAACGGCGCCTGGCGTATCGCCGCGGAGTACGATCTGGAAGGGGTCGACCTCGTTCTCGAAGGTCCCCCCGAACTCGATCTGGCGCCCTATCACCGCGCGGGCGCGAATCCCAAGCTCGAGCTGGCCTACCTCGTGGCGCGCCTCTATCCCCGCGCTGAGGAGGCATCGCGGTTGCGCGTGGGCTTCGAAGTCGGGCGGGAGATCTTCGAGGAGGTGGCCAAGCTGCGGGCGGCGCGTCTGCTTTGGGCCAAGACCCTCATGGCGGCCGGCGCCGAGGTCGTGGCGATGCCCGAGCTGCGAGCGACGACGGCCTGGCGCACCTTGACCACCCGTGAGCCGATGAACAACGTCCTGCGCGCCACGACCCAGGCCTACGCGGCGGTGCTTGGCGGAGCGGACGTGATCGTCGTGCGTCCCCACGAGGAGAGTGACGAGGCGCGGCGTCTGGCCGTGCATCTGCAGCTCATCCTGCGTCACGAGGCGAGACTCGATCGTAGCGTCGATGCTTGCCGGGGGAGTTATTGGGTCGAGCGGCGCACCCGCGAGCTGGCCCGGGAAGCCTGGGATCATGCGCGTGGGATCCTGGAGGCGGGCGGCTTCGACGAGCAACGTGCCGCGGCGGAGTGCGAGTCGGCCTGGCAGCAGAGGGCGGAGCGTTTGCGGGAGGGGAGCGAGGGCGTGCTCGGCGTCAACCTGCACCCCCTGGATGGGGCGTTGCCCGGAAACCTCGGGAGAGCACCCCAGGGGTCGCTCGCCCTGCACCGTGATGAGGAGGCCTGCGTGTGAGCTTGCCGGACTTCGATGCTCTGGTTCTGCCGGAGACGCCGCTTGCGGCGGATGGGCTGAACACGCCGACCCCTGAGGGGATCGACGTCCCCTGCCATGCGCAGCGCGAGGAGCTCGAGCACCTGGGGGGGCTGCCTGGGGAGCCGCCCTTCGTGCGTGGACCCTACCCCTCGATGTACGTCGGCCGCCCCTGGACGATTCGTCAGTATGCGGGTTTCTCGACCGCTGAGCAGTCCAACGCCTTCTACCGCGAGGCCCTGGCCGCGGGTCAGAAGGGACTCTCGATCGCCTTCGACCTGCCGACTCACAGGGGCTACGACTCCGATCACCCGCGGGTGGCGGGGGATGTCGGCATGGCGGGGGTGGCGATCGATTCGATCGAGGACATGCGCATCCTCTTCGACGGCATCCCGCTGGACGAGATGAGCGTCTCCATGACGATGAACGGCGCGGTCTTGCCCGTGCTGGCGCTCTACATCGTGGCGGCCGAGGAGCAGGGCGTCGCCCCGGAAAAGCTCTCGGGGACTATTCAGAACGACATCCTGAAGGAGTTCATGGTCCGCAACACCTACATCTATCCGCCGCGGCCTTCGATGCGGATCGTGCGGGACATCTTCGCCTTCACCTCGCGGCACATGCCGCGCTTCAACTCGATCTCGATCTCCGGTTATCACATGCAGGAGGCGGGAGCGACGGCGGACCTGGAGCTGGCCTACACCCTGGCGGACGGGCTGGAGTACGTGCGCGCGGGGCTCGACGCAGGGCTCGAGATCGATGCCTTCGCGCCGCGTCTGTCGTTTTTCTTCGCCGTCGGGATGGACGTCCTGATGGAGGTGGCCAAGTTGCGTGCGGCCCGGTTGCTTTGGGCTCGACTGATGCGACCGTTCGGGCCGACCAACCCGAAGTCGCTCATGTTGCGCACGCATTGCCAGACTTCGGGATGGTCCCTCGCCGCCCAGGCGGTGAACAACAACGTCGTGCGCACCTGCGTCGAGGCCATGGCCGCGACCCAGGGGGGCACCCAATCCCTGCACACCAACTCCCTCGACGAGGCCCTGGCCTTGCCGAGCGAGGCCACGGCGCGCATCGCCCGGGCCACCCAGCTCCAACTCGCGGTCGAATCGGGCACCTGCAAGGTGATCGATCCCTGGGGCGGCAGCTACCTCGTCGAGCGCCTGACCCATCAGCTCGCTCAGCGCGCCCTGGAGCACCTGCGCGAGATCGAGGAGCTGGGGGGGATGACGCGAGCGATCGAGTCGGGGCTGCCCAAGCTGCGCATCGAGGAGTCGGCGGCCCGGGCCCAGGCCCGCATCGACGGGGGGGAGCGCATCCTGGTAGGGGTCAATCGCTGGCGTTCGGAGCGGGAGGAGGCGATCGACGTCTTGACGGTGGACAACGAGGCGGTGCGAGCCGCCCAGATCGCGCGCTTGGAACACCTGCGGGCCGAGCGGGATGGGGAGCGGGTCGAGGCGGCTCTCGCCGCGCTATCGGGTGTTGCGAGCGAGGGGGAGGGCAACCTCCTTGCGGCCACGATCGAGGCGGCCCGTCTGGGGGCGACGGTGGGGGAGATGAGCCTGGCTCTGGAGAGGGTTTTCGGGCGTCACCAGGCCCAGGTACATCGACTCTCGGGGGTGTACGCTGGGGAGATGGGTGAATCCTCCCAGGCGGTGGAGCAGGTGCGGCGGCGGGTGCGTGCTTTTCTGGAGCGCGAGGGGCGCCGTCCGCGCATCCTCTTGGCGAAGATGGGTCAGGATGGGCACGACCGCGGCCAGAAGGTGATCGCCACGGCCTTCTCCGATCTCGGTTTCGACGTGGACGTGGGCTCGCTCTTCCAGACCCCCGAGGAGACCGCGCGCCAGGCGGTCGAGAACGATGTCCACATCGTCGGCGTCTCCTCCTTGGCGGCGGGCCACCGCACGCTCGTACCCGCCCTGCGCGCGGCCCTCGAGGCCCTGGGGCGTGGGGACATCCGCATCGTCGTGGGGGGAGTCATTCCTCCCAAGGACCTCCCCGAGCTCTACGAGGCCGGCGCTCTGGCGGTCTTTGGGCCGGGGACGGTGATTCCCGAGGCGGCCGAAGAACTCTTGAACGCACTGGAGGCGCAGGCATGAAGAGTGTGCCGGAGGAGCACGATCTGTTGCTCGACACCGTGGATCGGGTGACGGCGGAGTTGGCTCGCGGTCTCTTGGAGGAGGCGCAGATCCCGACCCTCTTCCACAGCCCCGACTTCGACGTCGCGGAGCTGGGGGTCGCCGCCCACCAAACCCTGCGCGGGGTCAGCGTCTACGTCCCCCGCGGCCAACGAGCCCGGGCCCAGGCGATCCTCGACGAGGCCTGGGGATCCTCCCCCCCCGGCCCGCCGCAGGCCGGTGGGTCCGAGGAAGAGCGAGCGGACTGACGGTCGCTCCGGCGTTCCGCCTGCGGGAATAGGTAGTCGCCGGCAAGCAGCTATCCAGTCAGGACCTAGCGGCGTGAACTCGGCTGCGATGGCGACTGGGAGCCTGGGCACTTGGGAAGGAAGAAGAGTTGGAGGGAGTGCCACGAGCGATCGGTTTGGAAGGTACTCCAGTCGATCGAGAGTCGCTTGCCGGGCCTGTCCGTACGATCGAGCATCCCGGCCGGGATCGAGACTTCGACCAGATTCCATCCACCCCCCGCGCTCTCCCGGCGCACACCACAGGGGGCATCCATGCTCGCTACCGGGGTTCCGTCGATCGTCACCCGATAGTCCGTAATGGCGTCATTCAAGACAGCCTGTCGCAGTTTCAGGGCCTTCAGGGTTCCCCGGGAGTCGAAATCGGGACGGAGTTCACCATAGAAGAGCAGGTTGAATCCCTCTCCCACCACGGCGCCCACACCGTCAGCCAGGAACGCGTCCCGGCGCAAGAGCGCCTCGCCCAGGGTTGGAGCGGCGACCTCAGCCAGGTAAGTGCGGTGATCGCCCGGGTCGGTGGGAGGCGTGAGTGCGAAGCCCAGCAGGATCCAGCGCGGGATGGCTCCGGCTACGCCGGGGGAGGGGAGCTG
>JALWOP010000378.1 GCA_027083445.1 Planctomycetota bacterium | reverse complement strand
GGGGGAGGGGGCGATGTTGCCAAAAAGCCCCGCCCGCCCCTGGACGCACCCTCCTGGGGGTGGTCTCATCTTCCGCCCGATCCAGCAGGGTCCCCATCGAAGCGGGGCTCTGTCGTACCCACAAGCACCATGGCCGTCGTCATCCGACTCAAGCGCACCGGTCGCCGTAACCGGCCCTGCTACCGTATCTCCGTCGCCGACTCCCGCTTCCCCCGGGACGGTCGGGTTCTCGAGAACCTGGGTCTTTACGACCCGATCGCCAAGGACCCCGAGCGCCAGCACACGCTCGAGGTCGAGCGGGCCCGTCACTGGCTGCGCCAAGGTGCCAAGCCGAGCGAGACGGTGCACGCCCTCTTCAAGCGGCACGGCGTCTACGAGGGTGACCTGGAACTCGGCAAGGGGAAGGTTCGCCGTCGCCCGGGTCGCAAGAAGGCCACGGCGACCCGTGCCCGCAAGCACGCCGCCAAGGAAGCCCGCGCCCAGGCCAAGAAGGCACGGGCCGCAGAACGCAAGGTGGCCAAGCGGGCGGCTGCCAAGGCCGCCGCCGCTGCCGAGGCCGAAGGCGGGGAATGAACGCCGCCGGCGGCTGCTCTCCAGGCCCCACCGTCGATTCCCAGGCCGACTCCCAGGCCTGGCTGCCTCCCCTGCTTCGTTCCCCGCGGGAGGCTGCAGGTTCGTGTTCGCTCTCCGCTTTGCTTTCCACTGGCCACCCCCGCAGTCTGGACTCGAGCGGCTGAACTCAGCCGGCGAAACCGCGCGCCGCCAACGGAGGATCCCGTGACCAAGAAGACCGAACTCGCCCGCAAGCTGATTCGCGCGGTGAGCCTGCGCTACCCCGTCCCCTCGAAGCCCGCGCAGGGGCTCGATCTGATCTCCCAGGGTGCCGTCCTCATCCTGATGCGCCACCTGACCGAGCGTCAGGCGTTGCAGTCGGTCGAAGCCCTGCGCAGCGCCTACGAAGATTGGAATGAGGTGCGCGTCTCCCAGATCCAGGAGATCGCCAGCCACCTGCGCTCGGGGTCACGCAAGACGGGGGCCGAGCGCTTGCGCAGCCTCGCTCCGGCCGCCAGGGCCTTGAAGACCTACCTGCAGGACGTCTTCCAGCAGACCCACGGGCTCGACCTGGAGTTCCTGCGCGAGGACATTCCGGCAGGCGGCAAGGTGATCGCCGAACTCTCGAGCCTGGGCCTTACGGGCGGGAGCTTTCTGCTCTACCTGGCCGGGGGCGAGACGGTGCCGGTCCATACGATCCTGGTGCGGATCCTCGACCGCCTCGGCTTGATGACGCGCACCACCTCGGTGCGCAAGGCGACCGAGGCGATCGCGCCCCTCGTCCCCAAGGGCGAGGAGCTCCCCTTCACCCTCTGCTTCCACGAGATCGCCGACCGCTGGAACGATCCGGAGGAGCCGATCTACATGACGGTCGAGGCCCTGCGGGAGATTCCGGCCGGCAAGAAGGCCTACACGGACCGGCTGGCGCAGATCGAGCGCGAGGAGGCGCGACGGGCGCGGGAGGCGGAGCGTCAGCGCAAGGCCGAGGAGCGCGAGGCGGAGCGGCTACGGCGCGAGGAGGAACGCGAGCGCAAGCGCCGCGAAGCGGAGCAACTGAAGCGGGAGCGCGCGGCCGCCCGCAAGCGCAAGGCCCTGGAGCGCGAGAAGGCCAAGCAGCGCAAGCTGCGCGAGGCGGAGGCGAAGAAGAAGGCAGAGGCCAAGAAGAAGGCTGCCGCCGAGAAGCGAGCGGCCGCTGCCAAGAAGAAGGAACTCGCCAAGAAGAAGGCTCTGGCGAAGAAGAAGGCGGAGGCCAAGAAGAAAGCTGCCAAGAAGAAGGCCGCCGCCAAGAAGAAGCCCGCAGCGAAGAAGAAACCCGCGAGCAAGAAGAAACCGGCAGCCAAGAAGAAGCCCGCGAGCAAGAAGGCTCCCGCCCGCAAGGCCGCGAAGAAGCGCGTCTCCAAGAAGAGTCCCGCCGCAAAGAAGAAGACGGCCAAGAAGCCCGCGGCCAAGAAACCTGCGGCCAAGAAGAAGGCCGCCAAGAAGATCGCCCGCAAGCCTGCCGCAAAGAAGAAACCCGTGCGGCGTCGCTGATTCCGCCGTGCGACTCGTCCTCGCCTCTGCTTCTCCCCGGCGGCGGGCGCTCCTGCGCGAGGCCGGTCTCGACTTCGAAGTGCACGCTTCGTCGGTATCGGAGGAACTCGAAGGGCGGCCGAGTGCCGAGGAGGCGGCCCAGTGCCTGGCCGAGCGCAAGGCACGGGCCGTCGCGGCTCGGCTCGAGGAGGCCGGGGAGACGGAACTCTTCGTCCTGGGGGCGGATACCGTCGTCGCCGTCGACGGACCCGGGGGAGAGCGGCTCCTGGGCAAGCCGGCGGATCCGGCCGAGGCTCGGGCGATGCTCGAGGCCCTCTCGGGTTCCCGCCACCGGGTGGTGACCGGCCTCGCGGTCCTGCGCCTGCCCGGGGGAGCCCTGTGGCGGGCCTTCGAACGCACCTGGGTGACCATGCGGGCGATCACCCCGTCCGAGATCGCCGCCTACCTCGCTTCGGGGGAGTGGCGCGACAAGGCGGGGGGCTATGCCATCCAAGAGAGCGCGGATGCCTTCGTCGTCGGCCTCGAGGAGGGGGGCTTCGACAATGTGGTGGGGCTGCCGGTGCAGCGCACTCTGGAGCTCCTGGAGCGGGCTCGGGGAGGGGACCGACCGCCGCGGGGGGAGCCGGATGGCGCCGGCGCCTAGGCGCACCTTGCCCCGGGCGGGAGCGCTCGCTACCGTGGTGCGCTCGAAAACGCGTTCCGGCCGCCCTCGAGACCTCCCGCCGGACCCCCTCCACGGACATGAAAGACAAGATCCACCCGAGCTACCAGGAGTGCACGGTCACCTGCGGCTGCGGCAACACCTTCACGACCCGCGCCACCGTCAAGGAGCTCAAGATCGAGATCTGCAACGTCTGCCACCCCTTCTACACGGGCAAGCAGAAGTTCGTGGACACCGCCGGCCGCGTCGATCGCTTCATCAAGAAGTTCGGTACGAAGCACGCCAAGACCAAGCTCAACCAGTGACCGGGCGTGGAGTTCCACCCCGACCTGGTCGCGGGGCTCCGCGCCCGAGCGGAGCGCCATGCTGAGCTGACCGAAGAGCTCGCCGATCCCGAGGTCGCCTGTGACCCGAGGCGCTTTCCCGCCTTGCTGCGCGAGCGGGGGACCTTGGAGCGCAGTGCGCAGATGTACGCACGTCTGCAAGAACTCCTCCAGCGCCGTCGGGAGGCGGAGGAGATCCTCGCCGACGGGGAGGACGAGGAGCTCATCGCTCTGGCCAAGGAGGACCTGGAGGGGCTCGCCGACGAGGAACGGGCCCTCGACGAGGAGATCCGCCTGGCGATGATCGCCGATCCCGAGGATGCGCGCGACAAGGTCATCTTCGAGATCCGGGCGGGGACGGGTGGGGAC
>JALWOP010000377.1 GCA_027083445.1 Planctomycetota bacterium | reverse complement strand
GTGCGGATGGGGGCGGCATGTTACCCGGTGCGGGGAGCCGAAGCGGAAAAGGGCCCCGTAGGGGTTGAACCTCCCCCGACGGGAGGTCGGAGAATGGCGCCATGACCGGGGAACTACTCAAGATCGGCAGCCTGGCCCGGCGCTCGGGGATCAGCGTACGCACCCTGCACCACTACGACGACATCGGCCTCCTCTGCCCCTCCTTCAAGAGCGCTGCGGGACACCGCCAGTACACCGCGGCCGATGCCCTGCGGCTGACCCACATCCTGGCCCTGCGCAGCCTGGGTTTCGAGTTGGCGCGCATCGCCGAGCTGCTTGCCGCCCCGGACGCATCACCCATCGACTCCCTTCTTGCCCTGCAGGAGCGGGTACGGAAGGAGAGCTTGCGCACCCGCCTGCTCGAAGAGCGACTGGCCCAACTGCTCGCCGCCCTGGAGGAGGATCGCACACCCACCCTGGAAACCCTTCTGGAGACCCTCGAGAGCATGAACGACTTCAAAGAGCAGATCGATCGCTACTACACCCCCGAGCAGCAGGCCTACCTCAGCAAGCGCGCCGAGGAGCTGGGCCCCGAGCGGATGGCCCAGGCACCCAAGGATTGGGCGCAGCTCTACGCCGACGCCAAGGCCGCCGCCGAGGCGGGGGTCGATCCCCACGGCGAGGAGGGTCAGGCCCTCGTCGCCCGCAAACGGGCGCTGATCGAAGCCTTCACCGGAGGCGATCCCGGTATCCTCGACTCCCTGCGGCGCATGACGGGCGAGGATCCGAGCGTACGCCAAGCCATCAGCGGCGACGCGGCTGCGATGGAGTTCCTGCGCCGGGCCGAGGAGGGCTCACGCTAAGACCGCCATTCGTCCAGATTGCGGACGTGGTCCAGGAGTTGGACGACCCGTGGGGGCAGGCGCCCCACCGGGCCGTCGGCACGCGGCTTGCCTTCCCCTCCCCCGACCATCGTCGGCACGGAACCCGCCGGCGGCGCATGCCGGCGGGTGTACGGCTCGGCGATGGTCATCCGCGATGCTCATCCGCCCAACGGCCCGGGGTGAATCCGCCCAGGTGCTGGGAGGAAGACGCGTTCCTCCTTCCCCTACGATTCATTCCTCGCCCTGATGCGCCCAGGGTGGTTCGCCGTTCCAGGCCCCTGCGGGCCAGTCCTCACGGGCCAATCCCCGTGCTCCGGTCCCAAGACCGGGTTCATCATGTTCCGTACCACCCTCCTCACCGGCGCACTGGCCGCTCTGCTGTCGGCCGCCTCCGCAAGTGCGCAAACCATCACCGTCACGATCGGCGACGACATCGTCGACGTCGATTGGCAAACCGCCACCGTCGCGGACCTTCCCGGACCCGACGGCGAAGTCTCCTTCTCCGAAGCGATGATCGCCTCCAACCACACCGCCGGTGTGCAGACCATCGCCTTCAACATCCCCCAAAGCAAGTGGCTCATGCAGTGGCTCTTCCCGGGGCGCGCCGTTCTCAAGACCACTGCGGGGGTGTTCTGGATCGCCAGTGCACCCGTCATCATCGACGGCCGCACCCAGACCGCCTTCACCGGCGACACCTATGCCGATGGCAACGAGGTCACCGTCTACGGCGGTGATTTCGTGCTCAATGCCAACAACTGCGAACTCTACGGCTTCGATACGGTCCCGGTCACCCTGGGAGGCCAGGGAGGCCGCATCGAAGGCAACACGGGCCAGATGGCTATCACCCTCTTCGACGCCACGGGCGCACTGATCAAGGACAACGAGGCGAGCACGATCAAGATTGACCGCTCCAACAACAACGTCCTCGTCGGTAACACCATGCAGCGGGTGCGCATCTGGGGTTTCGACTCCTCGTACCTTGCCGTCGGCAACCGCGTGGGCGGTCCGAACCTCGCCGATCGCAACTTCATCACCGGCTACGGCACCCACAGCAGCGAAGGCTTCCCCTCCGGGTCGGCCATCGAGCTCTTCAACACCAGCGGCACGGTGATCGAGAACAACTACATCGGCACCACTCCGGACGGCATGGCCATCGGCAACATCGCCTGCTCGGTCGGGGTCCAGTTCATGGCCCAAAACGACGGCACGATCCTGCGCCAAAACCTGATCGGCATTCTCGGCCATGGCACGGGACCCCACTACGCCGGCACCCTTTGGGGCTGGGCGCTGCGCTTCGAGGGCACCGGTGACGGAATCGTCGTCCAGGGCAACACCATCGGACTCGATGCAACGGGAGCGGCCACCCTCGGTTCGGTCTGGGGCATCGATGCAGGTGACGGTTACCTGGCCGCTTCCTACACGAACCTCACCCTGGGCGGAAGCCTCCCGGGCGAGGGGAACGAGATCGCCGGCCACTATCTGAACGGAATCACCGTCGGCAAATCGGTGGACGGGGTGCGCATCAGCGGCAACTCGATCCATGACAACGGCTGGCTGGGTATCGACCTGGTACCCAGCGGTTTCGGCTACGGCGTCGATGCCAACGACCCCGGTGACCTGGATGACGGGGGCAACGGCCTGCAGAACTTCCCGGTCCTGAACCAGGCTCTCGACCTGGGCGGATCGACCTGGGTCAGCGGCAGCCTCTCCTCCACCGCCGGTGACGATTTCACCGTGGAGCTGTTTGCCTCCCCCACCGCCGATGACAGCGGCTTCGGCGAGGGTGAACTCTTCCTGGGGTCCCTCTCGGTAACCACGGACGGCTCTGGAAACGCCGATTTCGGCACGCTCCTCTCCCAGCCCGTTCCGGCCGGCTGGGTGATCAGCGCGACCGCCACTCTGGAGCCGATCGGTTCGACCTCGGAGTTCTCCCAGGCGATCACAATCCAGCCCGGCAATGGGGATCTTGGAACGCGCTACTGCTCCCCCGCGGTCACCAACTCCACCGGCCTTCCCGGCACCCTGCGCGCCATGGGCAGCGATGTGGTGGCGGATCAGCTATTCATTCTGCGGGCCGAGGACCTGCCGGCGAACGAGTTCGGACTCTTCCTCGTCTCGGCTACCCAGGCCTTCATCCAAAACCCCGGCGGCAGCCAGGGCAACCTCTGCCTGGGGGGCACGATCGCGCGCTTCTCCCACGACGTAAAGAACTCCGGCCCGACCGGGACCTTCTCCCTGGCGGTCGATCTGACCCAGCTTCCCGGCCCCTTGAACGTCCCGGTCATGCCCGGCGACACCTGGAACTTCCAGGCCTGGCACCGTGACAAGAACCCCATGCCGACTTCGAACTTCACCGACGCCGTCTCGGTGACCTTCCAGTAGTCGGCACGCTCCGTTCCGCTCTCCTCCCCGGTGATGACCTGCTTCATCGCCGGGGAGGAGCCTTACCGGAAGGATTCCACAGCCGGTTCGATCCAGGAACTACGCCGCGGGCTCGGAGACGCATCAGCGACGAAAGTAGACCCGACCCAGACCCCCGCAGTAGCGACACGACTGACTCTCGGTCCGGGTCCTGGTGTAGCCGGTGTAGAAGCGCACGTGGGTGTACCCCTGCCGCCAAGCCTCGGTGCCGGGAAGGGCCATGGTCTCGCGGTACTCATCTTCCTCGACGCTGAAGTAGGTCCGTCCCCGTCCGCCACAGGCCTCGCAGATGTCGTAGTTGCGGGGTTCCGCCTGGGGCGGATCAGGGGTGTCGTCGGTGCCGACCGGGGGGGCCTGCTCGAGCTCCGGGAAGGTAAGAGCCTCCCCGAGCAGGTCCCAGTCGATGTACGACGGCTCCTGTGTGCGCGGCGTGGCTTCAAACTCGCTGGTCGAGTCGCGCCGGCCATCCTTGAAGCAGGCCAGGGGCACCACGCTGCCATCGGCCTTGATCAGGGTGCCCTTGCCGTGGGGCAGCCCGTTGCGATTCGGCCCCACGAAGGTTTCGTCGGTGGCGTAGAGGTAGACGCGCTCCGGCTCACCCTCACCGGCTGGAAGCACCTCGTACCACAGGAGGTTTCGATCCGTGCCGACCGCCGCGCGATGGGCCCGACTGAAGGCCTCCACGCGCAGGTCCAACTCGTGCAGCCCTTCGCGATCGACCCGGACCAGCTCGACGGTGCATTGCACGAGCGAGTGGTCGTCGGCGACGCGCGCCTCCAGATAGCCGACCCAGGACCGAATCCACCAGCCCCGCCAAAGGACTGCGCTGACCTGGTCCTGGAAACGCTTCATGAGCGACACCGGGGGAAGCTCCGGGGAACGCCACAACGGCAGGGTCACCGCCAACCGCTGGTGAACGTCCGCGCGCGCCAGCCAACCCTCAGGGGTGGGCGGCAGGGACTGGAAGTCATCCTCGGCCGCGGTGATCAGTTGGTCGAGGAGCGAGGCGAGCGCATCCGAGTCGATCCGCTCGGCGGCGAAGGCCAGCGCCAAGGGCGAGAGTTCCCCACGAGCGCTCATCTCCAGGAGCTGGGCATAGCGGGCCAGCGACACGGGCGGGCGGGGGATGTCGATGGCCACGAGGCCTCCGTCGCGAATGACCTGCAGGCGTGCCGATGCACGCCCCGGCTGCCCGTACAGCGCTTCGAGCCGCGGTGGGCCGTCGTCGATGGTGGCGACCAGCTCCCCCGGGCGCAGCTCCGGCGGGAGGGGTGGACCAAAGCTTGTGATCAGGTCGGTCAGCGGCTGGAGCGGCGGCTCCTGCGCCAGGGTGGCCGCGAGCCGGGCGCCCAGATCGACGCCGGCGACCCGGTCGTGATGAGTCTCGGCGAAGAGGAGGATCTGCGCCCGCTCGTTGTCGAAACGACGAGTCAGGGAGAGGGTGAGCGCCACCGGCCGCCCGTCCCCGCGTACACCGTAGAAGCGCGTCATGCGCTGCCTTGGAGGAGTCCCCTCGTCGACGGGACGGGGCACCCGGACCCGCGCCCAGCCGGAGAGCAGCCGCCCGAGCCGTTCCTCCAGCTCGTCGAAGCGATCCTCCAAGGCGGCGGCCGTACCGTAGTTCGGCTCTTCCACGTCGGTGACCAGAAACATCGCCTCGCTCGTGGCGCCGCCGTTCGTGTCGGCGATCAGGTCGACCGTGGCCTCGGGGTTGGGGTGAGCGGCGAGCCGGCGCCCGGCGGGCCAACGCTCGGCGGGGATGTAGAGGGCCGCCGCGGGTGCGTAGGTCCGTCCGGTGATCGGATCCGACGTCCCGCGAAAGCCGGCAAAGCGGCGGTGGGCGTCGGCGACCAGATCGCGCACGAACGTGTCGAAGTCGGCCGCGATCGGTGGGAGTTCGACGCCAGGCTCCGCCTGCCGACGCAGGGCGCGGTAAACCGAACCATCTCCGGGAGAGGGCTCCCCCCGGCCTTCGAAGAGTAGCCTGAGATGGAACCCCACACTCTTGGTCGGCTTTTGCGGCCAGTTGCACAGGACCAGGGTGACGGTGGGCGCGGCCTTGCCCGGCCCTGGCTTTTCGATACGGCACTTCCGCCAGCGATGGTACCCGTCGTCGTAATCCTCATCGGTCGGCTTCCAGTCACCGCGTGCTTCGAGCAGCCACTCCCGGCAGCGGGCGTAGTCCGCTTCGACCTCTTCCCAACCACCGGCGGTCACCTCCTGCTCATCGAGGCTGGCCTCCCAGAGCACCAGCCGCCCCTCGGTCCAGGGGCCGTCCACCTCCAGCCCGTTGCGCGTCCCCTCCCAGTCCGGCTCACAGCCATCCAGGGGTCGCAATCCCCAGGTCGTCTCCTGGGACTCGCTGCACTCCAGGCCCTTGACGGCATCGAAGCCGCGGTCGGCACTCGCCCGCAGGTCGGCGACGAACCGCTGGAACGCCTCCTGGGTAGGCATCTGACGGGATTCGTCCAGCGTCCCACCCTGCGCCGCCGCCGCGAGCCAAAAGAGCGTGGTCAAGGTCAGGATGCGTGCAGCCGGGTGATGCATGGGCCGTCCTTGATGATCGTCTTTGGGATGTCGGCGGCGGGATCGCAGCGTCACCCGTTACCCACCCACGTTCCGAGTATTCCACCTCTGCGCGGAGGTGGCAATCAGCAAGCGTTTCGACCGTGATTCCCCTCCAACCCGGCGGAGGGTCCCCCACGGCCCTGGCGGGAAGCCGCGACCATCAGGTGAAGCTCAGCCGCTCGACCCCCCGGGTGTCCTTCTGAGACCCGGTGAAAAAGCTCCTCTTTTCGCGAACGCAGCGGGCCCTGCCGGCGCAGATAGGAGAGACGATGATGCGACGCTCCCGGCTCTTCCCCATCGCCCTCCCGGCCCTTCTGCTCCTTGGCGCGATCCTCTTCGGACCGCGACTCCTCGGCCCCGGGGGTGCTCTCTGGGGCGCTTTCTCAGGGGGGAGCACGCGGGCCGCCGCCGCGCCCGGTTCCGTCGCGGTACCGGACGATCGCCCCCTGACCGGGGCCGCGAAGAAAGGCGCCCCGGAACTCGCTCTGGCAGCCACCCGGGCCGGCGCGGGTAGCGAACGGGAAACCGCCGCAACGCCGGGGGAGGCGGAGCTCTTTCTCACCGGCACCGTCGTCCTGCCGGAGGGTGCGCCCGCCGATCCGACCCTGACCCTCTTCGCCCTAGCCCTGCCCTGCGACTACCAGGATTTCGTTCGCTCCCGGGAAAGCCCTGCCGATTCCCTCGAGCCCCGCCCCGTGGCCCGTCGCCGAGAGCTCCTGCGTGGAGCCCTCCGCGCTTCGGTCCCGGTGGAGGCGAGTGGAGACTTCGAACTCCCGATCCCCGCCGAATCCCAGCCGAAGTCGGGCATCCTGCACCTCATGCTGCGCGGTCGTTACCTCTACCTGGAAACGACCCAGCCCGTGCGCCTCGATCCCTCCGTCCATCCCCGGCTCCACCCCTCCCCTGGAGCTTGGGTCCACGGCCGACTGCTCGGCGCTCCAGAACCTCCGACCCAGGGAAGGGTACGCCTCTTCGACCTCACCTCCGACGGCACGCGCTCCCTGAACGGACAGAGCGGAAGCTTCTCCTGTCTCTTCGAGGCCGACCGGTCGGGTCGCTACGAGGGGCGCGCCCTCCCCTGCCGGCGGCCCTATCAGTGGAGCGCACGCTGCGCCAACCTGGGAGGTGCCCGGGGAGACCTGGGAAGCCTCGAGCCGTTCAGCGAGCGGGAATTCGACATCCCACTCTCCGGTCGTGCACGCATCCGGGGCCGTGTGTTCGACGAGGACGGCCGACCCCTCGCGGGAGCCCGGGTTTCCGCCTGGCTGCGAGGACGGTTCTTCGGCGTCGATGACGAAGTCGTGCGCGAAGCCACCTCGGACGAGACGGGACACTACGAGCTCGCCTTCCTCCCCGAAGGCACCCTCAAGGTCAGCGCCGATCACCCCGCCTACCTCGAGTCCCATCCCGCCTCGGTCGAGACCGCAGAGGACCAATCGGTCGAGCTCGACATCACCCTCGGTGCCGGCAAGGCGATCCGCGGCACCCTCGTCGACGAGGGGGGTGGCCCCGTTGCGGGAGTGGCGATCCTGGCCGACTTCGATCGCTCCCACGCCGCGGGACCCGCCCTCCTCTCCGGCCTGCGGGGCGGCCGGGGAGAGGCGATCTCCGGTGAGGACGGCTCCTTCACCCTGGCTGGACTCGGCTCGGGTCCCTTTGTCGTCCGCGCCGATGTGATGCGCGACGGCCTGGCCTGGCACGCCCGACTCGACGGGATGCTGCCCGGAGGAGATCCGATCCAGCTCGTCCTGCGCCCGCCCCTACACCTGGCCGGGCGAGTCATCGACGAGGGGGGAGAAGCGGTCCCCACCTTCACCCTGGTCGCCCGCCGTCAAGTGATGGGCGAGTTCGCCCCGGTCACGACCGATTATCGCCGCGCCTCTTTCGAAGACCCCGGGGGAGCCTTCCTCCTCACCGACCTCGATCCGGGGGAGTGGCTCCTCACCGTCGAGGACCAGACCCGCGTCACGGCGGAGCCCAAGAGGGTCACCCTTCCCTCCGACACGGCAGACGACATCCTTCTGGAGACCGTACTCGCCGCATCCGTCAGCGGACGGGTAGTCGATCCCCGAGGCGAGCCGGTAGCGGATGCGGAGATCCGTGTCGAGCGGGGTAGCCGCGGCTGGCAGGTCGGCCGGGAGGCCTTTCCCCGGGAAAAGCGCGCCCGCGCGGACGGCGCGGGCGCCTTTGAACTCACGGGCCTGGTACCCGGAGAGATCGGCCTCTATGCCCAGGCTTCGGATCAAGGTCGCAGCAGCACGACGCCCCTCTCCCTCGCACCTGGAGAACGACGGGAAGAGCTGGTCTTGACCCTTGCCGAAGGGGGAACCATCGAAGGGTTGGTCTACGACGGCCAGGGGAACCCCGCCGTGGGATTCGTCATCGTCGGCTTCCAGATGAGCGACTTCCGGCAGTTCTTCAGCGGCACGGACGGAGAGGGTGCTTTCCGGGTGGATCACGTCACGCCGGGGGAATACATGCTGGCCGCCATGGACCCGAGCCTCGACATGCAGGTGGATGAAGACGGCATCGACATGGCCGCCCTGATGGCCATGTGGCAGACGGCCCAGGCCGACGTACGCGAGGGTGAGACAACCCACGTCCTGATCGGCGCGCCACCGGACGAGCCGGTCCAGGTCAGCGGCGAGGTGACCCTGGGGGGTGAACCCTATGCGGGAGCCCTGGTTCACTTCCTACGCCCGGGCAAGGGGCTCTACGAGGAGATGCAGGGCACGAGTGTGGGCGACGACGGACGCTACCGGATCGATCTGGACGGCTCGGGAGACTACGTGGTCAGCATCCAGACCGTCACCGGAGTCGCCGGCCAACAGAACTCGATCGAGTACGCGGTCGAGGTCCCGCCGGGAGTGAGCGAGGCCACCTTCGACTTCCGCCTGCCCCTGGGACGCATCTCGGGCAGGCTCCTGGGGCCGGACGGTTCACCGGCAGGAGGCGCAAGGGTGACCCTGACCTTCGACGGCGTGGCTCGTACCGACTCCTTCTTCGGCGGCCAGTACACCGAGATCACGACCCAGGCCGACGGCACCTTCGACATCCGAGCCCTACGCCCGGGGATCTATCGACTTTCCGCCGGGGGAGCCTCCCCCTTCAGCGGCGCACAGACGAGTCCCTATGGACGGACCACGACCGGTGACCTGAACCTCGGCAAGGACGAATGGATCCGTGATCTCACCCTGCGCCTGCCCCGTCCCGGCGGGGTGGAGGTGACGGTGCTCGACGCTCTGGGCCACGGAGTACCCAAGGCCAACGTCTTCGTGCGTGACGCGGAGGGACGCATGCTCGAACCCTTCTCGATGGTGGTCACCGACGAATTGGGCCGCTCCCACTACGGGGGCATCTCCCCCGGCACGGTCACCGTCTCAGCCCGTGCGGGACTCCTCTGCAGCGCCGACAGCCCGCCCATCGAAGTCCACGAGGGTGAGGTCACGCCGCTCACCCTGCACCTGGAGGCGGGCACGATCTTGCTCATCGTCCTGCGCGATCGCTCCGGACACCCCGCCGCGGGAACCCTCTCGGTGCGTGACGAGGCCGGACGGGAAATGACCGGTATGTTCGGCATGGATGACCTGCAGGCCCTCTACATGGACGGGGAGTTCTCACCGACCGAACGCCGCATCGGTCCCCTGCCACCTGGACGCTATCGGGTCATCGCGGTCATCGACGGAGATCGCGTCGAGCGCTCCGTGCGCGTGAACGGGGAAGCGACCCGGCGCGTCGCCCTGCGCGTGCACTGAGGGACTCCACGGGGGGATTCCCGCAGGTCAGGCCGGCGCCCTAGAGGCCCGCAGGATCGCGGTCTAGGATTGGAGCCGATGCAGGAGCACTTCCGCCTTCCCCAGGACCAAACGGAGCAGCGGCTCGACCGGGTGCTCGCGGCGGAGCTCACCGGCCGGTCCCGCTCCAAGCTCCAGCAGTGGATCCGCGCCGGGCGTGTTCGCGTCGGTGGAGAGGTGGTGACGCGCCCTTCGCACCCCGTCGGCGGGGGGGCCGAGGTGAGCGTCGATCCCCCCCCCGAGGATGTCGCGACCGACGCCGCCGGGGAACCGGTCGAGGAACTCGTCGTCCTCTGGGAGGACCGGCACCTGGCGGTCATCGACAAGCCCGCCGGCGTGGTCACCCACCCCAACGAACGCTACCCACGGGGCACGGTGGCCGACCTGGCCCGGGAACGTTGGGGCGCCCTGCCCACCCAGCAGGGTGAGGATCGCCCCGGAATCGTCCATCGCCTCGACCGCATGACCAGCGGGCTTCTGATCCTGGCGCTCTCCGAGGAGGCCATGGTCGAGCTCATGCGCGCCTTTCGGGAACGCGAGGTCGAAAAAACCTACTCCGCCCTCGTCCATGGTGTTCCGCGCTTCGACTCGGAGTGGATCGACGCGCCCATCCTGCGGGTTCCGCGGCGCGAGCGGCTGAGAGTCGGTGGCAGCGGAGAAGAGGGGCGGCCCGCGAGCACCTTGATCGAATGCCGCGAACGATTTCACGGCTTCGCGCACATCCATGCCCATCCCAAGACGGGCCGCACACACCAGATCCGAGTGCACCTGGAGCACCTGGGGCACCCGATCATCGGCGATCGACTCTACGGACCACGGGGCGCCCTCGAAGTGCCCCTGCCCCCCGAGGCCCCGTGCCTCCTGCGCCAAGCCCTGCACGCCCGCAGTCTGCGCTTCCGCCACCCGATCAGCGGCGACCCCCTCGCCTTCGACTCGCCCCTGCCGGCCGACATGGCCGCCCTGCTCGAGTGGCTACGCAGCTCCCGGCCCGCGAGCTAGTCCCTCTCCAGGGAAGCTGCGCGCAGACCCGTTCGGTAGTCGGTGTAATGGCGATAGCGATCGACCTCCATCCACAGGAGCGTCAATCCGCCGGGGCGCGCGTTGCGCACGTAGACCGGACGCACTTGATCGTGGCTCGAACCCCGGGTAAGTGGCCTGGAAGACCAACTCGCGCCCCCATCGGAAGTCTCCCAACGCTCGATCTCGAAGTGCTCACCAACCCTGCGTGAGAGGTAGACGACCTCTGGATGGGTGTGGTCGAGGACGATTCCGCCGGAGTAATGGGGCTCGGGCTCCACCTTTCCCGGCGGAGTCTGGGGAAACCAGCCCCCGGCGGGGGTGATCGGGTGCACGTCCCAGCACTCCCCGTTCCAGCGGGCGTAGCCGTAGTGGTGCTCGCTCTCGCTGGGCAGCATGCTGAAGACGATCACCGGACGACCCGCACCGTCCTCGGCCACGTCCCAGACCCAAGCCCGACCTCCCGGGGATGCGCCGTCGTAGACCACCTCGGTGCGGGCGATGTCGACCGGACACTCCTCCAGGGAGGCCAGGGGGGTGCCGTCCGCCCTCCGGAGCCGACCCTCCTCGTAACACAGGTAGCGGATCGAGTTCTTCTCCTCCAACCGAGGATGCCCATCGGTGAAGGCAAGGTGGAAGCCGGTGCCGCCGTGGGGCGCGACCTTGACGTAGGGCCGATTGCTGGGGTCGCGCTGCGCTGGGGCGACGAGGGTCTGCGCCGGCACCCAGGTCTCCCCCTCGTCCTCGCTCCACGAGAAGGTCGGCTTCCAATCGTCGCCGCGCCACAGGAGGTAGAGGCGACCCTCGCTGGGAACCGCGACGGGGTTGGGATAGGTCGTGCGCCTTCCGGGGCGCTCGCCATAGAGCCGTAGCACACGCTCGGGCGTCCATTCGCTCGGATCCCCGGGGTGCAGCGTGTGCCTCTCGAACATCCCCGAACCGTTGTGGCGGGAGTAGAACACGTGCATACGCCCCTCGGCATCCGCCCAGAGCGCCGGGCAGGCGTGGTCATCCGCCTCGAAGCCGGGGTGCAGGGTGGCCGTGCTCCAAGACTCCCCCTCGCGCTTGCCCACGCACACATCGCCGCCACTGTCGACCCAGCCGACCCAGGTGGCCCGGCCGCTCCTCAGCGCGCGGGGATCGGCGAACCAGCACCAGGCGCCATCGGGGACGAGGAGCAGAGCGTCCTGGGGATGGGATTCCGGGGGAGCTTGCAGCCAGGCCGTGAGCAGGAGAAAGGGGAGCATCGCCCCATTGTGGCAGTCCGTGCCGGGAGAAGCTCTGGGTTGGGGGAATCGAAAAGCTTCCTCTGCCGCTCTCGGATTGCTACAAGGGCCTGCCCCCCCTTCCCGAACCCAAGATCATGGACCAAACGCAAATCTCCGTCCTGCTCGTCGATGACGAGATCGGAACCCTGGAGCTGATGGGCACCCTACTCGAGCGCCAAGGCTTCGGAGTCACCCTCGCCCGCCAGACGCGGGAGGCCATCCGTCTACTCGCCGACCGTCCATTCGACGCGGTGGTCAGCGATGTCGTCTTCGACGGCAGCGAAGAGGGCGGCGAGGTCCTCGCGGCCTGTCGCAGCCTGCGCCCGGATGCGGTTTCGATCCTGATGACCGGCTACCCGCGCATCGAAGGGGCGGTGGACGCGATCAAGGAGGGGGCGCTCGACTACCTGCAGAAGCCCGTCGATCCGATCGTGCTGGCCGCGACGATTCAGCGCGCCGTTCGTGAGCGGCGCATGGCGCGACGTGCGGATGAGCTGACCTTCAACGACATGGTCGACATCCTCTCGGGACTGGTATCCCAGACGATCGAACGCGTCGATCCCTACACCGCCGGCCACGGCGAGCGCACGCGGCGTTATTGTCGGCGCATCGCCACCGACCTGGGGCTCGACCAGCAGACGACCCAGCGCCTGGAACTGGCCGCCATCGCCCATGACTACGGCAAGATCTATCTGGAGGATCTCTCCTTCTTGACCAAGGAGGGGCCCCTGACCCCCGCCGAGTACAAGATGGTGCAGCGCCACCCCGAGGTCGGCGCCCAACGTCTGGGCTCACACCCCCAACTGACCGAGGTCTGTCGCTACGTGGCCGAGCACCACGAAAAGTGGGACGGCAGCGGGTATCCCCTGCGCCTCAAGGGTGGACAGATCAGCCCGGCCGGACGCATCCTGTGCCTGGTCGAGGTTTTCGACTCCCTCTCGACCAAACGCTCCTACAAGTCCCCCTGGAAGCTCGACAAGACCTTGGACTTCTTCGAGGCTCAGTCCGGGCGCGCCTTCGAGCCCGAAGTGCTCGACATCTTCCTGCGCCTTCTGGAACGACACGGCGAAGAATGGCTCTCCGCTCCCCAGCGGGACCTGGAGCAGGCGGGGATCCTGACCCCAAGGTCCGCCGCAGCGGCCCCGGCCGCATCCGAGGGCGGCCCCGCCCGACCCACTCCGGGCAGAATCCCCACTCCCCACGGCTCCTGAGGCCTTCGTAAGGCTCTTCCTCGGGGCCCTTGCCCCCCGCCACTCTCCGGTCTATCTCCCAGCGGGGGTTGCCGGCGGGGTCGTGATTGCACCCCCGCCGCCCCCCGCTATCC
>JALWOP010000376.1 GCA_027083445.1 Planctomycetota bacterium | reverse complement strand
CTCCCGTTCCTGGCCCTGCTTTTGGGAAGCGCCCTCTTCCTGCGCCTGTGGCCGATCCGACACGGCTTCCCGACCACGGCCTACGTGCCCGATACGCACATCGTCAGGAATGCCCTGGGCATGCTGCGGGATCGGGACCCCATCCCGCCGGTCGGCAAGTACTCGACCTACCCCAACCTCCTGCCCTACATGCTGGTGCCTATCTACGCGACCCAGTACGCCCTCGGCCGGGCGGGTGGTGAGTGGAGCGGCGCGGGGGAGTACAAGGCGCGCCTGCTCGAGGAGCCCGCCCGCGCCCACCTACCGGCACGGGTCTTGGTCGCCCTCTTCGGCGCGCTCACCTCCCTGGTCGTCCTCGGCGCGGGACGGGCGATGGGCATGGGCGTCGGTGCGGGGGTCGCCGCCTGGCTGGTGGCGACGGGACTCCTGCACACGCACCTGTCGACCCAGGAACGCCCCTGGGTGCCGATGGTCTTCTTCCTCGCCCTGGCCGCCTGGCCCGCGGCACGCTACGCCACCGGGGGCCGCCCCCGCGACCTTCTCCTCTCGGCCCTGGCCGCCGCCCTCTCCTTCAGTTGCCACCAGTCGGGCCTGCTCGCCCTGGGGATCACCGGTCTCGCCTGGGCCGTGGGTCCCCCGGGCTGGTCCGGCGCCGCCCTGGTGGAGCGGCTGCGGCGCGGAGTCCTTGCGGTGGGACTCTTCGGCGTGCTCTCCCTCACGGTCGGCCACCCCTACTACGCGAAGTACGGCGGCGTCGCGCGGGAACAGGTCGCCGCCGGAGAATCCCTCGGCAGCGACGGGGTTTCGATCGGCGGCCAGGCCTTCGTGTTCCAGTTCCGCTCGGAGACCTTCCACAAGCTCGGTCGCGCCCTGGTCGGCTACGACCCGCTGCTGCTCATCCTGGGGGTGCTCGGCCTCGGGCTCGCCCTGCGCAGGCGTTCCGCCCTGCCCGCGACCCTCTTCCTGCTTGGTTGGGCGGCGCTCTTTTTGACCAATCAGGGGGATCACACCCGCTACCTCCTGCCCCTGGTGGTGCTCCTCGCCTGGCCGGCGGGGATGGTGGTGGAACATCTTTGGCACAGGCCGCTCGCCCGTGCCCTGTTGCTCTTCCTCCTGGTCCTGCCCCCCGTCCAGGCCCTGCGGCTGGGCTGGATCCTGCGCCGGGAAGACACACGCACCCTTGCAGCCCAGCGGCTCGAACAGAGCCGAGACCTGGCGGTCGCGGTCGACATGTGGGGGCCCGAGTTGCCCCTCGATCAGGGGGCCCTGGAACGGCTGGCCGAGCACCGTCCCCTCGGGTCTCGGGAAGCTCACCGGCTGACCCTCTACCGCTCTGGGCTGACTCCTCCCGGGCCGCCCGGACTCGACGCGCTGCCCCTCGAATCGATCTTCGACTACGCCCTACGCTTCCGTAGCTCGTGCATCGAACCCGAAGAGCAAGCCGAGTTGGGCGAGGATCCCACCGACGCGCTCCTCGGCCTGGGACTCGACCACGTGCTGGTCGTCGATCGCACCCCCGACGACGGCCTGCCCCCCATCCTGCTCGATGGAGCGAAGGAGGCCCGTGACGAAGCGGGACGGCCCCTGCCCAAGATGGCACCCCTGCGGGTGATCGAGCCGCCCCTGTGGACGATCCGGCCGGGTCCGACCGAGGCGCTGCTCGGGGACGGCTCGCTGCCGACGGAGATGGCCTTCCCCCTGACCGAACTGTGGAGGCTCGATCGGCCGGGCCCCCAGCTCACGCTCTACGCCCTGGATGCCGAAGGAGGATCCTGACTCCCCTCTCCCCGCATGGCACGCCAGACCGAAAACCGCAGCGAGATCGTCGCGAAGCGGAGCGAGTCCGAGCAGCGGCTCAACGCGTGGCGCAAGCGCTCGCCCTTCAACCCCTACTGGATCGACTGGTCGCTGCTGCGCCAATCGATCGAGGGGCTGGTTCCCCACGCGCGCGGTCGCATGCTCGACCTGGGGTGCTCCGAGGCCCCCTATCGAGAGCTCTTCGAGCCGCGGGTCGAGCGTTGGATCGGCCTGGAGTACCCACCGGCCATCCTGGACAAGCGCCCCGACCTGTGGGACGTGCTGCACATCGCCCGCCGGACGATCGACCTCTTCGGCGATGCGACCCGCCTGCCCTTCGCCGGGGGGAGCTTCGACACGATTCTGGCCACCGAGGTTTTCGAGCACCTTCCCCGGCCGCGCCTGGCGATCGAGGAGTGCGCTCGGGTTCTGCGCCCGGGAGGCAAGTTGCTCTTCACGGTCCCCTTCTCCCAGCCCCTGCACGAGCTGCCCGGTGACTACTACCGCTTCACCCCCTCGATCCTGCGGGCGATGATCGAGGAGGCCGGGCTCGAAGTGATCGAGATCCGTCCCCGGGGCAACTTTGCCACCTCCGTCGGCGCACTCCTGTCCCAGTTTCTTTCCCGCTGGTTGGCTGCATCGGTGCGCCTACCGGACGGCAGCATCCGCCTCTCCCGTTGGCGCAACATCCTCTGCATGCCGCTTTTCGCCCTGGTGCAGATCACCTTCCACCTCATCTCGAAGGTGACGAGCGACACGACCTACTGTCAGGGCTACACGGTCATCGCCGGAAAGAGCTGAGTTTCAGTCTCCCTCACCCCTCGCCTGGGGTGCCGGGGGTTTGCGATCGTTGTCGACCTGGCGCAGGGCCCAGCGTAGGGCTTCGAGGTCATCCGCCTGGGGCATCCAGGGATCGAGACCATCGCCGGGGGTGGCACGCCACACCTCGGCCATGGCGCGGGTCAGCCGCTCCACGACCGGGGCCAGCTCGGGATGGCCGAAGAGGTTTTCCCGTTCGCCGGGATCCTGCTCCAGATCGTAGAGCTGGTCCCATCCGTCCCCAGCCTCCTTGCCGAGGACCAGCTTGTAGCGTTCGTCCTGGGCGCTGGCGGCGAGGCCGGTGAACTCACACAGCGCGAGGGCCGCCCCCCGGCCCTCACCGCGTAGGAGATCGGCCCGCGACTCACCTTCCAGAAAGGCCGGCCTCTCGATCCCGACGAGGTCACAGAGGGTGGGAAAGAGGTCGATCGAGTTGACGAGGGCCTTCGAGACGCCGGGTCGCACGCCGGGGGCGAGGATCGCGAGGGGCACCTCGGCCACCTCCCGGAAGGGGTAGTTCTTGGAGAAGAGGCCGTGTTCGCCGAGGAAGTAACCGTTGTCGCTCCAGAAGACGACGATGGTGTCGTCGTAGCGCCCGCTCGCCTGCAGCCGCCGATCGAGGTCTGCGATGCAGGAGTCGAGCCACAGGACCGAGGTGAGATAGGCGGCGACGACGTCGCGCAGGATCGACTCGGTCAGGGGACCGCGCAGGCGATTCCGTCCGGCGAAGACCGTGGCCAGGGCGGGCACCTCGCGGGCGGCCTCCCCTGGGTCCCAGGAGGGCAGGACGAGGGAGGCGGGATCGACGGCTCCAGCCAGGCG
>JALWOP010000375.1 GCA_027083445.1 Planctomycetota bacterium | reverse complement strand
GGCGGTGATCGTCTTGCCCGCCCCACAAGGCAGCACGATCACCCCGCTGCCCCCCTCGACGGTTCCCCCCGCGTGGAAGGCTGCAGCCGCCTGCTCCTGATAGGGGCGCAGCCCGAAGGGTGCTCCGCTGCGGGTCGTCTTGCGCAACTCGAAGGCCAGGGGGTCGCCCTCGACGTAGCCCCCGCGGTCGTCGACGGGAAAGCCGATGCGGATCAGGGCCTGCTTGATCGCACCCCGCTCGAGTTCCCCCACCCAGACACGCCCCTCGGCATCCCGTTCACAGAGCTTCTGGATCGAGCTGTGGCCCAGAACCTCGGGCAAGAGCTCCGGGTCGGCACTCACCAGCTCGAAGCGCTCACCGACCCGCTCGATCCGCAGGAGCCCGTAGCGCGCGATCCACGTCTCGACGTCGGTGAGCACGTTCGCGGGTACCGGGACGCAGGAGAGCTCCTCCAGGGTGGATCGCACCTCTTCCGCGGTCACTCCCAGGGCGGCGGCATTCCAGATCGAAACCGGTGTGATGCGGTAGGTGTGCAGGTAGTCGGGGCTCTTCTCGAGCTCGGCGAAAAGTGCCAGCCGATCCCGCGCTTCGGCAAAGCGCGGATGCTCCTCGGTTCGCGGCTGCCCCTTTTCGTCCCGCAGGGGATTGCCCTCCGCGTCGGTCACGGTGCGCACCGTGTGCAGCATCAGGGTTCGGTCCGACTGCACGAAGAGAGGATTGTCCGGCCTCATGCGCCCCTCCTTGCGCCGCTCCCGGCCCGCCGACGTCGACGGGCCCCACCGCCGGAGCGGGTGCGCCCACCCTCGGGAGATGTGAGCCAGGGTCCGGTGACCGAGCGCGGGTCGGCGGCCAGTTCCTCGGGCGTGCCCTGGGCGATGATGCGCCCGCCATGCTCCCCGCCGCCGGGCCCGAGTTCGATCAACCGATCGCAGATGCCCAGAAGCTCGGTGTTGTGTTCGATCACGACGACCGCGTCGCCGCGCCGTGCCAGACGACCCAGGGCCCGTGCCAGGTGGATCAGGTCGGTCGCGGCGAGACCGGTGGAGGGCTCATCGAGCAGGACCACGCTCCGCCGCCCGTCCGTCGTGCGCTGCAGCTCCCCGGCCAGCTTGACCCGCTGAGCTTCGCCGCCCGAGAGGGTGGTCGAGCTCTGCCCCAGGCGCAGGTAGCCGAGACCGACTTCGGAGAGGGTGCGCAGAATCGCGGCGCAGGCGGGCTGGTGCTGGAGGAGCTCTGCCGCCTCATCCACGCTGAGTGCCAGAAGATCCGCGATCGAATGGCCGCGGTAGAGCACGTCGAGCACCTCCGGCCGATAGCGACGTCCGTCGCACTCCTCGCAGGTGAGCCAGAGGTCGGCCAGGAACTGCATCTCCACCTTCACCGCACCGCGCCCCTCGCAGGCGGGGCAGCGGCCCCGGGAGGAGTTGAACGAGAAGTAGCTCGGGGTGAAGCCCCGCTCCCGGGCCAGGGGAGTGCGCGCGAAGAGCTCGCGCAGGGGAGCGAGGAGCCCCGTGTAGCTTGCCGGGATGCTGTGGGGAGAGCGGCCGATCGGGGCGGCATCGACCACGACCGTGCGTACCCCCCTCGGTGCGAGGAAGCGCTGCCACCGCCCCGCGGGCTCCTCGCCGTTCAAGGCGGGTACCAGGGTGTCGAGAAGCAGGGTCGACTTGCCGCAGCCCGATGGCCCGCAGATTCCGGTCAAGGCACCGAAGGCGATATCGAGGTCCACTCCCCGCAGGTTGTGCAGCCTGGCACCTCGCAGGGCGAGGGGAGCGGGCAGGCTGCCCCGCTCGGCGCGCTGGGCCTCCTCCAGCTCATCGCGCTCCCGGGCATCCTCCGCCAGTTCCCGTGCCAGATCGATCTCACCCCGCAGGTAGCGCGCGGTGCCCGAGGTGGGGTGCTGGGCGACCTCGCTGGGACTCCCCGAAGCGACCAGTCGGCCCCCGTGCTCTCCGGCCCCCGGCCCCATGTCGAGGATGCAGTCCGCCCGGCGCATCAGCGCCGCGTCGTGCTCGACGACGACCACCGTGTTGCCGCGCCGCTTGAGTTCCAGCAGGGTCTCGGTCAGGGCGTCGATGTCGCGGGGGTGCAGACCCACGGTCGGCTCGTCGAGTACGTAGCAGACACCCACCAGCTCCGAGCCCAGACTGGCGGAGAGGCGCACGCGGCGCGCCTCTCCCCCCGAGAGGGTCGCCGTGGGTCGGTCGAGGGTCAGGTACTCGAGCCCCACCCGGGCGAGCAGGCCCAGGCGCGATCGGATCTCGGCCAGGACCGGCTCCACCGCCTCGGCCAGGTTCTTGCGGATGCGCAATCCCTCCGCCCAGCGCAGGGCCTCCCCCACGTCGAGGGCCAAGACCTCGGGCAGCCGCCGCCGGCCCAGGCGTACATGCCGCGGGGCCGGAGCGAGGCGCTCGCCGCCGCACGCCTCGCAGGTCTGTCGGCGCATGACCGTCTCGAGCACGGCGGCCCACTCCGGGTCGTCGGTCTTTTTGTGCCAGGCGTCGACCTGGCCGCAGAGCCCCGGCCAGGCGGAGCTAAAACTCTCCTCGAGCTCGACGTTGCGCGTGCGCTTGTTCATCGAGACGCGGTACTCCCGGCGGGCACCGCTGCCGAACAGCAAGAGGGCGCGCTGGCGCTCGGTGAGCTTCTCGAAGGGGCGTTCGAGGGGGATTCGGTGGCTCTTGGCCACCGCCCGCAGGAGGTGCTCGTAGTAGCCCTTGCCCTTGGTCAGGTAGCGCCCGAGCTTGCCGCCGATCGCGCCATCGACCAGGGAGCGCTCGGGGTGGTCGACTAGGAGCTCGGGGTCACAGGTGAGGGAGCGCCCCAGCCCGTCACAGGTCGGACAGGCCCCGACATGGGTGTTGAAGGAGAAGTGGCGCGGCTCTAGGGGACCGTCGAGGGCGAAGCCGCAGAGGGTGCAGGCCCCCCCGGTGGCGTACTCGAACCGCTCTCCCCCCTTGACCTGGACGCTGACCCGGCCGTGAGCGACGCCCGCGGCCTGTTCCACCGCCTCCGCGATGCGTGCGCGCGCCGTAGCGGCGAAGGCGACCCGATCGACGACCAGGTCCAGGCTCTCCTCCACGGTCGGGAGACGCTCACCATCCAGGCGCTCCTCGACCCCCCCGATCAAGACGCGCGTGAAGCCGGCTCCCCGCCAGATCGAACGCAGCCGCTCGTATTCGGCGGCGGGATCGGACGGGTGGGGGCGCCCAGTTCCGAAGATCGGCGCCAGGATCCAGCCCCGGCCCGTCGCAGCGGTATCGCGCAGGATGCGCCGCGTGATTCCGGCGGGATCGCGCGCCTCCAGGGGCTCGCCATGTTCGGGGCAGCGCGGAGTGCCCGCCCGAGCGAAGAGCACGCGCAGGTGGTCGTGCAGTTCGGTGCTGGTGGCGACGGTCGAACGCGGGTGGCTGCCGACCGACCGTGCCGCGACCGCCACCGAGGGACCCAGGCCCCGCGCCCATTCGAAGGGGGGACGATCCCGGGTGCCGAGGAACTGGCGCGCATAGGTCGAGAGGGATTCCACGAAACGCCGCCGCCCCTCGGTGTGGAGCGTGTCGAGGGCCAGGGAACTCTTGCCCGAGCCCGACGGACCGGTAACCACCGTCAGGCTGCCGCGGGGGATCTTGACGTCGATGCCGGCCAGGTTGTGGGTGCGCACGCCGCCGAGTTCGATCTGCCGCAGCGCTCCGCGCTCCTCTCCCGCGGCCCTGCGCCGGGGCCGAATGGGGCTCCCTCCCCTCGCGCTCTCCTCCTTCCGCGCTCGACGCAGGGCGGCCCCGGTGTGGGACTCCCGGCACGCTTCCACCTCCTCGGGGGTACCCGTCACGACCAGGCGTCCGCCCCCCTCTCCCGCCTCGGGCCCGAGGTCGATCAGGTGGTCGGCGGCGCGCAGGAGTTCCAGGTTGTGCTCGATCACCACGACCGTGCTGCCCCGGTCCACGAGCCGCTGCAGGATCTGCACCAGCCGCCCCACATCCTCCATGTGCAGGCCGGTCGTCGGCTCGTCGAGGAGGAAGAGGGTGTGCCCCCGGGGGCGTTTCTGCAGGTGGGTGACCAGCTTGATGCGCTGGGCCTCGCCCCCCGAGAGGGTGGTCGAGGGCTGTCCCAGGGTCAGGTAGCCGAGCCCCACCTCGACCATGAGGCCCAGGGGGCGCGCGATCTTGGGGTGGTCGGCAAAGAGCTCCAGCGCCTCGGCGGCGGTCAGGTCGAGCACGTCCGAAATCGAGCGACCCCGATAGCGGACGTCGAGGGTCTCGGCCTGAAAGCGCCTTCCGCCACACTCGGCGCAGGGCACCGTGACCGGCGAGAGGAACTGCAACTCGACCAGGGTGGCGCCCGCCCCCGAACAGGCCTCGCAGCGTCCGCCCGCCACGTTGAAGGAGAAGCGCGACCTGCTGTAACCACGCATGCGCGCTTCGGGGAGGGCGGCGAAGAGATCGCGGATCGGAGTCAGAACCTTGGTGTAGGTCGCCGGGTTGGAGCGGGTCGTGCGTCCGATCGGGGAGGCGTCGATGACGACGACGTCATCGACATGCTGCATGCCCACGACCCCATCGTGTGCGAGGGGTGGCGCGGTCTCGCGCCCCAAGTGGCGCAGGAGCGCCGGTCGGAGGGTGCGGCCGATCAGGGTCGACTTGCCCGACCCGGAAACCCCGGTGACCGCGATGAACCTCCCCAGGGGCAGCTCGACGTCGATCCCTTGCAGGTTGTGCGCCCGGGCGCCGCGCAGAACGAGGCTCTTCCCCGTGCCCGAGCGTCGCTCCGGGGGAGCGGGCATGGGGATCTCACCGCGCAGGGCACGTCCGGTGGGTGTATCTCCCCGCGCGACCTCGGCCGGGGTCCCCGCGGCGACGATGTGCCCCCCATGGACCCCCGCTCCGGGGCCCACGTCGACCAGCCAGTCCGCCGCCCGCAGGGTGGCCAGGTCGTGCTCGACCACGACGACACTGCCGCCCCCATCGACCAGCTCCCGCAGGGCGTCGAGGAGTCTTCCGTGATCCCGGTCGTGCAGCCCGATCGAGGGTTCATCGAGGACGTAGAGCACCCCCTCCAGCCCCCCCCGAGTTGAGCGGCGAGGCGGATGCGCTGGGCCTCGCCCCCCGAGAGGCTGTCGGCACCCCGATCGAGGGAGAGGTAGCCCAGGCCGACCCGTTCGAGGAACGCGGCACGCCGCTCGATCTCGGTCAGAAGATCCCGAGCGATGCGTTGCTGGCGTGGGTTGAGTTCGAGGGCAGCCAACGCACCGGTGAGCTCCCCCACCGGCAGGGCGGTCAGTTCGGGCAGGGTCACCCCACCGAGCCGCACGTGCCGCGCCGCTTCACACAATCGCGTCCCGCCGCACTCACGACAGGGCACGGCCGCGGTGAACTTTTCGACCTGCCGACGTCCCTTGCCGCGCTTCCATGCGCGCTGCAGTTCACCCAGCACACCCCGGTAGCGCCGCCTCCAGCGGTAGGTGCCCTGGAAGCGCTTGCCGTTCCATCCCCCACGGTCTTCGAAGCGCGCCTTCCCCGTGCCCCACAGGACGGCCCGGCGGGCCGCGGCGTCGAGTTCACGCCAGGGTGTGTCCAGGTCGAAGCCCGCCTCGGCTCCGACCCGTTCGAGGAACTCGAAGCTCACCCGCGGAATGTTGAGCGCGCCCCCCCTGGCCCGCGTCACCGCCAGGCAGCCCTCGCGAATCGTGAGCGAATCGTCGCGCACGACCAGGGCTTCGCTCGGCTCGCGCCGCAGGCCGAGTCCGGCACAGGCGGGACAGGCGCCGTGGGTGGAGTTGAATGAGAAGAGACGCGGCTCGAGGGGCGGCAGCTCCCGGCCGGTCTCGGGACAGACCGCCAGGGTCGAGACACGCTGTTCGGCATCGGGGGTCAGGACGACCAGCTCCCCCTCTCCCAGCTCCAAAGCCGCCGCCACCCCCTCCCGCAAGCGCGCGGGATTGCCGGGGTCGGGTTTGAGTCGATCGACGACCACCTCGATGCGGTGGCGCTTGTAGCGCTCGAGTTCGCCCACCTCCTCGATGCGCTGGATCTCGCCGTCGACGCGCACGCGCACGAAGCCCTTGCGCACGAGCCCCTCGAGCAGGGCGCGGTGCTGGCCCTTGCGATCGCGCACCAGCGGAGCCAGCAGTTGGGTGCGCACCCCGGCGTAGTCCCGCAAGAGCTCCTGCACGACCGATTCGGGGCTGCGGGACTCCACCGGCAGGCCGCACCAGGGGCTGTGGGCCACTCCGGCACGGGCGAAGAGCACGCGCAGGTGGTCGACGATCTCGGTCAGGGTCCCGACGGTGGAACGCGCCCCCCGGGGCAGGGATTTCTGGTCGATGGCGATCGCCGGGGAGAGGCCGCTGACCGACTCGACCTCGGGCTTGCGCAGGCCGCCGAGGAACTGGCGCGCGTAGGCCGAAAGGGTCTCGAGGTAGCGCCGCTGGCCCTCCCGGAAGAGGGTGTCGAAGGCGAGGCTCGATTTTCCCGATCCCGAGACCCCCGTGATGGCGACCAGGGCCCCGCGGGGCAGGTCGACGTCGACCCCCGCCAGGTTGTTCTGGCGTGCTCCGCGGATCCGGATGGGGCCTGTCCCCTCGGGGGAGGTCATCGACGAGGTACTGGCTGATAGGGGGGAGGCGGTCACGGAGAGCCCTTGCGGACCCAGGTTCCGGCGCGGCCCCTCGGGCCCGTGGGGACCTTGGAGCCGCAGTGCGAAGCAGATCAAGATACCAGGAGCTCGGCGGGCTCGAAAGCCACCCACCGACCCCCATCGAGGGCCCCATCGAGGCGCTTCCGCGGCCGGGGCGAAGGGTTTTCAGCGCTCCGAGGGGAGCTCCAAGTCGATGCGCCCCACCTCGAGAGCCCTGGCCAGTAGCAGGGGAGGCCCCTCCCCGAGAAGCCATAGATCCCAGCGGCGCTCGGGATCGAGCCCCCGCAGGAGGAAGGAACCGTCGCTCTCCAATCTCGTCCGGTCGAGGCGTGGATCCTCCGGGCAGAGGGTGCAGAGCCCATCCCCAGCCGCCCCATCGGGATCCGCAGCGTGGGCCAGGACCGTTGCGCCCGCCTCTCCCTGGGTCACCCGGCCACCCAGGTGGCCCCCCTGCCGCAGGATCAGGGGCTCCACCCCTAGGGGCAGGGAGCGCACGAGGGTGACGAACCCCTCGAGTCGCAGGACGAGGAGCTCGCCGGCGGGCAACTCGGGGAGCAGACCCATCATGTCGGTCTTGCCGACCCGCTTCCACTCTCCCCCGCGGCCCACCCAGACCGCGCAGCCCGCCAGGGGTACCCCCCGGCAATCGAAGGCGGCGAGTCGCTTTTCAGCCGCATGGACCACCGCACGGGGGGGCCCTGGACGCAGCAAGGCGATGGTGAGCAGGAGTATCGCCAAGCTAAGGGAGAGGAGAGAACGAACCATGGCCCGAGAATGCCGATTCCGCGCCCGATTCGCCAGCACCGGAAAGTATCCGTCGCGACCTTCGACCCATTCTCGGGGGGTCTACGGGAGAAACCCCTAGAAGGCGCTTCACCCCTAGGGCCGCTCGTCTCCGTACTCGATGCGCCCGCGCAAGGCTTCGTGCAATGCCGGCGGAGCGGCGACGATGTGTCCGCAACGTAGCCAATCGTCGCCTCCCTCCGCGTCGGTCACCATGCCGCCGGCCTCGCTGACCAGCAGTCCCCCGGCGGCGACGTCATGGGGCGAAAGATAGAGTTCCCAAAAACCGTCCAACCGGCCGTCGGCGACATAGGCCAGGTCGAGGGCGGCCGAGCCCATGCGGCGCTGCCCCTGGGCGAGCAGGAAGAAGCGATTGAAGTTCTCCAGGTTGTTGGGCACGAGCTCGTGGCGGCGGTAGGGAAAGCCGGTCCCCAGAATCGCTTGGGAGAGTTCGGTGGTATCGGAAACGGCCATGGGCCGCGCCTCGGCGCCGGGCCCGCCGCTAAAGAAGGCGCCGCCCCCGCGGGTCGCCTGGAAGGTTTCGCCCAGGGCTGGAGCGTGGACGACGGCCACCTCGCCCCCCCCTCCGCTCCAGAGTCCGAGTGAAACGCAGAAGAGGGGCAGGCGGTGGACGAAGTTGACCGTGCCGTCCAGGGGATCGACCAACCAGCGCGGCCTCTCGTCCTCTGGATCGCGCACCTCCTCCTCCGACTCGATCGCGTAGCCGGGAAAGGCTTCCCGCAGGCGCTGAACGATGAGCCGTTCGCTGGCGAGATCCGCCGCGGTCACCAGATCCCGCGCAGAGCTCTTGCGACCGATTTCGGTCGGATCGAGCCGGCCGAGATGCTCGAGCAGGAGTGCGCCCGCCTCCCGCGCGGCGGCGCCGGCCACCTCCAGGGCCCGCTCGCGTTCGGTTTGGGAGAGGGGTGATCCTGCGGGGTCGCGGGGAGGGGTCATCGGGGTGCCTCGTAGGTGACCAGGAGCCGGGCGAGTCGGTCGCCCAGGGGTTTCCAGCAGCTCGTGTTGAGCCCCCCGAAGACGGGGTAGTTGACCAAGAGGGCGAAGACCAGCTCACGCCCCTCGAGGGTGGTTGCCACGCCGACCAGGGCGCTCGTCCCGCCGATGAAGCCGGTCTTGGCGCGCACCCGCCCGCGGGTCGGTTCCTCGCGCATGCGACCCGCCAGGGTGCCGCTCTCCCCGGCCACCGCCAGGGAGTCGCGGCAGAGCTTCCAGGCCGGGCTTTGGTGCAGGGCGACCAGAGCGGCGGTGTGCATGGCCGCGGTGACCCGGTCGTCGCGCGAAAGGCCCGATCCGTCGACGACGACCAGTCCGTGGGTGTCGACCGACAGGCTCTCCAGGGCCCGCTCCACCGCCTGACGCGCACCCTGGCGGTCTCCACCCAGTCCAAGTTGGTGGGCCGTCGCAAAGAGCAACTGATCGGCCACGCTGTTGCGCGAATCCCGCAGGATCGGAGCCAACAGGTCGGTGATGGGACTGCGCAGGAGGGCGACCCGGCGTCCGCCACGCGCGCCGCGCTCCCGTCGCATCCCTCCCGCGATGGGAATCGAACGCCGCGCAAGCCCCCCTAGGAGCGCGTTCCCGAAGAGTTCCACAGGATCGGGGTGGGAGAAGCGTGTGGTGAAGGGGGGCGCCCCCTCGGGCAGGCTGCCGGCCACGGTGACCGCCCTCTGGGTGGCACCGACGCGCACGTCGTTGGGTCCCTTGCGCGGTCCGGTCTTGACGTCGATCCTGCGGATGAGCCCCCCATCCCGCGGTTCGAGGGAGACCCGCGCAGGCTTGCCGGCACGGGTCGGGGTCACCACCGCCGTGAAGCAGCCTCCGTTGGCGCTGAAACCTCCGGAGAGAGCGCACCACTCCGCCCAGTACTGATCCTTGGAGGGCCAGGCGGGACCCGGTCCAGGCTCGAGGAAATCCCCCTCGTCGAGGATGAGGGCGCCGGGGATCGCCTCGACACCCGCGGCGGATAGCTGGCTCGCGAGATCGTCGAGCCAGGGATCGAGCGCCCCGTCGAGTCCGTCCCGGAAGAGCGGGTCGCCTCCGGCGCGCACCACCAGGTCCCCCTGCTCCGTTAGTTCGAAGGCCGTCTCCAGGTGCCCATCGGGCCCGAGTAGCAGCAGGGCCGAGAGGGTCGAGAGGAGCTTGAAGGAGCTGGCGGGACGCAGGGGTACATCGTCGGCCAGGTCGACCAGCACCGCACCCGAGGAGAGATCGACGACCCGGAAGGCGATCGTCGTCTCCGCTCCGCCCACCTTGCCCTGGGTCGCTTTGCGCGCCTGGGCGCGGGCGGCGCTGATCGCCGAGCGCGCCCGGCGCAGGAGGTCCGGATCGGGACCGAGCTGCGCGGGTGCATCACTCGCTGCCGTGGTCGCCGCGCCCTTGGCCTCCGCGGCGAAAGCTGTTCCGCTGGGCTGCCCTTCCCGTTGCGCGGTGGTGACCGGCTCCGCTCCCTGGTCTGCCCCCGCTCCGCGCTCGGCGGCCTCGGCCCTTCCCCTGCGCAGGAGAAGACCGACCAGCACCGTCGCCGCAACGAGGTTGAGCCCCGCGAGCAGGATCAGTCGACGGGAGCGGGGAGTCGCTTCTCGTCCTCGGCGAGCAGCCATGCGGTACAGAAGGCCAAACGGGCGGTGTGGGTCACCTTGGCGAGGTCGACCCCCTCGAAGGTGTCGCGCCAGGTGTGGTAGTCGTGGTTCTGTTCTAGGGGAAAGTTCTCGAAGAAGAAGACCGTCGGCAGGCCGACCTGGTGGAAGGAGTAGTGATCCGAGCGCCGGAACAGGCCCTTGTCGTTGCAGCGCTCGAGGTGCTTGATGCCGGTGCGTCCCAGGTCCCGGGCCCGTTCGACGACCGCCTCCATGCCTGGGTTCTGGGCAAAGCCCAGGCAGTAGACCTGGTCGGACTCTCCGCGGCCGATCATGTCCAGGTTGACCATCGCAACGACGGCCTCCTTGGGGACCGGCAGGTGCTGGGCCAGTTCCCTCGAACCGAGCAGCCCATCCTCCTCCCCGCTGAAGACGGCGAAGATCAAGGAGCGGCGAGGCGGTGTGGCGACGCAGGCGTCGAGCACCTCGAGCAGGGCGGAGGTCCCCGAGGCGTTGTCATCGGCGCCGGTTCCGATGCGTCCGCGCACCCCCACTCCGATGTGATCCATGTGTGCACCGACGATGACGTATTCGCCGGCGAGGGCCGGGTCCCGCCCCGGTAGGATCCCCACCAGGTTCGGCAGGAGGAGCGCCCCCTCTTCCAGGGCGCTCGCAAAGGCGACCTGGCGGCCGGAGATCTTGGTGCGCTTGGGTAGGGAGCTCTTGTCGAGAGCGCGCTCCAAGCCGGCCAGGTCTCGCCCAAGGAGGAGACTCGCGCAGGCCTCGCTGACCTCGATTGCGGGGATGCGCGTGCCTCGATCCCGGTCGGTGGAGGGCGGATTCCAACTCGCCCAGGTGTAGCGATAGCCCAGGGGCGGCGGCTCGGGGTCGTGCCGCATCCAGGGGGGCCGGGGAGGGGCGCGGCGCACGACGATCACCCCGCTCACTCCCGCCCTCTCGAGCACCGAGAGCTTGTTCCAAATCGACGCCTCGGCGGTCTCCTCCACGCCGCCGAAGGCCTTGACCCCGCGTGGATCCCCCGAGAGGAGTATCGCCACCTTGCCGCGCAGCTTCAGCTTGGCGAGCGAGTCGTAGTGTTGCCGGCGGCTTTGAATCCCGAAGCCGACCCAGACCAGTTCCCCGCGCGCCCGTCCGGGGTGACCCGGCAGGGGTACGAAATCCTCCCCCAGACGGAAGCGCGGGCTCTTCCTCCCATCCTCCCCTCCCCGATCGATGACTTCGAGGGAGCAGCCTTCGGGCAGGGGGCGCTCGAGGGGGCCGCGAACCGTCGGCATGCGCTCGACCGTGAAGGGGCGCAGGTAGGTCCCCTCACCCGCGGGCGGGAGCGACCAGGCGGGGGGGGAACTCTTCCCCTCCAGGCCGGGCAGGGTGCCCTCACTCGCCTCCCACACCCTGCTGCTGTCGGCAGTCGCCTGGAGACCGGCCCGCGCGAAGGCTTCGGCCACGTGCTGGGCGGCGAGCATCAGGCCTCGGCTGGGGGAATCGCGCCCTTCGAGCCGTGGGGAGGCGAGGAAGCGCAGGTGTGCCTCCACGTCCCGCTCGACGATCGTCGCCAGGCCGGCGCGCGGGTCTGCCGCATCTCCGGGGAGACCGGAGAGCCCCGTCAAGAGCAAGGTGGATAGCAGGAGCATCTGCGAGAAGTCTAGGTGCAGGGGCAGGGTGAAGCCATGCTCTGCCCTGCGCGAGCCTAGGCGGGTTTTCCGTAGCCGCCGGGGTGGCGGCGGTGGAAGCTCCAGGCATCCTCCAGAATCGTTGCCAGGTGCGCCCGCTCGGGTTTCCAGCCCAGGAGTTCTTCAGCGCGCCGGCCCCCCGAAACGAGGACGGCGGGGTCCCCTTCGCGCCGCGGTGCGCTTTCGGCGGGAATCGAGTGTCCGGTAACCTCCCGTGCCGCGGCGACGATCTCCCGCACGCTGTAGCCGCTTCCCGTACCCAGGTTGCAGGCGAAGGAGGGCTCCCCCGCTTGGAGGCGCGCCAGGGCCCGCAGGTGGGCGTCGGCCAGGTCGAGCACGTGGATGTAGTCACGCACGCAGGTTCCGTCGGGGGTCGGATAGTCCTCGCCGAAAACCAGGATGCGTTCCCGTTGCCCGAGGGCGACCTGGAGCACGAGGGGAATCAGGTGGGTTTCGGGATGATGGTCCTCGCCCAGACTGCCGTCCGGCATCGCGCCGGCCGCGTTGAAGTAGCGTAGGGCGGCGAAGCGCAGGCCGTAGGCCCGGTCGTAGTCCCCCATCATGTGCTCCATGTGCAGCTTGGTGCGCCCGTAGGGGTTGATTGGGAGCTGGCGGTGGTCATCGGGGATCGGCACTTCGACCGGTTCGCCGTAGGTGGCACAGGTCGAGGAGAAGACGATGTCCCGCACCCCGGCGCGGCGCATCTCTTCGAGCAGGCACCAGGTCTTGGTCACGTTCTCGTGGTAGTAGAGGGCGGGTTTTTCGACCGACTCACCGACGTAGCACTTGGCGGCGAAGTGGATCACGGCCCGCGGCCGGTGTTCGGCGAAGGCCGCGCGCACCGCCTCGCGGTCCCCCAGGTCGGCGCGCACCAGGGGCGCGTCGACCGCCTCGGCGTGACCGGTCGAGAGGTCGTCGAGCACGACGAGGGGAACGCCGCGCTCCTGCAGGGTGCGGACGGTATGGCTACCGATGTAACCGGCGCCGCCCGCGACGAGAACGGGCCCGCTGGGAGTATCAGGGTGGATCATTGCCGCCAGTGTAGCGGCCTCTCCCCCCGCGACCTCAAGGCGAAGCGTTCCACGAGGAGCGGCCGGCCTTCCCCGGCGGCCTGCCGCCATGGCTGCTGAACCTAGGGCACGAAGGTGATGCGGTAGGCGTCGGTCAGGCCGAAGCCGGCGGGGCTGGCGGGATCGCTGTACCAGGCCTGGACGATGCGGGTCAGGCCCGCTTTCCAGGGGGCGGGGCCGTGGGCCAGTTGGCCCTCGGTCATGTCGACCTTGACCGTGCCGTAGCCGTTCTCGTCGAGCTGCACCGGGTCGCCGATCGGGATCAGGCCGTGGATGCCCCCCGAGACGCAGAGCACGCCACTGCCCATGGGGCGCTGCACCTCGCTTGTTCCGTAGAAGAAGAAGGCCGGCTCCCCGGGGACGCCATCCTCGATGCTGATGCTGAGGTCGTTGTTGCCGACGCTGATGGGACCGTCGAGTTCGAGGCTGGCCGCCTTACCGGTGGAGTTGGGCGCCGACCAGCAGATGCGCTCCCCGTCCCCGGCAAAGCCCTTGAAGATGCGCACCCG
>JALWOP010000374.1 GCA_027083445.1 Planctomycetota bacterium | reverse complement strand
CCCTGGGCCCCACCACCCTGGGAGAGGGCGGGGGCGTTCTGCGTCGCTCCCCCATCATCTCCCTCTCCCTCGTCGGCGAAATCCGCAAGTGCCGGGAGCACGAGCTCCTGAACGAGGATCACGAGGGCGGCGGTGAGCGGCAAGGCGATCAGGAAGCCGAACATGCCCAGGGCGGCGCCTCCGATGAAGATCGAGGCCAGGACCACCACCGGATGCAAGCCGAGACTGTCCCCCAGGATCCACGGGAGAAAGAGATAGCCCTCCAGGAGCTCCGCCACGGCGAAGACTCCCCCCGTGCGTAGGAACGCCCAGAACAGCTCCATCCACTCCGGCCCGCCCCCGCTCATCTGCTCCGTCACCTGCGCGGTCGGTGGGAAAGCGGCCAGGATGTAGGCGCCGACAAAGCCGAGCATCGGGCCCACGAAGGGCACCAGCGACAAGAAACCGCTGACCATCCCGAGGAAGACGGCATAGGGCACGTGCACCAGGAGCAGCCCCAGGGTGATGACCAACCCCTTCAGAAGGCAGATGAGCAGCCGTCCACGGAAGAAGTGTGCCAGGACCTCGCCGATTCGCTGGCCGACCCGGGCGAAGCGCTCCTTTTCAGCCCGAGGCAGGTAGCGATAGACGAAAGCGTGGATGCGATCGAGTTCGAAGAGCAGGTAGTAGGCGTAGATCGGCAGCAGCGTGAGCAGGGTCACCAGAGCGAGAAGCGACCCGAAGAAGGAGCGCAGGTAGGGCCAGATGGCCGCCACTCCCTCCAGGGCGCGCGCCTGATTCTGCTTGCTCGAGAGCTCCTCGAGGATACGCGCCAGGATGGCCACCTCCCCCCGACCCTCGGCCGTGCTCACCGCTTCCCCTGCAGCGGCACTCTCGTGGGAGGGCGCCGCGTCGCTCTCATCGCTCAGCCACGATCCCGCCCAGCTCTCGACTTCACTCCAGGTGCGCCGAAAGGCTTCGGAGTGCCCCACGTCGTGAACCAGGGAGCGCCCCTGCCAGATCACGACCCACAACAGCAGGGTGGTGATGATGAAGAAGCCCAAGAAGATCAGGTTGGCCGCCGCACGCCGGCCCCAGCCGCGTCTCTCGAGAGCCCGTACCAGCGGCGCGAGCACGAAGGCGGAGAGGTAGCCGAGGATGACCGGGTTGAGGACGGCACGCACGGTCCACGAGAACCAGACGAGCCCCAGGGCAAGCAGCCCCAGGGCCAGATTGCGCTTGGAGCGAGACAGGCGTTCGAGCAAACGCGTTACTCCTCGCGTCCGGGCGGACGCGCACCGAGTCCGGGGGGCAAGAGCGGTCGATAGCCGTCCTTGAAGGCGCTGTCGAACTCGAAGCGCCCGGCGAAGTCCTCGAGGGAGTCGCTCTCCTGACGACTGAGCAGCTTGGCGTCGACCAAGAGGAAGACGATACGCCCCCAGTCGAGGGTCGAGTGGATTCCCCAGGCACGCCACACCTCCCCCGCCAGGGGGCCGAACAGGTCGAGGGCCTGCCGGCGCAGGCCATCGAGCAGCTCCTCTCCACTGACGTGGCGCGCGAGCCCCTGGTTCTTGTCTCGGCCGGTCTCCTTGACCACCCGCTCGAGAGCTTCGAAGAGGAACTGGTAGGCCTCTAGAGCAAAGCGCCCGTCCTTACGCCAGATTTCGCGCACCGGATCCATGGCATCCAGCCTACCTGGTGTTCCTCGGTACCGCCGCCGCCAGAGCCCGGTCGAGGATCGCTTCGGCCGAGAGATTGCGGTCGATGTCCCCGCGGGCGGTGAGCCAAGCTGCCAGCCGCTCCTCGCGCAGAACGGCCGCTTGGGGTGGCAGGCGGCCCAGGACATCGCCCTGGGCCAGCTCCTCGACCGCCACCCCCGCGTGCTTGCGCTCCAGATCGAGCCAGAGGTCGAGCCCCAGGTCGAGCAGGGTGGCGACCCGCAGGCGCCGCTGGGCGGCGGGGGTCTTCCCTGGAAAGTCCCCTGGAGCCTCCCAGACCCGTGCCGCGGCCTCCTGGGCCGTGCACTCGCCGGAGGCGACCTCCAGCAGGGCCTCGCGCAGCGCAGGCGCTCCACGCTCGGCCAGGCGCAGGGCGACCCCCGGCGCCCCTGCGCACCAACGGGCCAGGGGCAGGGCCTCTGGAGCGACCTCGGCCAGCACGGCCTCGGTCTCCTCTGCACCGAGGGGTTCCAGGGCCACCGGCACCACCCGGCTCTTGATCGTGTCGAGAAGCGCGGCGGGACTCGAGCACTCGAGCAGCAGCACACTCTCGCGGCCGGGCTCCTCGAGGGTCTTCAGGAAAGCGTTCTGGGCGGCGGCGTTCATGCGCTCCGCCTCGCGCACCACCACCACCCGCGCCCCCCCCTCCATTGGGCGCAACGAGAGGAACTCGCCGATCGAAGGGCCCGAGTAGCCACTACCGGAGGCCCCTTCACGGGGAGAGATGAAGGCGACGGTGAGCGCGCTCTCCCCCGCAGCGACCGCGTCGACGACAAACAGGTCGGGGTGGCTCCCGGCGGCGACCCGTTTGCAGGGCCCACAGCGCCCGCAGGGCCAGCCTGGGCCCTCGCGGCAAAACAGCCCCGCGGCGAACCAGCGGGCAGCGAGGAACTTCCCGATCCCCTCGGGTCCACAGAAGAGCAGGGAGTGGGGCAGGCGAGCGGCATCCGCCGCGCGCCAGAGGCTCTCCAAGGTCGCCCCGTGGCCCCGGGGACGCAGACCGAACTCAAAGGACACCTCGCACCTCCTCCCAGATCCGCTCGGCCACCTCTTCCACCTCGCCCTCCCCGTCGACGAGGACGGCGTAGGGCGTCTCCTCCACGAAGCGGCGAAAACCCTGGGCGACGCGCTCCTGATACTCGAGGCCGCGCGCCTCGATGCGGTCTTCGGTACGCCCCCTGCGGCGCGCCGCCGCCCGATCGGGCGCGACGTCGAGAACGACCGCACGCTCCGGCAGGGTCCCCACCCACTCGGCGAGCAGACGGCGCAGTCGATCCGGGTCCAGACCGCTCCCGAAAGCTTGGTAAGCATAGGTCGAGGGGTCGTAGCGCTCGCAGATCACCACCTCTCCCCGCTCGAGGGCGGGCAGCACCCGCTCGTCGACCAGTTGCCTTCGGGCAGCGGTGAAGAGCAGGGTCTCCACCTCGGGCGAGACCCGCATCGCACCGCCCAAGAGAAGCTCGCGCAGAGCCTCCCCCAGGGCGGTACTCCCCGGTTCGCGCAGGTGGCACACCGCGCGCCCCAGGGCAGTGATGCGCCCTGCGAGCAGAGCGGCTTGGGTGCTCTTGCCGCAACCGTCGATCCCGTCGAGGACGATGAAGCTCACCGCTCTTCCCCCAAAGGATTCCCCTCGCCCCCCCCATAACCCAGCCCCCGCAGACGCTGCTCCTGCTCTTGCGAGAGCGAGGCGCGCAGGTGCCTGCCGGAGGCGACCTCTTCCAACCACACCTCCCGGGCCCGGTCATAGCGGCCCA
>JALWOP010000373.1 GCA_027083445.1 Planctomycetota bacterium | reverse complement strand
GTGCTGAACCCCGCCCCCAGGTCGAGCAGTCGCTCCTCGGCGCGCAGGGGATCCTCTTCACCGGTCAGTAGGCTCGCCTCTCCCCGATTCGGGATGACCCAGTCGAATCCGGAGAGCTCCACGGGCCGGGCAGGGGCGGGGTTCAGCACCTTGGTGCGGCCCCCGATCCCCTCCAATGGGGTCTCGAGCTGGGTGAGGAGGATGTCGTGCTCCCCCCGGCAACGAGCGAGCTCATTGGCTCCCGAGGCGACGGCGATCTGCACCTCTCCGCGGGGATCGACGACGATCAGGCCGACGCCGGTGGGCCGATCGCAGAGCATGAGTCCGGAGACGTCGATCCCCTCGGCGACCAGGGCCTCCCGAGAGAGGTGCCCGTATTCGTCATCTCCGATGCAGCCGATGAAACGAACCGGGGCGCCGGCCCTTGCGGCGGCCACGGCTTGGTTGGCCCCCTTACCGCCCGGGTGGACCTCGAAGCGGCCGCCGATGACCGTCTCTCCGGGCCCGGGCAGCTCGACGCCGCTCACGACCAGGTCGACGTTGACGCTGCCATAGACGGTGATCTCTCGCATGGGCGCTGCGGTTCGACGGCGCATGAAGCTCGGGTTCCCTGCGGGCAGGAGGTCGGATGCGCTAAGTTGGGAGGATGTCCCCGCAGAGCTTACCTCTCGTCCTGGCTCTAGTCGCCTGCCAAACCTCCACCCCCCCCACCGTGAGTGCCATCCAAGCCCGCGACATCCCGGTCGCCGATGCGACGATCCACGTCTTGAGTAGCGGACCGGAGGATGCTCCCGACCTCTTCCTCCTGCATGGAGCGCGTTTCACCAGCGAGACGTGGAGGGAGCTGGGCACCCTCGAGGAAGCGGCCAAGGCGGGGCTGCATGCGGTCGCGGTCGACTTGCCCGGCTTTGGTCACTCCACGACCACCGAACTCGATCCGGGAACGTTTCTCGCCAGGTTGGCCCTGGCCTTGCACCTCGAGCGCCCGGTGGTGGTGGCCCCTTCGATGAGCGGAGCCTTCGCCTTTCCATTCCTGCTCGACCATCCCGACGAGGTAGGAGGTTTCGTTCCGGTGGCCCCGGCGGCGCAGGAGGCCTATTTCGCCCGTCTGGGTGAACTGCGGGTTCCCACGCTGATCGTCTGGGGTAGTGAAGACCAGGTGCGCCCCGTCGAGGAGGCTCCGCGGCTGCGGGATGCCATCGCCGGTGCGCAGCTCTTGATCCTGGAGGGGGCCGGACATCCCGCCTACCTCGACCAGCCCGAACGTTTCCACCGGGCGCTTTTCACCTTCGTTTCCGAGCGCTAGGTCCCGCGGCGTGAGGTCTCCCCTGCGTTCGATCCTGATCGGAGCGGCCCTGGTGCTGCTGGTCTATGCGACCTATCGCGAGGTCTTGGGTCTGGGGATGCTCGGCTGGGACGGTTGGCCGTTGGTGGCGGCGTCACGGCTGCACTCCCTGGGCGACCTGCCGCGACTCTTCGGTGAAGAGCTGATGAACGGCCGCTACCCCTACGGCCACTTCTACCGTCCGATCACCGAACTCACCTTCGGCCTGGATGCTCTCTGGAGCGGACTCGACCCCCGTGGCTATCACCTCACCGACTTGCTGCTCTTCTCGGGGACGGCTCTCTGTCTCGCCTCCCTCACGCGCCGTTTGGCGTGCCCGGGAACGGGATCTGCGGCAGCGCTCGTGGCGGGAGTGCTTTTCGTGTTGCATCCGGTGCAGCTCGAGTTGCTCGTCGTTCCGGCTCGAAGGGCGGATCTGCTCGCGATGCTCTGTGGGCTGGGATGCCTTCTGTGTCAGGACCCCGGCGGGGGCCGGGGCCGGCGCATCGCGGGCGCCCTCTTGGCGGCGATGGCGATCGGTTCGAAGGAGACGGGGGCTTGGGTCTTGCCGGCGGTCCTGGGGTATCACCTGCTCTTCACCGGTGGAGGGATGGGGCGCGCGCTGCGAGGTGCCTTGCCGGCCCTCGTCGGAGGTGGATTGGTCTTGGCCCTGCGCACCTGGGTCCTGGGCGGCCTGGGGGGTCATGTGGGTGACCTCGCTCCTCGGGTGGGGACGGGTGAGCTTTGGGCCGGCCTCGCGCGGGGCCTGTTTGCTCCCGAGCCTACCTCTGGTGGCTTGACCGGTTGGATCACGGCCGGAGCCCTGCTCGTCTTGCTGGGGGCATCGAAGGGTCGCGCCCGTGTCCTGTCGTTCGCGGGTCTGGTGGCGCTTTCCCTCTTGCTCCTGACCTCCTTGGCGGATCGCTTGCACAGTTGGTATGCCTCCCTCTTCACGGTGCCCCTGGCCCTGGCGGCTGGGACGGCCTGGGCGAGTGGGGATGAGGAGGAGGGGCGGCGCTTGCGCCGGATCATCGTGCGCCTGGGTGTGGTGGGACTCGGTCTGCTTTTTCTGCTCGGCTCACCCCTGGTGCGCTCCTATCCCTATCTCGATGCAGCGAGTCGTTGGCTCGACCAGGCCTATGCGCAGCTCGAGCGGGAGATCGCCGACGCCGAACCGGGCGAGCTGGTTCGGATCAATCCCTGGCCCGTCGGAGTTCCGCCGCTGCCCCGGGGTCGGGACGTGCAGAGTCTGGCCCTGGCGCGGGATTACACGGTGGCGGCCTATCTCGAACTCCACCACCCCCAGCGCCCCTTCCAGGTCCGCCTGTTCGACGGTCGCGCCCCTGCCCGCCCGATCCCGGGCGTCATCCTGGTGGAGCTGATCCCCAGCGCGCCACCGAGCTGGGTGCTGGAAGCGGCACGCCCCGCTCGTCGTTAGGGAATCTCCTGTGCAGCTTCCGCTGTGTCGCTATCAGCCGGGGCTCAAAGATGTCTCCTCACCGATCGGATTCCCCGCTTCGAGAGTCCAGCGAAGAAGAGGGTGTCGGGATCGAGGAAGATGCCGTCGGTGCCGATTTCACTCCAGGTCAGCGGGACCTCCAGTTTCCCGGCGAGTCGAATCTCGGAGGGGGTCACCAACAGCTTGGTCAGGGTATTGGGCACCGAGGGATAGACGACGAGAGCGCCACTTCCCTCTGCACGCAGAGCGGGCTGTCCTTCGCGCACGGGACGTGGAATCGACAGGTGAGCCGCGAGTACATCGGCGTGTCCGTCCAAGAGATAGGCAAAGCCGTCGGTCTCATCCTGCCAGGAGGCCAAGAGCAGGAAGTCGTTCAGGGAAGGGAGGAACTGCACATCGAAGGTGTAGTAGCGAGTGAAACCCTCGAGCTTCCTGGGTGGAACGATCAAGTTTCCTGTATTCGGGTCGAACACGGCCACCATGAGGTCCACATAGGTCGCATCGGGAACGAAACGCTGCCAGACGAGGAGAGCTCGATCCCCTGAGCCGGCGACGAGGGGCCACCCGTCGCGCGTCGCGCTCCCCACGGCGACTTCCAGATGTCCGCGGCGATTGCCGAAGGAATCGAAGGTGTCGACCCAGACGTCATCGCCGGTCCCCAGATCGTCCACTCCACCTCCGTCCACCCAGCCCTCGGAGTAGAAGACGACAAAATTCCGCCCCACCGCGGCGACATGGCCGGAGTGACCGCCGTCGAGGACCATGCGTGGATAGGGTCGGATGGGCGAGAGGTCTTGGTCGTAGAGTCCGAAGCGCTGACCGACCGTGTTGTGCACATTCCAACCATCCTCCATCGTCACGAAGATGTGCCCATCGGAGTTGATGGCGGAACTCGCGGGTTCCTGGGCCTCGGGCCTCTGGATCAGCGTCCGTGGCTGAATCATGGGGGCCGTGGGATCGATGCGAGACGCGAATACGTCGTGGGTCCAGGCGCTCGTATTGGGGCGTACCACCGGCGGATTCCCTGCGCTCGACCAAATCAGCCACCCATCTCCGTTCGGGAGTTGCACGAAGTCGATGCCGTGCTGCCAGGTGCGCGGGTCCTCGGACACTGCCGCGCCAGGCGGCCCTACCACCTTGGAAACTCCGTTCCCACTGTGAAACGGGCCGCCCTCGGAGCGAGCCAGGCCGGCAAGAGCTGCGAGCAGAATCGTGATTGCATTCATGGTGGGTACTCCCCAAGCATCCTAGCGCACCGGCGAAACCCGGCCCCGTCCTTCATCCCCGGCCCAACCCCATCTCCCGGTCCGTGGGGCCGACCCGGTCGCGCTAACCCTGGCTGCGAGGGGAGCGGCGGAGTTCTTCCAAGCGGGCGGCGTTTTGGCTCAGGAGCTGGGGAGCCAGGCGACGGGCTCCCGCCTCGAGAAAACGGCGGCGGGCGTATTCGAGTCGCTTGATCGCCGCGTCGCGATCGCCCGCCAGAAGGTCGAGCTCCGCCAGCTCCGATTGGGCATGGCCGATCCACTCCGCGTCGTTGGGCAGACGATTCTCCCGATAAGCCTCCTCGGCACTGCGGGAAACCAGTTCGAGCAGCGCACGCGCCTGGTCCGGGTGACCCGCCAGACGCAGGCCGTGGGCCAGGGACCAGTCGGCGACCAAGACCGCATGGTCGTCGCTCGGGTCGACCAGCTCGCGGGCACGACGAAAAGCGGTCCAAGCCTCCTCGTGCAGACCGCGCTCCTCGAGTTTCCAGGCGAGCTGCTGCCACAGGGCCGAGAGAAGACCGGGCTGATCGGCAGCGCCCGCATCCTCGATCGCACGCCGCGCCCACTCGATCGCCGCCTCACCCTGGGCGACCACCCCGGCCCAGTGGGCCGCCTGGACTGCGCGCACCGGCTGGTGGGTCTTGCGAGCAAAGGCGTGGGCCTCGGCAAAGGTCGCCAAGGCGCGCTCCTCGAGCCCGCCCTCCTTCTCCACCGCTCCCCTGGCGATCAACCAACGCACCCACGATTGCGCCTCCTTGGGTACCGCCTCGCGCGAAGCCGACTCGAGCCATTGGCGCGCCGCGTCGAGGTTCCCCATGAGCGCGTTGGTCTGCGCCACCTGGGATGCCGCCTCGACGTAGAGCCCCTTGCGACCCTGGGTGCTCGCCGCGACAGCCGCCAACTCATAGAGATGCTCGGCGTTCTCGTAGTCGCGCGAGTCGAAGTAGGCGTCCGCCCGAGCGAGCAATTCGGCAGGGTCCTGGGGGAGCGCCGGCCTCTCGCTCGGCCTGGAGACGACACAGGCCGCACAGAGCAGCAGCCAAAAGGGAAAGGTCTTGGACACGGAATCCCCAGCCTAGGGAGCTGGAGGGGTGGTGTCACCCTTCACCCCAGCGGCCGCTATTCTGGGGGCGCACCCAGAGGGGAATCCGGTGTACGAAAAGGCGACTCTCGTCGGCGCGGGCTCGATCGCCCTGCTCGTCCTCCTGTGGCTCAGTTCCACGGTGGGAACCGGTGCCGCCCCCCGTCCCGCTCTCGCGGCACGGGGGCCGGTGCAAAGGGTCTCCGTGCCCACGCCCTCGCATCCTCGCGACGAGCCATGGACCGCGCCCCCCTCCGACTCGCGCCGCCCCGGGGCCTCCGCTCCAAGGGGAGCGGACCTACCGGAGAGCGAAGCCCAACTCGAGGTGCAGGTGATCGCCGCCGGGACGCCGCGCGCCCTGCCGGACATACCCCTGGTGATCTACGAACTGGGAGTCGCCCGCGCCTCGCGTCGGGTCGATGGTTCCCGGGGGGACCTGACCCACGGACCGACCACGGATGAGCGCGGTATCGCGCGCTTCGATCTGCCCGCCGGGCGCGCACTGCGCCTCTCGGTACGCGGGGATACCTCCATCCGCGTCCCACCCCTGGAGCGCGGCGAACGGCGCAGCATCACGGTCACCCTCGGGGCCGAGCCACAGACCACCCTCTGCGGCGTGGTCGTCGATCGGGAGAGCCTGGAACCGATCGCGGGCGCCGAGTTGCGCCTGCGGGTGGCGCGACCGGGCGAGGGCAGCGCCTGGCAGGCCCGTGGCCGGCCGGCGGCGGTCACCGATCCCCTGGGTCGCTTCGAGTGGACCCTCTCCACCGCCCGCGCGGTCAGCGTCCAGATCGACGCGGCAGGCTACGGACCGGCAACCCTGCTCGTCTCCCCCTTCAGCACCCCGGGCGAAACGGTCGTGGGCCTCGCCCGGGAGTGTGCGCTGGAAGTAGGCGTCGGGGGAGTGACCCGGGACAAGAGCTACCTGGTGCGCGTGCGCTGCGCCCTGGACGAGCTGGCCGTGGATGGAAAGGCCCTGCCCGGGGCGGACATCGAGTGGATCGACCAGGTCGACCCGCAGGGCCGGGCCCGCATCGAACACCTACCGGCCGATGCGGAGCTGGACCTGGAACTCTTGGAGAACGGCGTGACGCTGCGGCGTTTCACCCGTCCCCTCCGCTTGACTCCAGGCGAGCTGGGCCACGTCGAACTCGAACTCGGTCGCGGGCTCGTTCTGCATGGGGTCCTGCGCGATGGGGAGGGAACTCCCATCCCCAACCAGGAGCTATGGCTCGTCCCCGCGCACGAGCGCGCGGATGTCGACCTCGCCGGGCACGCGGCCCAGGCTTCGGTGCAGCGCCGCGCACGGACCGATGCACAGGGGGCCTACACCTTCGAAGGGGTGGTTCCAGGAGCCTGGGCCCTCGGGCCGGCTCCCAGCGCCGACGCCGAGGAGGGGGGCTGGGCTCCCCTGGGCCACTGGTTCCGAGCGCCGGCCGAGGTACGGGAGCTGCGGGTGGACCTCGTCGCGCAGCCGGGGAGCTACCTCGAAGGAACGGTCATCGACGGGGAGGGGGCCCCGGTACCCGGAGCCCTGCTCGCCTGCCGCTGCGTCTGTGACGATGATCCTCTCCAGACCCGAGCGGACGAGAGCGGCCAGTTTCGCTTGGGTCCCCTCTGCCCGGGACCCTGGGACCTACGCGTACTCCCCGACCGGTCACGCAGGCATGCGGGGAGCGCGTCGATCCTGGTCACCGACCCGAAACTCCCCCTGACTCTCTCCATCCGCAGGGGTCGGGAACTCCTCCTGCATGGAACGGGCGGGGATGAGGGTCGGCTACTGCGCCTCTCCCGGGGCCTGGTGACCCGTCTGGGAAGTGACGAGCCGATCCTCGCCGCCGCGCAGACGAGCGGGCTGCCCCGCTCCGCGCTCCTGCTGGGTCCCCTGCGGGAGGGACGTTACAGCGCCTTCGTCGCCTCGCCCGAGGGGTGGTGCGGCTCGGTCGAGGATTTCACCATCCTCCCCGGTGCCGAACCCGACCAACGCCTCATCACCCTCAGACCCGGAGCCGAGCTCCGCCTGCGCTCCCGCGGCCAAAGGCCCCTGGGCCTTCGCCTCCTCCACGGCCAAACGATCGTCGCCGCCGAGACCCTCGACCCCGGCGAGGAGCTGCACCTGACCGTTCCAGCGGGCGAACTCGCGATCGAGGTCGAAGAGGCCGGGCAGCTCACCCGCCATACCCTGCGCCTTGCGGAGGGTGGGAAGAGTGGGCTGGACCTGCCGCGCTGAGGCAATCAGCCCCGCTCAGGCCAAACGGCGCAGGACGTACTGCAGGATGCCGCCGTTTTGGTAGTAGTCGGCCTCTGCCGGAGTATCGATGCGTACGTCCGCCTTGAAACTCTTGGTCGTTCCGTCGGCGGCGGTCGCGGTGACGTTCACCTCGCCTCCCACCGGCGAACCCGCGGCCAGGCCCGTGATGTCGAAGGTTTCACTGCCGTCGAGCCCCAGGCTCTCCGCGTTCTCACCGGGTTTGAACTGCAGGGGCAGGATGCCCATCCCGACCAGGTTCGAACGGTGGATGCGCTCGAAGCTCTCGACGATCACCGCTCGTACACCGAGGAGCGCCGGTCCCTTGGCCGCCCAGTCCCGTGAGGATCCGGTGCCGTACTCCTTGCCGCCGATCACGATCGTCGGTGTCCCCGCCTCGCGATAGCGCATGGAAGCGTCGAAGATCGAGAGCACCTCGCCGCTGGGATGGTGCAGGGTGACCCCCCCCTCGACACCGGGGACGAGCCGGTTCTTGATGCGCACGTTGGCGAAGGTGCCGCGCATCATCACTTCGTGGTTGCCGCGGCGGGAGCCGAAGGAGTTGAAGTCCCGCGGAGCAACACCGTGGGCCTTCAAGTACTGACCCGCCGGACCGTCAGGAGGAATCGCACCCGCCGGAGAGATGTGGTCGGTGGTGATGCTGTCGCCGAAGAGGGCCAGAACACGCGCGCCGTGCAAATCCTCGATCGGCGCGGGCTCCCGGGTGAGCCCCTCGAAGAACGGAGGACGGCGCACATAGGTCGAAGAATCGTCCCAGGCGTAGTTGGCCCCGCCTTCCACCTCGATCTCCCGCCACGCCGCGGGACCACGGTAGACGTCCCCGTAGGAGCGGGTGAACATCTTCGAGTCGATGCACGAAGCGATGACCTCGGCGACCTCCTGGGCGCTGGGCCATACGTCGCGCAGGAAGACCTCCTTGCCGTCGGTGCCGATACCCAGGGGCTGCGTCTCGAGATCGACGTTGACATCCCCCGCGATGGCATAGGCCACCACCAGGGGCGGCGAGGCGAGGTAGTTGGAGCGCACCTTGGCGTGCACGCGGCCCTCGAAGTTGCGGTTGCCCGAAAGCACCGAAGAGACCACCAGATGGCCCTCGTCGATGGCGGAGACGATCTCGGGGGCCAGGGGGCCCGAGTTCCCGATGCAGGTGGTACAGCCGTAGCCGACCACATCGAAGCCCAGCTCCGCCAGGGGCGCGCTCAGCCCGGCACGCTCCAGGTAGTCGGTCACCACCCGCGATCCAGGTGCCAAGCTGGTCTTGACCCAGGGCTTGCTCTTGAGCCCGGCCTGGGCGGCCTTCTTGGCGACGAGCCCCGCCGCCACCATCACCGAGGGGTTCGAGGTGTTGGTGCAGGAGGTGATGGCGGCGATGACCACCGAACCGTTGCCCAGTTCGTAGCGCTCGCCGCCCGATTCGACGGCCACGCGGGTGTCGTGATCGCTCTCGCCGGCCGCCTCGAGGATCTGGGTCTTGGCCCTACCGAAAGCTCCCGCCATCTCCGCCAGCGCGACACGGTCCTGGGGTCGCTTGGGCCCGGCCAGGCTGGGCACGATCGTCCCCAGGTCGAGCCGCAGGAGGTCGGTGTAGTGCGCCTCGGCATCCCCCTCGCCGCGCCACAGTCCCTGTTCCTTGGCGTAGGCCTCGACCAGCTCCACCGCCCGCTCGTCGCGACCCGACAGACGCAGGTAATCCAGGGTGCGCCCGTCGATCGGGAAGATGCCGCAGGTGGCGCCGTACTCGGGCGCCATGTTGGCCAGGGTCGCCCGATCCGCCAGGGGCAACTCGGCCAGACCCGGCCCGGTGAACTCGACGAACTTGCCCACGACGCCGTGTTGGCGCAGCAACTCGACGACGCGCAGGACGAGGTCGGTAGCGGTCGTTCCCGCCGGAAGCTTGCCCGAGAGAGAGACGCCGACCACCTGGGGCACGAGCATCGAGACCGGTTGGCCGAGCATCGCCGCCTCGGCCTCGATACCCCCCACGCCCCAACCGAGCACCCCCAGGCCGTTGACCATGGTCGTGTGAGAGTCGGTGCCGACCAAGGTATCGGGATAGGCGTAGCCGTCCTCTCCGACCATCACGGTGCGCGCCAGGTACTCCAGGTTGACCTGGTGCACGATGCCCGTTTCGGGCGGGACGACTTTGAAGTTCTCGAAGGCCTGCTGCCCCCACTTGAGGAAGGCATAGCGCTCGCCGTTGCGCTCGAACTCCCGCTCCAGGTTGCGCTCCAGGGCATCGGGCGTACCGAAAGCGTCGACCTGGACCGAGTGGTCGATCACCATCTCCGCCGGCTGCAAGGGGTTGATCTTGGCCGGGTCCCCCCCCAACTCGGCCATCGCGTCACGCATGGCGGCCAGGTCGACGACCGCCGGGACGCCGGTGAAGTCCTGCATCAGGACTCGCGCCGGTCGGAAGGCGATCTCCTTGGAAGGGGTCGCCTTGGGATCCCAAGAGGCGACGGCTTCGATGTCTTCCGCGGTGACCGAGTGCCCATCCTCGTTGCGCAGGAGGTTTTCCAGCAGGATGCGCAGCGCATAGGGCAGATGCGCGATGTCGTGACCCTTTTGGGCAACGGCGGAGAGACGGGCGATCTTGTAGCTCTGGCCGCCGACATCCAAGGTGCCGCGGGCGCCGAAACTGTCCTGCATGGGGTCCTCCGTGGGTTTTCGAGGCAAAGAGTATACAGACGGGGCTAGACTCTGCCTATGGCGCCGCGGAGAGAAGTCCTGCTCGAAGTCGCCGCTTTTCTCGATTCCACGCACGCCCAGGGGATCGAAGGTTTGGGGCGAAACGATGTGCAGCGCATCGCACGCGAGGTCCTCACCATCGTGAGCGAGGAGCTGGGCAAGTCACCGGCCGAGCTCGACGGTCAGGATATGCGTTACATCCTGAGCGAGGCTCTCCCGGCGCGCATGAAGCGGAACGACCCCGCGGCGCCCGAGGTCATCGACCTCCTGCACGCACTCGTCGCCCACCTGGAAGAGTCCCACGTCACCCTGGCCGGCTTCGAGCTGCGCAACGCCCTCGAAGCAATGCGCACGGAGTTCGAAGCGGCGGTCGAGAGCACGCAGACACCCAGGCGTGTCTCCCCCACCGAGACCCTCGTCCACCGTGCGCCGAAACTTGGGCGAAACGACCCCTGCTTCTGCGGTAGCGGCAAGAAGTTCAAGAAGTGCCACGGCAAGCCCTGAGGGCCGCTGCGAGCCTCAACGCCGCTCGAAAAGAGGCTCCGTGAGCTCCACGCCACTGGGGAAGGCCGGCGTGCGCGAGGTGCGTGCGCTGCGAAGGGGAACGACATGCAGTCCGCCCGTGCGACTGACCGGGTCCTGCGCCGTATCGAAGACGACATCGACGGCGAGTCCCTCCCCGACGCGGGAGATGCCCTCGCCCTCCCCGCGTAGGAGGCATCCCTTGAGCAGGACGCGATCCCCCCGCTGACCCTGCACTGCGCTGCGCGCTCCCACGTCGAGCACGCAGTGGTCCAGGACGATCTCCCCGCCGGGGGCGTCGGCGAGGGACCCGGCCGCGAGGAGGGTTCCGCGGGCGAGGACGGTGGCTCCGGCCAGGAGCCGCAGGCTCCACTGCGGCACCGTCTCCGGCGCTGCCTCCAGGAGACAACGATCGAGCTCGAGCAGCCCTCCCTGAACGAGAACCGTGGTCTGTGCGCCCGCCAAGCGGCAGTCGACGACCGTCACCGACCCCCCGTCGACGACCAGAGCGGGCCCCTGCGTGCTCTCGATGTCGAGCCCTTGGAGCACGATGTCCGAGGCGTTGCTGACGCGCAGATTCGCCCGCAGCCGCGCCCCCTCCTCGCTCATCAAACGCAGCCCGGGAATGGCGAGCTCGATCCAGCTCGCCAGCTCGGGCGCTTCCCAGTCCCCCGCCCCCAAGACCAGATCGACGCCGGTCGCTCCCTGGGTGCCGAGGGAAGCCAATGCGCCGGTCAAGGCATCGAAGCCCCCCTCGATCTCGATACGCCGACGGGGAGGCGGCGGCTCCTCCGAGCCCAGCCGCTTCTCCAAGAGCTCGAGGCGCGCCTCTACCCAAGCCGAACGATCTTCGAGCAGGCTGGCCGCGGCGTCGAAAAGCACCCCCCCTTCCGGCCCTTCACGCTGGGCGAGACGCAGAGCCAACTCGATGCGGTCCGCCAGCCCGGGGCGCTCTGACCAACGCCGGGGTGCTCCGCCCCGGGCCTCCACTTCCGCTGCGACCTGGTAGAAGATCAGGGCACGGTGCGGCAGGTCGAGATCAGCCTCTTGCCTGGCCAACTCGGCCACCTCGTGGGGAGAAAACTCCCCGGCCAAGCCACGCCAATCGGTAGGGACGAACCTGCGACGCTCCTGGGTGTGTCCGAGGGCATAGGGCTCACCCTCGCCGCTCTCCCCCAGCGTCAGCCCCCCCGCGAAGAGTGCCACCCCCTCGTCGGGATCCGCGGCGGCGAGTAGCTGCGCCCACTCCAGGGTCGCTTGCCTATCCCTCGTCCGGGCCAAGGCCCAGGCGCGATACGAGGGGCGTACGTCGAAAATTCCCGCTGGAGGCTGGGTCGTGACCCCCTCGGCAATCGCCCGCGCCCGCAGCAAGAGTTCGATGTAGCCCCCGTCTTCGCTCGCGGCGGCGATCAGGATCTCCCGCGCGGCCGCCGCCAACTCGGGGTTCTCCGAGCGCAGGGCGCGCTCCAAGCGGGGGGCGGCCGCGGCCCCCAGGCAACCGATCAGGCTGCGCGCCGCCAGGCGCCGCTCGTAGTCGGGATCGACCAGATCGGTGAACGCTCGCTCGAGCAGGGCTTCGACCTGTCGCTGGTCTTCGAGTTCTCCCAGGACCACGAGCGTCGGGAGACCGGGGATCGATCGGCAGGCCCCCTCGAGGCTATAGCGCAGCCGGAGGTGGGCGATCGGCGCCGCGCCCGCCTCCCTTGGCAGGGGGAAGGTCAAGCTGCTCGCGCCGGGTGCACCCCTCGCCACTTCCCGCCACACCCCCGTTCGATAGCCCTCTTCGCGCTCGACGACGATGTGCAGGCTTTCGGGGTGGGGCAGGTCGGGAGGTGGATCGGTGAGGTCGAGAGTCACCTCTCCCGCATGCCATCGGAAGCGGGCCTCTCCCGGCGGCAGGGGGAGCACGCGCCCACCGCTGGGATTGATCGTCCAGCTCAAAGTGGCCCCACCCTTGCCGTCCCCTTCGAAGGTGAGTCGCCCGTAGACCCCTTCGCTCAAATGCACCGCGGCCGACGTGCCGAGCATGAGTGTGGTCGAGTCCCGGCTATAGGAGCTCCCGTCGAACGGGGGGAGTTGCCAGGAGGGTTGGCGGCCCCTGGGGAGAGAGAAGATCCTCGTTCCACCCAGCAGGGTCAGCCTGATCCAAGTGGCCTGGAGCCCCGAGACGGCCAGATCCGGCAGATCACCCGCATCCACCTCCCCGCCGGCCGTCCCCTGCAGGAGATCGATGCGCTGCCCCGCGTGAAGCTCCAGAGGGGTGTCGGGGTCGAGCCTGCGACGCAGGAGACGAGCGCTGCTCCCGAAGGCGGTGGAACCATCCTCCAGCCAGACCCGGTATTCGCTGAGGCCTGGGAGGGGATTGTCGTCCAAGAACTCGCCGGCGGAGACCGACCCCAGGGCGACCCACGGACCCTCGCCGCCGACCCTCCGCCGCTCTACCTGGTAGGTCGCGCCGGCCTCTGCCGGCCACCCTAGGCGAACGGCCGCCCCCTCGGAGTCTGCCTGCAACTCCGCGGGGCGCCGATTGAGTTCAGCCCCATCGGTACGCGCCCATTCCAAGAGGAGGCGTCCGCCCTCCAAGCGCCGAACCCCCAGGTAGCCCCAGCCCTGCTCCCCCAGATCGAACAGGCATTCATCCCCCCACCCGGGTCGCCAGGGAGCGTCGAGGAGGCGCCCCCCCCCTTCATCGACGAGACGACCCGCGCCGCGA
>JALWOP010000372.1 GCA_027083445.1 Planctomycetota bacterium | reverse complement strand
GTCGGCAAGACGAAGCGCGGCAAGGGAACGAAGTGCATGGTGGTGGTCGACGGCGAAGGTGTTCCTCTCGGAGCAACCGTTCACTCCGCCTCGCCGGCAGAGGTCACCCTCATCGAGGAGACACTGAGCACGATCCGTGTACCACGGAGCGGTTCGGGCCGTCCCAGGAGTCGCCCAGATCGTCTGATTGCCGACAAGGCTTACGACAGCGATCCGTTGCGTGAACGCTTGGGGAAACGCGGTATCAACTTGATCGTCCCTCATCGCTCCAATCGCCGTCGCCCGAAGACTCAGGACGGGAGAAGCCTCCGTCGGTACAAGCGCCGCTGGAAAGTCGAGAGGACCTTTGCCTGGTTCCAGAACTACCGTCGGCTTGTGGTGAGGTGGGAGCGCAAGGCCAAGCTCTATCTCGCTTTCATTCATGTCGCTTGCATCCTTTTGACATTGCGGGCCTTATGAAACCGCTTCTAGCGAGCCTGATCGCCTGGGCTCCCAATGACGGTGCGTTTCTTCTGGAGTCCGACGGAATCCTTACCATGTGGTATCGTCGATCCGAGGGACCGCCTTCCAGGGAGTGGACTCATTGGAGGGTACTAGAGCGGCCTACCCGCCCCGGGGCCGGGGTCGCTAAGGTCCGGCTTGCCAGCAGGAGGTTGCCATGGGGCTCCACGTCGAAACCGGCCGCCTCCAGGAGCCTCTCGCTCTCCCCGTGCAGCTCCGGCGTGTGGACTTCCAAGATCAGTGCGGAGACGGTTTCGAGCAGGCCGGTCGCTCCGCGAAGGACGTGGACTTCGTGACCCTCGACGTCGATCTTGAGGAGGTCGGGCCGGACGTTTGCGCGGACGAAGGAGTCGAGCGTGATGCCACGCACAGGGACTCTGCCCCCGGTGGTGTCGATCGCCCCGGGCCCCTGGACGACGCCCATGCTCGATCCGATCGGCAGACCCAGCTCGAGCGCTCCCTCCACATCTCCGACGGCGGCTTGCACGGCCGTGATGCGATCGTCGAGTCCATTGAGGGCGATGTTGCGCCGCAGGGCGACGAAGGTCTTGGGATGCGGTTCGAAGCAATAGGCGCGCAGTGCGGGATTCTCGAGGCAACGCAGAATCGCGAAATAGCCCGCATTCGCGCCCACGTCGAAGAGCACGGCGGCCCCTTCGGTTGCGAGCGGTTCGTAGACCCGATGCCCCGCGATCTCGAGCAGAAACTTGAGTCCGGCCGGCCGGCCGACCTCGCATGCGATGGCCAGATCACGAAAGCGCAGAGTGATTCTGCGGAGCGGACGCCAACCCGTAGCGCGCCCGAGCCCCGAGAGGGCGAAATAGAGGCCGAGCTTGGGCCATCCGCTCCAAGGCATGAGTCCAAGGAGCCCCAGACCAAATCGCAGATTCCGTCGCGCCGTCGCCAGCATTTGATTCCCCACCCGCGGAAGGTGAGAAAGAGGGTACTCGATAACCCACGCCCCGGGCCGGCGCGCCGGCTCTCCCAACACCCCGCGGAGGGGCTTCAAGGAAGCATCGATGGGCTGGATGGACGGCACAGGAATCCGTGGGGGCTGCTCTTGGAGGCCCAGCTCTTGCTCCGAGGCAAGGGTCTACTCCGCCGGCCGGACGCTTCCGAAGGAGGCTGCAGCCCCGGAGCCGGCCAGAGCCAGGACGCGCACCTTCGCCTGGCGACCCGCCCAGGGACCCAGTTCCCAGCGTACCGACCCAGTTCGGGGGTCTAGCTTTTCGCCCGTGGCTCGAACGACCCAGCCGCGGATCACGAGCTGGAGCTGGACCATTTCCGGCGTGGAGGTTTGGAACTCGATCTCGACCGCCGGCTCGTCGATCCGAAAGAGTGGGGTCTCCGCCGTCAGGGCGAGCGTCTCTTGCTCCGCTGCGATGTGCGTTCGATGACCGGGCGGTCCGATGACGAAAGGGTGGCCCCGATAGGATGGGGAGATGGCCAGGGGGCCCGCGGAGAGCGGAAGCGCCTCCGCTTGCGGCGCGTCCCCCGCGCGATAGGCCTCGATCGCCTCGCGGTAGCGCTCGGCAACAGCGGTACGCGCGAATAACCACGCACCCATGGAGCCCTCGAAGATGAGTTCGAAACCCTCCGGACGATAGGGCGCCCTGAGCAGGACGAGATCCGCTTCGAGTGGGAATCCACTGTCCCAGCGCGAGTTGTCGGCGGCCGTGAAGGCCGGGGCGGGGGTGACGAGCCCCGCGACGTCGATCACCCGCACATCGCTCATGAACGCCAGATAACCCGGCTCCCACGTCAGCAGGGTGGTCCGGTTCAGCCCGGTCTCCCTCAGGAACTCAGCGATCTCGGGATAGGCGACCTCCCTGCCGACGTACTGAAACGTGTTGCGCAGCTTCGCGGAGGCGTTCAGTTGGAGGGGGACGGCGCCGAGCAGGCCCAGGGTGACCGCGGCCGCGCCCGCCCGGCCCCAGCGGGGTCCCTTCGCGAAACCGATCGGAGAAGCCGCGCTGCCGAACAGCGCGCAGGCCACGCCGATGATGTGCAGCGGCGCCCGGTGCCAAGTGCACAGCGGCGTCGGCCTGAAGGCGACCAGAATCGTGAAGACGAGCAGAGCACCCAGAGGAAGGGAGAGCGCGGTCATCGCCCGGGACCGGATCATACGCCACACCCCGAGCGTTCCGAAAAACCCCGTCAGCAGGGCCAGCACGAGGCCGAGCGCGTACCGATATCCGAAGCTCGCCGAAGACCAATAGAGATCGTGGGGCAGATCGAGGAAGGTCCTCTCGAAGTAACGCAGGGGAGAGCAGTGCCCGGCCTTGGCCGATGCCGGCAAGGGAATCAGCCGACCGAAATAGAACCACGCGAAGACGAGCCAAGCAGTCGTGACCACGGCGAAGGGCAGGAGAGCCGCGCGGACACTTCTCCAGCGCCGCTTGGATGCCAGCCCAAGGGCCATGGCCAGTGCAAAGGCATAGCCCTCGTAACGCGCGACACAGGCCAATCCGAGCAGCAGTCCTGAGAGCGCAAAACTCCGGTCCAGTGCCATGCACCAGGCGCCGAACAGCAGCGCGACGAACAGCGCCGTCTCCATCCCCCAGTAGGCCTGGATGCGGCCCACCCCCAAGGAAAGCGCGACGGCGAAGACGATTCCCGCCCCCGGCGTCCCCAGACGGTGCAGCAGTCGCCCGCCGGCGTAGGCGAGTCCGGCCAGCGATCCGCAGAAGCCGATGTCGAGCACCGCCTCAGGCGCGGCGCCAAGTGCGATCGGCAAGGCCATCACCATGGCCCACAGCGGCGTGGACGTACCGAGCACCCGCTCCCCCTCCTGGAAGACGAAACCATGCCCCCGCGCAAGATGGGTGGCGTATCGAAGCGTGATGTACGAATCCTCGAACAGAAAATCGGCGAAGGTGAAGTAGCTCACGACTCCACCGAGGATCGCGACGAGGGCCAGCGTTCTCCGCAGGGCTGCGGAGTCCTCGACCCGCTGAAGATCGGGCGTCATCCGGGAGATCAGGGCAGAAGGGGGAAGTTCGATCCCGCCAGATCACGCATCCAGAGTGTGCCGACACGCCGGACATTCCACAATGACAATCCCCTGGGCGGGGCGAGCGTTTCCCCCTCCCAGGGGAGGGAGACCTGCAAGTGCCCTCGCCGGCTCGGCTCCCTCCTCAGCGGGGGCGCTTCAGGATCATGCTGGTCTGGGAATAGTGCACCAGCTCCCAACCCTCCTGGCCCAGCTCGTTGAGCAGGTCCTCGGTCTTCTTGGAATAGCCCTTCAGCGGTGCGAGCGCCCGCTCGAGCAGGCTGCCCTTCTCCTCGAGGGCCTCCCGCAGGTGACTCAGGGTCGTGTCGTGCAGATCCTCGAGGCCGACGACCCGGTACTCCCACCCGCGTATCTGGGGCGCGGGGAGTTGGGGGCGCTTGGGATGGGCCAGGGCGAGGAGCGCCAGGAGGGGCAGCAGGAGCAGATAGGGTGTTGCGTGGCGTTGCATGGGAAGACCTACGTCAGGTGGGAGGGCGGCATTCGGGCCGGCTCCGCGGGTGGGAGCCGCCGATGTCGGTCAGCATAGGTACGGAGCGCCGGCTCGGCCCTAGCGTCGCGGGAGACCGGCGGGGAGAATCCCCACCCATGCGTCCGCTCCTCCTCGCCTGCACGGCGCTCTTCTCCATCGCTTGCGGCGGCGGTCACGGGTCCCAATCCACCGGCGACCCCCGCCCCGCCGGAGGAGCTGCCTCGGAGTCCGTCCCCGGGAGCGCGGGGAGAGTGGCGCGGGACGGCCGGTCGGCCGATGGCCGCTCGGTCCGTGACCGGTCGGGCCGTGACCGGTCGGCGGCCGATCCCTGGTGCCTCTCCACGCGCCGGGAGCGGCGGATCGACAGCAAGCCCGAGTGGGCGGTGAGTGCCGACCTCGACGGGGATGGGCTCGAGGAGCTACTCGTCGCCACCCTGGTCCCCGGACAGTTGCGCGCTCTCGATTCCAGGGGAGGAGCCGATCGCTGGCGGATCCCCGTGGGGGACTACCCCCTGCGGCCGCTCTCCCTGGGAGGGGGACGCATCGCCGTCGCCTCGCGGGCGGAGCGGAGCCTGGCCTGGTACCGCATCGGTGAAGAGGCACGGCAAGAGACGCGACTGGAGCTGGCCGCCGTGCCCCGCGCCCTGGGATGGGGCGATCTGGGAAACGACGGAGAGGGCGAGATCGTCATCGCCTGCGACGGGCCGCAGCTCCTTGTCATCAGCGATGCGGGGAGGCGGGAGGAACCACGCTCCCTCCGACTCGAGGAGACCCTGCCCCGCTGCCTACACGTGCTCTCCGACGGCAGCGGCGTCCTGGTGGGCTTCCAGTCGACCCGCAGCCTGCGCTTTTTCCCCTATCGCGAAGGTCACCTGGCGGCGGGTTCCCTCTCGATCCCCCTGGAGGGGATTCCCCGGGACATCACCGAAGGAGACCTCGACGGGGACGGGGACGGTGAACTCCTCGTCGTGGGCGGCGAGGATCGACTCTGGGTCTTCGGTTGGCGCGGGCGCGCCCTGCTCACCGATCCCCCCCTCACCTGGCCCGTCGCTCCCATCCCGATCGCCGCGCGGGTGGTCGACGGCAGGGTCTGGGTGCTGCACGTCGGTCGACTGGAACTGGCCGTGCTCGATCGCTTTCCCGGACCCGGCGAGAGCAGCCTGCCCCGGCGCCTCACCGGCTACGCGGGGCAGACGCCGCGCGATCTCCTGGCGGCCGACCTCGACGGGGATGGTCGAACCGAGGCGGTGATCGTCAACCGCGACTCGCGGGCGGTGAGCCTGATCCCCGGGGAGGAGCAGGGACCCGCCTTCGCTCCGCGGACCCGGGTGGGGGGCTTTCCCAGCGATGTCGCCCGCGGGGATCTCAACGAGGATGGCTCCCTCGATCTGGTCGTCCTGAACTCCAAGGACGCGTCGGCCAGCGTGCTGCTCGCCCGCGGCGGAAAGCTAGAAAACGTGGCGCGACTCCCCGTGGGACCCGCGCCCCGGGGGGCACGCCTGGCCGACCTGGACGGGGACGGTCACCTGGACCTCCTGCTCCTCACCGTCGATGCCGCCGGTGGTCGCATCGTTCGCCTGTTCGGCGACGGCGGCGGCGCCCTCACCCGCCGGCCCGAAGCGGGCGACATCCCCGCCGGTGCGGCCCCCTCCGACCTGCTTTTCCTCGGGGAGCGGCTCTTCGTCATCGACGGGGAACGGGACGAGGCTCGGGTCTTCACCCCAAAAGGGAAACTCGCTTGGAGCGGACCGCTCCCGTCGGGACCGCGCTCGATCGAAGCGATCGACTTCGATGGGGATGGAAACGAGGAGCTGGCGATCGCCCTGGGGGGCAGCGGCCGCAGGGGCGTCTTGATCGCGGAGTGGACCGGGGATCGGCTCACCGAACGCACCCTGATTCCCGTGCCCGGCGCTCCCCTCGATCTGGCCGTGGCCGATCTCGACGGGGACGGGGTGGTCGACCTGGCGCTGCTCTCCCTGGCGGCACCCGATGCCAAGCAGGGGGGCGTGCAGCCCCTCTTCCTCGACGGCCGGGGCGGGGCCGTGGCGGGCAAGGCCGAGCCGGTCTCCCTCGCGCCGCGCCAACTGGCCGCCGCGGACCTCGACGGGGACGGCCGGGCGGAACTCCTGGTCGCCGCCCAGTTCGCCCACGTGATCGACCTCTTCACCTGCGAGGGGCGTCGGCTGGTGCGGCGGGACGGAATCGGCGTCGGCGTCGGGCCGATGGCGGTGACGGTGATCGATGCCGATGGGGATGGTCGTCTGGACGTCGTCGGGGTCAACGGCCACTCCGATGACGTCAGTCTGGTCCTGGCGCGGCGCTGAACGCCACCGAACCGGGCGGATGACTCGAGATGAGCCCGCATCTCCACCGGAGCAGGGGGATTCCCCCATGCGCCTCCAAAGCGGGTTGCCGTTTCCCGTGAGGTGCCCCCTGGATCTCGGAAACCGACTTAGAATCTGGATTCACGCTCGCTCGCCATGTCATCGAAGGACCTGCTCGAATCTTCCCCTCGGCCGGCTGCCCCGGCCGAGGTCAAGACATGGCTCGAGCGATGGTTTCCAGTCGCCTTCTTACGCGACCTCGATCTGACTCGACCGACGCGAGTCACGGTCCACGGCATCGGCTATGTGCTCTTCCGCGACGAGGTCGGCGCTTGGTCGGCGCTCCTCGACCGCTGCGCACACCGGGGAGCGCGGCTGTCCGATGGGTGTGTCACGGGCGGCGAGGTCGAATGCCTCTACCACGGCTGGCGCTTCGGAGGGGACGGGCGCTGCACGGAGGCTCCGCAACTGCCTTCGGGCTCCCCGATGCCGGAGCGCGCGCATGCGAAGCGCGTGCCGCTGCGCGTGGACCAGGGCGTGGCCTGGATCTGGTGCGGCGAGGGTGCTCCGAACGAAGATCCACCCACGGTGCCGGGCATCGACGCGGCCGGCGTGCACTCCATCGACTTCACGATGGACCTGCCCTACGGACAGGACTATTTCATCGAGAACGTCCTCGACATCGCTCACATCCACGTCGCGCACGACGGTTCTCGGGGCGGCGGGAGCCGCTCGTTCGCCGCACCCCTCGAGTTTCGTGTCGGGGAGGTCGACGCCGCAGGGTTCGAGGCGACGTTTCGTACACTCGAGCGCGAGGCCCAGCTCGAGGCCAGTCCCTTGCGCGCCGCGCACGTTCGATTTCGCTCGCCGAACCTCGTGCACTACCTGTCGGAATACGCCGATGGCGACCCGCGGATCTCGGGCCTCGCGCTCTACTCGATCCCCCTGGATGTCGGTCGCTGCCGGATGCTCTACCGCGCATACGGCAACACCTGGTCGAAGGAGGATCTCTCCCGCCCCCGCTGGCTCGAGCATCAATTCCAATGCCACCTCCTCGAGGAGGACATGGCGATCGTGCGCGGTCAGGCGGAGGAGATCGACGGCGGGGATGAGCCCCTCGCTCGTTCGTGGTTGCCCCTCAAGTCGAGCGACGGGCTCGTGCTCGCCTACCGGCGCTGGATCGACGATCACGCGAAGGATCGTCCGGGCGCTGTCGGGCTCCGAGACGTCGGGGAACGCGGCGTACTGGAACGCGATGTGCGCTGTGATCGATGGTGGCTCCACACGCGCCACTGCGCCGATTGCCGAGCCGCCCTCGCGCGATTCGAGCGCGGCCGCCGCCTCTTGCCCTACGCGAGCTACGGCGCTCTGGCGGTCGCCGCGCTGGCACCGCTCGGGCCGGCGGTCGCCGCCGCGCTCCTCGGTGTCACCCTCCAACTCGCTGCGGCTCACTGCCGCAAGCGTGTCTGCGATCTCACGGTCAATCCCCGCGACCCCCGACCCAATCCGAATGAGTGACTATTCCGACGACGTGCCGCGAAAGGCCACCCACCCAGGTCTTTTTCGACGTATCGCAGCGTTCCTCCGCCGCATTCTGCGCCGCGGTGGTAAGGACGAGACCGCGCCTCCGAATATCTATCCTCTCTACTGAGCAGACAGCTTTCCAGCATTGATGGAGCCGCTGCCCTACTCCGGTCACCGCGAGGTGCGGAGGAATCGAATCGGCGAGTCGTACGTCGAGCGCACGCTCGATACCGACGTCTCCGGTACGCGTACGTATGCGTACAACCGCCTCGGATACCGGGGACCGGAGTACCGTGCGAACGCGGCACTGACGGTCTTTACCTTCGGCGAGAGTGACGCGATCGGGACCGGGCTCGAGTTCGAGGAGTCCTGGCCCGCCCGCGTGGTCGCGCGCGAGGCCGAGGCGCGCGGGATCGACCCGAGCGATGTCTGCCACATGAATTTCGCCGAGCCGGGTGCCTCCAACGCCTACATCGCGCGGAGCGTCCTGTCGCAATGTGGTGTGGTGCGACCGGATCTCGTGCTCGTGAACTTCGCGAGCTTCGACCGTACTGAAGGGATCGCTGGGGGGCGCGCGTACCCGATCGGCGATTGGCTCGACGGTCCCGGCGCCGACGCAGCGCTGCGGGAGGCGCCCGAAGAGGGGGGGCTTCGAGCGCGACTCAGGGAGCAGCTCGATCGCGGTCGCCACTACCGAGCGTTCGCGACCGGTCGCGGCGAGATCTACGCGAGCTTGCGGGACATGTTGCTCGTGCAGTTCTACTTGCGATCGGAGGGCATTCCGGCGGTTGCCGTCTGCCGCGAGCGTGAGAAGCTCGACTTCGCCGGGGCTCGCGCGGATGCCGTCCTCGGGCCGCTGCTGGGGCAGGTCGACGAATCCTTCCTTGCGCCCTTCGACATCACGTGGGTCGCAGAGTCCGGAGCGCATGGCGTCGACGACCAGCACTACGACGCGAGGACTCACGACGCCCTTGCCGAGCGTGTCTTTCAATTCCTGCACGGCAGGATTGATGATCGCCCGGGTTCGACGATCGGGGCGCGGGCGCACGCGCGGAGGTTGGTCAAGGCCTTCTACGACGAAATGCCGTTCAACTTCCACGGCGCAGTGGAGAACTCGGTCGAGGCGGTCGAGGGCAATGCCGTCGCGGCGACCTATCCTGACCTCGATGCGCACCTGCGCTCGAGTTCGGTCCGCCGGGTCCTCGAACTCGGCTGCGGCGCCGGATGGCTGGCGAACACGATCGCCAGGCATTACGGCACCACGGTCGACGCTGTCGATTTCTGCGGCAAGGCGCTCGACCGGGCGCGCGAAGTGTCCCGCGTCGTAGGGACCTTGGATCGTACGCGCTTCGTCGAGGCGGACCTATTCGAGTTCGAGTGCGACAAGCCGTACGACCTCGTCGTCAGTCTGGGCGTGTTGCACCACACCGGCGACCCCGCAGGCGCGGTCCGGCATGCAGCGAGTCTCGTGCGGCCTGGAGGTCACTTCTACCTCGGTCTCTACCACGCACCCGGCCGGCGTGTGTTCCTCGGCATTCTGCAGGAGATCGCCCGCAAGGAAGGCGAGGAAGCCGCCTTCCGCCGTTATCGCCAGCTCGACCGAGTCCATAGGGGCGATGAGACGCTCCTGCGCTCCTGGTTCCGCGATCAGGTGCTCCATCCCCACGAGACCCAGCACACCCTGCGTGAGACGCTTGCCTGGCTGGAGGGGGGGGAGTACGAGTTGGTGAGCACCAGCATCAATCGATTCCGACCGTTCGACCGCGTCGAAGACCTGTTCGCCGAGGAGCTCACCTATGAGCGCAAGGCCTGGAACGCGATCGTGCGTGAGAACAGGTACTTCCCCGGTTTCTTCACGGCGCTTTTCGAGCGTCGCGAGCTCGATGGAGCGGACGGCATGTAGATCCCCGGCGGCCTACTCGAGGTGACCCAGCATCTCCACCAGACCGGGGAGCAGACGCAGACCCCCTCCGGCTTGGTTGTGTCCCGCGTGCTCGCGCTCGGTGTAGAGATAGCCGTAGGGGCGGCGGTACTGGCGGTCGGTCGAGCGCAGGACCGCCCGGTAGAGGGCGCGCAGTTCGGCGGGATCGAGGCCGAGGCGCGGCTCGCCGTAGCAGAGGGCGATGCCCTGGAGCAGGTTGGAGGGGGTGCCCGGCAGGTCGCCGACCCGAAGGCCGGGCTGGGGATCGAAACCGGCGCTGGTCACGTCACCCCAGGCTCCGTTGCCGTACTGGGTCCCCTTGAGATGCCCCCGCAGGGCGGCGGGCAGGGTCTCCACGAGCGCGGCCCAGCTCGCCTCGTCGTGGCGGGCGTAACCCAAGAGCAGGCGCCAGCAACGCACCTGATCCGCCGCCACCGTCCCACCCAACCGTACCGCGTCCCGCCAGCGCGGCGCGTAGTAGGCCTGGCCCGAGGCGAGCACCGCGCGGAAGGCCGGCTCGCCGGGATAGGCGTCGAGCATGGTCAAGGCGCGCGTACCGTAGATGCCGAAGTCGTCGTCGAAGCCCGGATCGATGTGCTCCCAGTTGCCCGGCCAGTAGTGGGTGAACTCGAATTCGGCCAGGGCGTTGCGCGCCACCACCAGGTAGCGCTCATCTCCGGTCGCCCGGCCCAAGCGGGCGAACTGGGCGGGGATGTCGAGCCGCCGCAGGGGCAGGGCGTCGAGGGAGACCGCCGCGTCCGCCGCCCGGTAGCGCGCGGCGACGTTGCCGTCGGGCAGGACTCCCACCCGCAGGATCGTCTCGCCCATGGCACGGGCACGCTCCAGCGCCGGCCCACGCAGGGACTCGGGTCCCCTTTCCACGAGGTCGAGCAGGAACATCAGGTCCCCGCGCGGCTCGATCCAGGCCTCGTCCAGGGGACGGCCCGCGACGCTGTCCCAGCGCCGCGGAAGAGCGGTTTTCGGGTGGAAGGCGTGCTCGAAATAGGCGGAGAGGAAGCGCTCGAAGCGGGCCTGCCACCGGGGATGTCGCTCCAGATGGGGGACCCGCAGAAGCTCGTCCCAAAGGGGAAAGGTGCCCCCCGGCAGGAGAGTGAGGGGCTCCCCGGTCACCGCGTCGAAGAGGTGGTGGATGAAGCCGGTGTCGCGCTCGGGCGGCTCGAGGCCGTGCGCGAACCAGACCCCCAGGATGAACTCCAAGTGCTCCTCGATCTCGGCCGCCAGGTCGGCTGGATCGGCCCGCGGAAAGGGGACGGCCGCAGAGAGGGAACTCCACTGCGCGCCGCCGGGCCCGGCGACGAGGAGCAGTTCGAAGCGCGGCTCTAGCGGTGAGCCGAGGGAGCGCACGAGATCGGCGCCGGTGATCTCGAAGGGCCCCGGCTCGAGCTCGAAGCTCGCCTCGCCTCCACGGCCATCACGCAGCAGCAGGCTTCCGCGGCCCTCGAGGTTGCCGCGCAGGAGGAGGCCCTCGGCCAGGGGCGCGTAGGCGGGCAGGGGCTGGCGCGCACGGGCGCCGCCCTCCAGGAAGAGGCGCGTGCGCCCCTCCTCGTGAACCAGGTGTGCGCGCCCCTCGATCGACCACCAGGGGATGCGGCCGCTCGCAGGGTTCGGCCCGGGCTCGGCGAAGTCCCCATTGTCGAGGAGCTGGACCAGGATCACCTCCTCCTCGCCGCGCCCCTCTGCCGCGCGGGCGGTGAGGGTCAGGAGGGTGAGCAGGCCGGCGAGGGGAAGGGGGTGCATCGGCGAGCATGATACCCTTCGCTACCCCTCTCCCCGTGCGCCCCTCCTCCGCCTTCCTGCTGCGCAGCGCCAGCGCTCTGCTTCTCGTCCTCGCCCTCGTCCTGCTCCTCTCGGGACTCGATTCGGTCGGGACTCCCGGTTGGGATGAGACCGGGCACTGCTTCACCGCCCTGCGCCTGGGGGTGGCCCTGCGTGGGCTGGACGCCCACGCCTTTTGGCACGAGTTTCTGCGGCCCGATTACTACACACCCCTGGGCCGACTCGGGATGGGGCTGGGCTTTCTCTTCAGCGATGGATTCGCCGCTCCCCGGGCCGCCACGGTGGCGGCCTGGATCCTGACCATCGCCCTCGCGGGCATCCTCGCCCGGCGGGTCGCGGGGCCCGAGCGGGCCGACAGCGCCATGCTTTGGACCGTGCTGGGGGGAGTGAGCTCCTACCTGGGCACTGAATACTGTCGCTGCGCCTACCAGGAGCCCTGGTCCGCGCTCGGGCTGGTCCTCGTGGTGCTCGTCTATCTGCGTGCGAGGGATGGGTGCGGGCGAGGGGCCGCCTTCGCCGTGGGACTCCTGCTCGGCGCGGGGCTTTTGATCAAGTACACCTATGCCCTCTACGGGATCGGCGCGATCGGACTTTCGGGCCTCTTCGAGATCGCCCTGCGTCCAGAGGGGACGCGCCCCCTGCGCCTGGCCGGTTGGTGTGCCTTCGGACTGGCAGTCGTGCTCGCCTGGTGGTTTGTCTGGCCCCTTCCCGGCGGCCGGGAGCTCGGCAGGCTGCACGCCGAGGCCTTCCTCGAATACCTGCGCAAGGCGGGGAAGCTCTCGAGTGTCGGCCCCCTCTCCCTCCTCGTCTACGGGCCGTTCAAGGCCTGTAGCGGCCTCTTGATCTTCGGCTTGCAGGTCGCCGGCATCGTCTGGGGCTGGCGTCGCTGGCGCGAGGGGGGGCCACGCCTGTGCGCGATCCTGGCGACGGTCTCGTGGGTTGGCTACCTCGCCTATCCCTTCCGCATCGACCGCTTCCTCCTGCCCTGCCTCTTCGGAGCCTGGGTCCTGGCGGGTGCTCTCCTCGCGCGACTCCAGGGACGGCTGCCAAGAGCCTGGCGCCTGCCGGCGGGGGGGGCCTTCCTGGTGGCGGCGGCCCTGACCGCGGGACGCGGCAGCGCCCTGCTCCTGCCCCTGGTCCCCGACGTGGCTCCCGAGGCGCGACCGGCGGTCCAGGCCACGATCCTCGGCTGGCGCAACCCCTTCCGGCGCCGGAGCGGTCCCGCCACCGGTCCGCCGGGTCTGGAGCGGGTCCTGGAGGTCGCCGCGGATACCCTCGACCCCGCCCGGCCCTTCGGCTGGATCGGGGGGACCGGCACCGAGCTGCCGCGCAACCTCATCGCCTGGGCCCTCTTCCAGCGCCACGGCGACCGCCGCAGCCTGCACCTGCCCTGGCGCCCCGGGGATGATCTGTGGGAGGATCCCCACTTCGATCCACCCGCTTTCCAGGCCTGGGTGCGCCACTTTCCCCAGGTCGGCGTGCTCGATCCGCCCGATCCCAAGGCCCGCCCGCGCCCCTTCGAGGTGCAGCTGGCCGAGTGGATGGCCCTCGACCCCGATTTCGAACTCGTCCACGAGGAGGAGCTTCGAATCGAGGTGGCCCCGGGGAATCGCCAGCCGTTCCGGGTGCGTATCTACCGGCTAGGGGGGGGCTAGCGGACCTTCCGGTGCGGTGTTCCATGGAGTCTGGGCTTTTTTGCGTAGTCCCAGGCGAGAGAGGTGGCTAGGTCGTTGCGTAGGTCGGACGAGCCCCTAAGCTGGTCCGCGATCCGGGCGGCCCGGCGGGTGTTCTGGGGGGGAACCCCCGGTTTCGATCGCGTGGTCTCCCCCAAAGG
>JALWOP010000371.1 GCA_027083445.1 Planctomycetota bacterium | reverse complement strand
GCCCGAGCCCGCTCCCAAGGCCTCCCCCGAGCCGGCTGCATCCCCTGACACGCGGCCACCGGAGAAGAAGGCCCCTAGGAAGCGCGGGCGCCCCAAGGGGTCGAAGAACAAGTCCAAGAAGAAGACGCCGGCCGAGCCGCCCGAGGGCCCGGACCCCTCCGACGACTACGAGAACTGTAAGCGCGTCGATCACGGCGCGGTAGGCGGTTTCTTGGCCGCGGCGGCTGCGACAAGCCTCAGCCGGCGCCCCGGTTCTGACCACGGTCCGGCGCGCCTGCTCTACGAGCTGGCGTTGTGGGCCCCCACAGCCCCCGGTGGCTTCGAGGCGGCCGACCGAGCGTGGGACTGGTACCGGAGCAAGATGCGGGAGGTCGAGAACGAGTGAGCGGCGTCGTCGCAGCGTTCGAGCGTCAGTTCGAGGTGAAGGACACGCCGGATCTGCGGCGGGTTCTTGGCCTCAAGAGGCGCCCGAGCGACCGCCTGTCTGAGGCGGAGGTGCGGGGGCTCTCGGAGTACCTGAGGCTTCCCGGGAGCACCGCGACCCTCCGGCCGGCCCAGGCGCTGAGCCTGGTCGAGGCCTCGGAGCAGGGGGGCCTCGTGGGGGCGCTACGCGTAGGCGGAGGCAAGACCCTGCTCGCGTATCTGCTGCTCTCGGTTCTCAAGGCGAAGCGCCCCCTCCTGCTGTTGCCGCACGCACTCCTGGCCGCGACGTCGCGGGCCTTCGCGCTCCTCGCCGAGGACTGGCAGAGGCCCCCGGACGCCACGCAGATCATGAGCTACGAACGGCTGTCCTCGAGGACCGGGCTGCAGGACCTGCGGAGCCTCGCGCCGGACCTGGTCGTGGCGGACGAGTGCCACTCAATCGCGAACCCCCGGAGCGCGCGGACACGGCGGCTCGGCTACTACCTCGAGCAGTCGGGAGCGGCTTTCTGTGGGCTGTCGGGAACGATCCTCAACCGACCTCTCGCCCACCTGGCGCTCGTTTGCGGCTGGGCGTTGGGGGAGGGTTCGCCCCTCCCTCTCGAGCGGGACGTTGTGGACGCGTGGGGCGCGGCTGTCGATCATCGTCCTGTCGGCATGAGAGCGCAGCCCGGGCGCCTCGCGGACTTCCTGAGCCCGACCGACGGCGCGACGCCGGCGGACCTGCGCAGGGCCCTGGGCCGATGGGTCCGCGACACCCCCGGGGTGGTGTCCACGTCGTCGGCAGACGGCTGCGACGCCACGATTGTGGGTTCGATCTGGTGCCCCCAGCTCCCGCGGGAGGTGGAGGGGGCTCTCGCGCGCCTTGAGGCCACTGGCCTCCTGCCGAATGGCGACGTCTGCATGACCCCGGCGGACACCTGGCGGCACGCCCGGGAGCTGTGTCTCGGCTTCCACTACCACTGGGAGACGCGGCCGCCCCCCGGCTGGCTCGAGGCCCGCTACCGCTGGGGCAGTTTGGTTCGGCGTGTGCTCGAGCAGGAGCAGCAGGGGCTCGACAGCGAAGGGGACGTGGCGCGAGCGGTCGAGGGAGGGGCGATACCTGGGCAGCCTGTCCTTGAGAGGTGGCGCGCCGCCAGAGGTCAGTTCCAACCCAAGACCGTCCCCGCGTGGCTCACCGGGGAGGTCCTCCGCCAGGTGCGCGACCACTTGCGCGGCCGCCCCCCTACGCTTGTGTGGGTGGCGCACCGGGCTGTCGGGGTGGAGCTCGCCAAGGTTCTGGGCGTCCCGTACTTCGGCATGGAGGGCCGGTGTGGCGACCTCGAGCTGGAGGACTTCGAGGGCACCTGCGTGGCGTCGATCAGCTCCAACGGAACCGGGCGCAACCTCCAGAAGTGGAGCCGTAACCTCGTCCTCTCGCCGCCTTCGGGAGTGCGCCCATGGGAGCAGCTGATCGGCCGTACGCACCGCAGCCTCCAGGCTGCCGACGAGGTTTTTGTGGAGGTTCTCGCGGCCCACACGAGCGTGCGCCAGACGCTTCGGCGCGTCGCGGCGGAGGCAGCCGCTTCCCAACAGTTTGAGGGCGAGCCCTCAAAGTTCCTGCTCTCGGGATTGGCCGGAGCACTAACCCACACCCCAACGAAAGGAACAAGAACATGAACGATATCTGGGACTCCGTAGGAAAGACCGACTCGGGCTTCGTGAAACTCCCGTGGTTCGAGGTTGGCGAGTACGAGGTCGAGATCACCGCGGTCAAAGAGGTGTTCGGGCAAAAGCAGCGCGTCTACTTCTTCGTGGTCGAGACGCTGATCATCGCGTCGGATAACGTGGCGCTCCCCGCAGGCGAGCGCGCATCCTGGCGCGTCAACATGTCGAGACCCAGCTCCCCGCAGAACGTGCGGAGATTCATCCTGGCTGCCGCGGGCAAGGACTGGCAGGACCCGCAGGTGGACCATGCTCTGCCTCCCGAGAAGGTCACCACGTGGACACGCCAGGCCATGGACCCGAACATGCAACCACTACGGGGCAAGCGCATGCGCTTGCGCGTCTACCTCGTCAAGACCGAGGAGGGTAGGAAATACAGCGTCCACCACTGGTATCCACGGGGCAAGGAGGCGCCCCCCGTAGGCGAGCCCCGCGTCCACCCGGAGAGTGGCGGCTCGGAAACTCAAGAGGCTCCGCGCGACAACTACGCGCCGCCCCCCGCAGAGATGTCGGAGCCGGCCCCCTACAGCGACGCCCCCATGGACGAGATCCCCTTCTAATGAAGGCGTGGGACACAGAGACCGAACGCTTTAGCGCACTCGCGCCGTTCCCCCGGCTCGTGTGCGTGAGCTTCGCCGCTCCCGACGGCTCCGAGGGCCTGCTCCACTGGAGCAGCGCTCGCGGTGCTGTCGAGGAGTTGCTGTCGGGGCCGTCGGTCCTGGCGAACGCCCCCTACGACCTGGGGGTCGTCGCGAACCAGTGGCCCGAGTTGCTCGGGCTCGTGTTCGAGGCGCTGGCGCAGGACCGGGTGCACGACGTAATCGTGCGCCAGCAGCTCTACGATATCGCGGTCGGCCGCTTCGGGGGCTCGCGGACGATCTACTGGCGCGACAACAACGGGGACAAGCACAAGGTTGGCTACAGCCTGTCGGCTCTCCACCATCGCCTGGTGGGAGCGCCGCTCAAGAAGGACGAGCACCGCCTCAGCTACGGCGACCTTCGCGAGATCGACGTGAGCTCCTGGGACGAGGGACCCCGCGAGTACGCGCTTGAGGATGCCCGAGCCACCCTCCGCGTGTTCGAGGCCCAGGAGCGGCTCGCGCGCGCGTCCGAGTATTTCGTGGACCAGTTTCGCCAGGTGCGCGCGTCGTGGGCTCTCAAGCTGGCTTCGGCTCACGGCTTCCGCGTGTGCGCCCGCACCCTGTGGCGCACGGTGCAGCGGTGTCTCCAGCGCAAGGACGAGGCCCGGGGGCCGCTGCTCCGCGCCCATGTCCTGCGCTCCGATGGAACCATGTGCAAGGCCGCGATCCAGCGCCTGACCTTCGAGGTCCTCGGCGACCTTTGCGAGCTGACGGACACCGGCTTCAAGCGCATGACCTCGGGCCCCTACAGGTCGGTGGCGGAGTTCCTCGCGGATACGGGGCACCGCTACGTCAAAGTGGACGCCGTCGCATGCCAGGCGGCCGCGGCCCGCGGGAGTTCGCTTCACGCGGCCTACGCGGCGTACAACCATGCCGACAAGATCTTGAGCACGTATGCCCAGGCGTTCGTGCCCGGCACCGTCGTCCCTGTGCATCCTTGGTTCCACACCCTGGTGGCCTCGGGGAGGACCTCGTGCTCGAACCCCAACATTCAGAACCTCCCAAGCGAACCGGGGATCCGCGAGGCGATCACCCCACGCCCCGGGTCTGTCTTCGTGGGGGCTGACTACGATATCGCGGAGCTGCGCACCCTGGCGCAGGCGTGCCACGAGATCGTCGGGTTTTCCAAGCTGGGGGACGTACTCAACCGCGGCCTCGACCCCCACCTGAACGTCGCGGCCACCCTGTTCGGTGTCTCGTACGAGGAGGCGGCAGCTCGCCGTAAAAGGGGCGACGAGGAGATCGACAAGTGGCGCAAGGTGGCCAAGGCGCTGAACTTTGGGATCCCCGGGGGTATGGGCGCGGCAACCTGGTGCAGGAGCGTGCTCGCCCAGTCCGGGGTCGCCTTCGAGCCCGAGCAAGGCGCCAGGTACATCGCGGACTGGAAGCGCAGCTACAGCGAGATGCCCGCCTACTTCAAGCGCGCCTCCGAGATCGAGAAGAGCGGGGGGACCGTCCGCGCGCTGTACTCTGGGCGTGTCCGCGGCGGCGTCCGGTACAGCCAGGCGCTGAACACCCCCTTCCAGGGGCTGGCGGCCGACGCCGTGAAGGAAGCCATGTGGAACGTGTGCCGCGAGCAGCACATCGTGCGCAGCAGCCCCCTCTACGGCACGCGCACGTTCAACATGATTCACGACGAGCTGCTCCTCGAGTCCGCGCGGGAGCAGGCCGCCGACGCCGCTGTGCGCCTCGCCCAGGTCATGGTCGAGACGATGCAGAAGTGGACCCCGAAGGTCCGAGCCGCCGCGACACCGGTGGTTATGGAAAGGTGGGTCAAGGGAGCCGACCCTGAATATCAGGACGGACGTCTCGTCCCTGTGAAACCGTCGTCAGACATTGTGCCCGAAGAAGGAGAAGGACCATGCGAACAAGAAGCTATCGACCTGCTACACGAGTGGCTCACCGAGGACTCGGAGCAGCTCTCGCTCTTTGCCTGAGTGGCTGCTTCGAGGACGTCCCCGACGTTCGTACTGGCGGAACCACATCCGGCGGCGCGAGTAGTGCCTCCTCTACGGGAGGGTCGGGAGGAGACACCGGGGCCACCTCCGCCACGGCGTCCGCAACAACCGGGGGCGCGGACAGCTCGGGAGGAGGGACCGTGGCTTCGACTGGGAGCGGAGGGGGAACGGGCGCTAGCACCGGCGGCACTACAGGCGGAACCACGGGTGGCGTTGTTTCCGACTACGCCCCCTGGTGCGGCCATGGGTGGGCGCAGCCGTGCGAGGAGGATCAGAGCCTGTGCTTCGTTTACGGCGATACCTACTCTCTTTGCACTCCTACGGGACTCGACAACGAGTGCCTCCTCCTCGAATGTCCCGATTTTGCGGGGACGCCGGGGGTATGCTCCGAACTGTACGGCATGTGCGCGTTGTTTTGCGACAACGCGGATCCGTTGAAGTACAACTGCCCCACCAGTATGAAGTGCGTCAACACCGGTTCCTACATGGGGTGCATGTTCGATACAACCCTGTAAGCGCGTTCACAGCGCACCCCGACGGTGGTATGCTTCGGGCGTGAGCCCGACGATCCCGCCAGGAGTCCCACGCCCCGTCAAGCGCGAGACCACAGACGTCCTCAACGAGCTTCGCGGGATGGTCCTTCACCTCGAGGAGCAGGCCGCTGCGACGGAGGCCACCGTTTCGGGAATCCACGCGCCTGGGCGCCTTCTCAAGAGCCTCCTGGTGATTACGAGCGTTGTGAGCGTGGTTTTCTCCTCCGGCGTGGCTTACAGCGTCTGGATAGGCGCGAACGCTTCCGACGCGGAGGTGCAGCAGTGGATCGGTGACCACGACGAGGAGGAGCTCGCCCATCCACCGCTTCGCGATGCCCTTGGGAAGGTCGAGACTCGCGTTGAGAAGGTCGAGGGGGCGGTCGAGGAGGTTCGGTCGCTCCAGAACAGGCTGGACAAGCGCTCCGAGTACCAGTTCGAGTTCAGCCGGTGGCAGGCCCGTGTTCTCGAGGCTCGGCGCAAACGGCGCTCACCCCCGGCGAAGCCCGCAAAGCTCCAGCAGCTTGAGACAGATCTCATGCTCGGCCACTACTGAGCCGTGTGGTATGGTGCGGGTATGACGCGACACCTCCACAAGATCGCGCTCGTCTTCTCCTTGGTGAGCTGCGCCGCCAGCGACCGCTCGCTCGTCTACACCGAGGAGGGTCTGAGGGCTGCCGAGCAAACTTGGCACGCCTTCTACATGGAGAAGGCCGACGACTGCGAATCCAAGTTCGAGCCCAAGACTCCCGCCATGGAGGAGTGCTTCGGAAACGTCTACGACGCTGACGCCGCTGTGGCCGATGCTGTCCGTACGGCCGTCGGGTTGCTGCGATCCTACTGGATCGCACGCGCGCAGGGAGAGAACCCCGACTGGCCCGCGACGATCCGGCGTGTGGTTCAGCTGTTCGAGACGCTCCCGCCGGAGGCGCGGGAATACTTCGACCGAGTGAAAGGACTGCCGAAGTGACCGACGTGATCTACGACCTGGTGAAGCTCGTGGTTCGGTGGGCCCGGGAGGGCCTCTCCGACAGCGAGATCGAAGCACGCCTCCGCGACCCCTCTTCTGTCGGGGCTGACCTGATCGCCAGAGTGGTGGAGCGCCGCGAGAGAGGCGAGGAACTTTTGGGCCGCGACCCGAAGAGGGGAGGCTGATATGGCGATCATGGGCGGTAACGGTCAGTTTGGCGGGCGCCTTGCGGAGCGGGGGCCCTCTTCCCCAGGTGGCCCCCGACGGCAGGTGGAGGGCGAGGTGTTAGGCGCGTCGCAGGATGGAGAAGTCAAGCTCTACGTCCCGCGGCAGCCCCTCAAGGGGCGTGCTTCGGCGATCACGCCCTCTGAGGCACCCCTAAAACGCCGTGCAGATTCTCCTCCTCTCGAGGCACCTCCACATGAGATCCTCAGCAGCCTTCCGTCCGCTGGGGGGCCACCGTTCGGCGCAGCACCCCTCTCCCCCCCTCCAAGCGCGACGCCCCGAGACGTGGCGGCTCAGGTGCTCCAGGCGCTGCCACCGGACGTCCAGGCCGCGCTCTTGGAGATCGTACAGGGTTCCGCCGCCCGCAAGCCGGAGGGAGCCCAGGGTGGTCAGGCTGCCCAGCTGGAATCGACGGTGTGCACTCCCGAGGGCGAGGCCGACTGTGGGGAATAGCGGGCCCTTCGCGCCGTTGATCCTCGCCGCGGTAGGTGCGGCGGGGCTCATCGCCGCCTTGTTCTCGGGGCGCCAGGCTCGCGCGGCGCAGGCTGACTCCGGCCCAGCGGCGCCCGAGGGGGCCCTCCCTGGCCTCGAGACGCCGGCCCAGGCCGCGGGCGCCCTCGGCCTCGACCCATCGTGGCAGAGGTTCCTCGAGGCTGTCGCCTACCGCGAGTCCCGCGGGAAGCTCTCGGCCGAGAACAATTCGGCGTCCGAGGCCGCGGCCGCCCAAGACCTCTACGAAGCGGCCCAGAACGCGTGGGTGCGCGACTGCCTCAATCCTGCAAACTGGTACACCTGGGGCTCCGGGGGCTGGTACGGGATGCTCCCGGTCTCTGCGATGCGTGCGTTCAAGGGGACCCCCCTGGCTTGCTCGGATCCCCGCGTCGTCGTCCACCACCCGCTCATGTCGACGGCGGCGGCCGTCGGCTACGCCCAGCGGCTGTTCAACTGGTCGAGCTGGGAGCGGTCGGCGAAGACCTGGCGCGCGCTGAACCGCGGCTGGAGCCGGCCGGGCAAGATGGACACGGCGCTCCCCGACACGGATCGCCGTCTTGACGAGGCCCTCGAGGCCATCGGTGCGCCGGCGAGCTGGGCGGACACCACCGTGACGCCCCTCCCGGGCGGGTGGACCCCGTACGGCGCTCTGCAGGAGGCAGGCGCCGCGTGAAGCCCTCCCCCTTCTTGCTCCTCGGAGGAGTCGCGGCGGCCGCTGCGGCAACCTGGTTGCTCTCGCGCGGGTCTGAGGAGTCCTCGAGCGCGACGAGGACACCCCCCGTCCCCGAGCCTCTCGGAGGAGAGCCTCCGGCCCCCATGGTCGAGGGTCTCCGGGGTGACCCCGAGGTCGAGGCGGCGTACATCCAGCTGCGCGACAGCCTCGTGAGCATGCTCGGCTCGGTGCCTGTGCCAGTCGAGGACCTCGTGGTCCTCCCGAAGGCCGCGGTGGCACCGGGGGAGACCTACGTGGCGATCCCCCCTCCCGAGCTGTGGGAGCGCATGGCCGCGACTCTTGCGCACGTCGTGCGTCCTTTATCGCACGCGGTGCCCGTCGAGGTCGCCAGCGGGTACCGCCCCCCCTGGTACAACGAGCAGGTGGGAGGGGCGCCGGCTTCTCGCCACCAGTGGTTCGACGCCGTGGACCTGCGGCCCCGCGACGACGGCGACCGGGAGGCTTTCGGCATGTTCCTCGCGAACCTGTATGCGACACGCGGGGACGCCCTGCGCATGGGCCTCGGGATCTACGGGAACGCGGCCCGGGCCCACGTCGACGTGAGCTGGAAGAAGCGCGCGTGGGAGAACGCGCCCGACTGGCTCGCGAAGGTGTAGACTGTCCGCATGAACCGCGGATCTCCTCTGCTGTTTCTCGGCGTGGCGGGCCTCGTCACCGCTGGGATCGTCCTGCTCACCCGCGAGGCGTCGGCGTCGACAGGCTCCGGCGAGGAGCCCGGCTCTGGAGGGGGAGGCGGCGGAGGCACCTCGGTTCCTGGGGGCACGACCAACGCGCCCGGCTCCGGCGGTAGCGGAGGAGGTGGCGCACCGGGCGAGCTCCCCACGCCCCCGGGCAAGCCTGGGGTGGGGGGGCCCACCACGATCCCAGGCGGGAAACCCCAGTCCTTGTCGGATGCCAAGGTCGAAGAGCTGCTCTACCAGGTCGCCGACACGCCGGGGCCCGTACTCACCTGGGACGGTCTGACCCAGGCGGTCGCGGACTTGGCCAAAGCGCAGGACCTGGTCGCTCCGAACACGCAAGCGGGACTTTCTGTACTCAAGGATCAGATCAAGAAGATCTCAGAGAAGGTCATCGAGGACGAGCGCCAGCAGCTTCTCGACGACCACTCTGACGTCCACGGCAAGACCTGGTCGAAGCCTGGGGACGACAAAACCTTCTTCGCGCAGCTCGCCGACCTCCTCACCAAAAAGGAGCGGAAGGAGAAGTGGGGCGACGAGACGTCCGGTAAGACGGCGAACAAGATCTACAACTGGTCGCTCTCGATGCTCCAGAACATGGGTCTGGCGTTCTGGAACGCCAAGCGCGCCGTGCAAGCATGCAAGGTCAAGGGGAAGGGCGGGGCCGACTTGTACCGGTGCGCCGTCACCGACGAGATCCTCCCGGCTATGGGGTTGTCGGGCCCGAAGGGCGAGTATGGCGACCTCACGGACAACCAGCGTAACAACATGATCGAGGACGACTCGCCAGGTGAGATCCGCGACTGGTTCCTCAAGCCCATCGACAAGAAGCTCTGGTCGAGCGTGACGCCGAACCAGCGTAAGCGGATCTACGACACCGCGGTGTACTTCTGGCCGACGGTGCTCGCCGCGTACATCCGCCAGTGGAGCGCATGATGGCCGAGGACACCTTCAAGCCCACCATCGACCTGGGCGAGACCCCCCCGGACGGCTCTGTCGACCCCGCGGTTCTCGTCAAGCAGGTGCAGGAGCAGGTCGATGACCCGCTCGCGGTGCCCCCTCAGGCGATCCTCGTCCTGATCGACCAGCTCCTCGAGGCCTCCATGGAGTTCATGGAGCGCGCAGCGATGCCCCGGAACTGGGACGAGTTGCGGACGATCAATCTGGCGAACCGCGACCCGGAGTGGGTGCGGCTCGTCGGGGACATGTGGCGCAACAACGACGTCCTCTACCAGCTCCGCGCCGCAACGGAAGCCGCCATCGAGGCGCCCGAGCTGTGGACGGAGAAGGGCGACGACGGCACCACCTGGTTCTACCGAGAGGTCGTCGGCCCATTGATCGATGGCCAGTGCTACGGGGCGCCGGTCTGTACCGATGCTGCGATCCAGAACTACGGGCAGCGTCCGATGCCGGTCGTACCGGTCGTCGCGCGCCCCTTCGTGACCATGCGCGCCTACGGAGTCCTGGCGGAAGGAGTCGGCACCTGGTGGAGCAACGTCCTCAAGTCCGTCGGGGAGGCCATGGAGGAGTTCGCCGAGCACGTCAAGGAGGGCGCGAAGGACCTGCAGGAAGCGTTCAAGACTGCCTCGACCGTCAGCCTCAAGTGGCTGAAGGTCGCCGCGGGCGTCGCCGCCGCCACCGTGGTGGCCTACGTCGCGTGGAGGCTGACTCGCCGCCGCACGAACCCGGAGCTCGAGGAGCATGCGAGGGAACCCCAACCGAACCCCGCAGCAGGTAGCTGAGATCTGGGGGCACCTGTGCCGGATGGCCCGGGTCGAGTGCAAGGCGGTCGCGTGGCCACCTGCGATGGACGAGGTCCACCGGGCGAACCGCCGCAGGTATGCCCAGGTCTACGTCCCCCGCGGTCCCCTCGAACTGGCCACGGCTGCCCGCAAGCTGCCTGACCAGCACCTGCTCGGCGTGCTGGCGCACGAGGTGGGCCACCTGTACTTAGCGCAGGCTCACGGGATCCCCGACCACACGGAGGACGAGGCCGACGTGGGAGCCTTCGAGGCCCTGGGCGTCGCGGTGGCTTACGACAGGACGTGGCCCGGGAAGGGCCTGCAGTACGCATCGAGCGCCCCGCGGCGCGTGTGGGGGCTGTTCCGGTGAACCTCAGGCACTACTGGGGGCGACCGGGGGCCCTTGACCGGAAGCTACGCGCCCGCGGCTGGAAGCGAGCGGGCGACCGCCGTTGGCTCAGCCCTTCCGGCCGCGCCGAGGTGGTCTACAGTGGGGGACGCCCGCGGCTGCGCCAGGTTCCCCCCGGGGCGCCCGAGCTCCCGCCTGACGCCGAAGACACCGTCGAGATCGAGGTCCCATGAGCTACGTCCCGCCCCCCGACCCCGCGGTCATGCGCCGCGCCCAGAACCAAGCCCAGAGCAGCTGGCGCTCCAACGGCCTCAACACGGCCGCGCGCCTCGGCGTGCTCCTGGGCTTCCTGGGCCTCAGCTTCATCGTGAGCCGGATGGATTGAGCCGTGCCGATCCTCGACGAGAACAGCCTCAAGGAGTACTTCGGGAGCGACGCTCTGCGGAACTACAACCCCGTGGCGGAACTCGCCGCGATGGGGCCTGACGTCGTCCAGGCGCTCTCCACGGTAGGAGATAACCAGCTCGTCAAGAACATGCAGCGGCGCCTCACCGAGTCCACCAGCAGCATCGGCCGGGTCATGGGCGCGGGCACGCTGGCAACGGTGGGGATCCCGGTGGGGTCCGCCTTCGAGAGCGTGCTGGTCGTCGCCAAGGACCAGGCGACCCCTGGGGAGGTCGCGCTGATCTTGGGGGAGACGATCTGGGATCTGGTTCCAGAAGAGCTCAAGCAGGCACTCGAGGACGCCCTCGTGGAGGCCTCTGCCTCGATTGTGGAGGCGGTGGGAGCGTCGGCCTCGATGATCCCGATCTACGGCCAGATCATCGGCGCCGTGGTGAAGGCGGGCGTCGCGATCTTCCGGTTCGTGCGGGTGCTCAAGAAGATGCAGCAGCTCGAGAACCAGGAGGTCCCCGAGGACCCGGCGGTTTTCAGTCCTCAGCTCGATGTTACCAACTACTACAACCTCCGCGATGCAGTGGTGCCGACACCCGGCTCTGCGCGGGGTGTCGATCTGACCTACGCTTTCTCGCCGCCGCAGTACGTCCCGCAGGGGGCCTTCGACCAGGTAATCGCGGTGCCAGCCAAGAAGCTGACGACGGGCGGTTACCGTTTTGCTGCCACGAACCTTGACGAGGGGCTCGGCTATCTCCCCTACTCCAACTTCCTCCACCGCGCGGTGGAGGTGGGGCCCCTCAGCGGACCGGAGGGGATGCGGGACACCGGCTCGCTGTTCCCGGTGACGTGGACGAGCGCCTCGAGCCTCCGGCACTTGACGGCGGCCTTCGGCTACCCGCAGGTGTACAAGGTGAACTGGCAGGCGGTCCGCGACCGTTGGAGTCTGTACCTTCGGGCCCTTCGGTCGTCGCTCGAGAAGACGCTGACGGGCGACGAGCTTGACCGCGTGATCAAGTGGCTCGGCAGCGACCCGGAGGGTCCGCAGTTCGGGTGGTCGGAGAAGACGGGGATCCTTGACCCGACCCAGCAGTACGGCCCCCAGGCTTACGGGATCGACGACCCTGCCGGTGAGTACGACGGTACCCCCAACAAGGCGAAGCCCTTAGCCTACGCTGACACCATGCTGCAGCGCCAGCTTGACGCGCTTGACACGGTGAACGTGGCCTACTGCTCGAAGGACGACCCGGCGTTCCAGGGGGGCACCCCCCACGCGAAGGCCCTTCGCGACCTCCTCGAGCTGCGTCGAAAGCAGCTCCTCGAGCACCCGGCCCTGTGCTCCCTCGACCAGGCCAACATCCCCGACGCCATGTACCGCTCTTCCGTCGAGGCCAAACTCATGTTCGCTCCGGTGGACTACTGCGCGCCGAAGGCGATCGCGGCCAAAGGGTTCGCAAAGGACATCGGTCAGTGGCCGCCACCGGAAGTCCCGGGGCCCGAAGGCGCCGGGGGCTCGTCGGTCGCTGACATGTCCGAGGGCTCGTTCGTGGAGAAGTACGGGACGGCCCTGGCGGTCGCTGGTCTGAGCGCCCCGTTCGTGTGGGGCTTCCTGCAGAAGTACCGGAGGAAACGATGACGCCCCTTCTTCTGTTCCTCGGAGGCGCTGGAGCGATTGCCGCCGCGGCGGCCGCTGCCGCGCCGGCTGAGCCCGCGCCGCCACGCCGCCGGCCCCCCGAGCTCCCGGTGGTACCCGTGTCAGCCCTCGCGGCGAACGCCCCCCAAGCTCGCTACGAGCTGGCGTTCGGGGACCCTTCCTTCGTGCCATCGCCTCCCGCCGACCTCCCACCAGACAGCTCCGCGCCGGTCCCCGCCGGGTAGCATCGGCGCCACCCCCTGGTAGATTCCTCCTGCGTCTGGCGCGAGGCGTTGACGCGTAGGCACCGCGGTAAGGTATCCTAACGTGGCCTACCCACCCCGAGGTCTGTCGATGACTCCGCCCAATCCTACCCCCCAAGCACGAGCCCGCGCAGAGGCGCAGGCCCTCTTCCTCCTCGAGGAGGGATACCCCGTCCTCCTGCGCGGGCCGCAGGAGGCCGGCCTCCAACGCCTCGCGCTGCGAATCGCCCGACAGCTCCCGCCGGTGCTCTCGCGCGCAGAGATCGAGAAAACCTGGCGCCGAGTGGGGATGCCTGCACCCGAGCTGCCCATCCGACGCCCGCACTACACCGTGTCGCGGGGCGGCATGCTGGGGACCTCTCGGCTACCTGGCGAGCTGGACCTCGCTCGCGGTGGCGTCCTGATCCTCGCCGACGCGCCGGAGTTCTCCAATCTGGAGGAGATCCTCGAGCGCGCGTCCGACGTCTACGTGCTGGGCACCGCCTACGACTGCCCCTGCGACTACGCGCCCGACGGCGAGTGCGCCTGCACCCCGGAGGAGCTGCGCGCGTACGAGGAGGCTGTCGAGGGGCTCTTCGAGGTGGTCGAGGTCGAGTAGGGGGGGGGGCGCCCCCGGCCCCCGGCCGGGCGCCGTGGCCCGTGGGCCCCTCGCGCACGAGGACCGCGGCCAGCCCGGGGCCGTCC
>JALWOP010000370.1 GCA_027083445.1 Planctomycetota bacterium | reverse complement strand
GCCCCGCCCCCCCCGAGACCTGCGCACCTTCCTCGACCGCCTGCGGGCGGCGGGGGAGCTGGTCGAGATCGAGGCCGAGGTCGATCCCCACCTGGAGATCGCCGAGATCCATCGCCGGGTGATCGCGGCGGGTGGTCCCGCGCTGCTCTTCACCCGGGTACGCGGGGCGCGTTTTCCCCTGGTGACCAACCTCTTCGGCACCGCGGAGCGGGTCAACCTCGCCTTTGGAACCCACCCGGCCGAGGTGGTGGCCAGCCTGGCGCGCCTGCCGGAGCAGCTCGTGCCTCCCTCCCTCGGCCGCCTCTGGAAACAGCGCGGCCTGCTGCGCTCCCTCTCCCGGGTCGGCCTCGCGCGTCGCCGCCGCGGTCCGGTGACCGAGGTCTGCGAAGCGCCGCGCCTTTCCCAGCTACCCGCGTTTCAGTCCTGGCCCAGGGACGGCGGTCGCTTTCTGACCCTGCCTCTGGTCTACACCGAGCACCCCGAAAGCGGCGTCTCCAACCTGGGCATGTACCGCATCCAGCTCCAGAGCGAAGAGGAGGTGGGGGTGCACATTCAGATCCACCGCGGGGGTGGTTTCCACCTGGCAGCGGCGGAGGAAGCGGGCCGTCCCCTGCCGGTCAACATCATGCTCGGCGGCCCCCCCTCCCTGATCCTCGCGGCGGTCGCGCCCCTGCCCGAGAATGTGCCCGAGCTACTCTTCGCCAGTCTGGGCCTGGATCGGCGCCTGCCCCTCTGTGGGAACCCGGCCGGTCCCCTGCCCCTGGTCGCCGATGCCGAGCTGGCCCTGGTGGGTGCGATCGAGCCGGGAGCGCGCCGTCCAGAGGGACCCTTCGGCGACCACTACGGCTACTACTCCGAGGTCCACGACTACCCCTGGATGCGCGTCGAGCGGGTGCTGCGTCGCCGGGACCCGATTCTGCCGGCCACGGTGGTCGGCAAGCCGCGCCAGGAGGATTTCTTCCTCGGGGACTACCTGCAGGAGTTGCTCGCCCCCCTCTTCCCCCTGGTGATGCCCTCGGTCGTCGATCTTTGGAGCTATGGCGAGACCGGCTACCACTCCCTCTCCGCAGCTCGGGTGCGTGAGCGTTACAAGCGCGAAGCGATGGTCTCGGCCTTCCGCATCTTGGGGGAGGGGCAGCTCTCCCTGACCAAGTTCCTGCTGGTCACCGATGGGGCGGTCGATTTGCGTGACTTCCCCGCCCTCCTGCGGCACGTCCTGGAACGGGCTGACTTCGAGAGTGATCTCTATCTCTTCGGGGGCCTCTCGATGGACTCCCTCGATTACGCCGGCCCGCGCATCAACGAAGGCGGCAAGGGGGTCCTGCTCGGCATCGGTCCCCCCCGTCGCAAGCTCAGAGAGCGTTTCGAGGGGGAGCCCCGTTGGCGGGTGCGCAGGGTAGAGGTCTTCACCGCCGGTTGCCTGGTCGTCTCGGGGGTCAGCCACGCCGAGGAGCCCGCCGCTGCCCGGCACATCGCCGCCGACCCGGCCTTCGCCGACTGGCCTCTGGTCGTCCTCGTGGATGACGCCGCCCTGGCGGTCCGTTCCACGGCCCGTTTCCTCTGGACCACCTTCACCCGTTTCGACCCGGCCGCCGACATCCACGGTCGCCGGGTGGAACTCGCCGGCAGCCACGTCGCTTTCACCCCGCCCCTGGTGATCGACGCCCGCAAGAAGGCTCCCTATCCGGCCGAGCTCTTCGCGGACCCCGCCACCGCCCGCCTCGTCGATTCGCGCTGGAGCGAGTACTTCCCCGGCGGAAACGTCGAGATGGGGGACTCGGACGCGGGCCATCTCGATCGGTGATCCCCCGGCCGAGACCGGGTCGCTCTGCCGGGAAGCGATCGGAATCGGCCGCCTACCGATCAACGCGGCCGAAGCGGCTCCAACTCCATCGTCTGCGGAATCGCAACCCCGAGGCCCTCCAAGACCGTGGGTGCGATGTGCATCACGCTCACCCCTGTTGGAGGAATCTCCAGCGGGCGGCGGGAGAAGAAGGCACCCGTGACGACCGAGGGTGAAGTCGAAGCGTGGTCCCCCGACCAGGGACTTTGGTTGGGAACGAAATCAGAAGCCAGCTTGACTCGACCCTTGCGCTCTCCAGGAGCGAAACGCAGCTCCCCCCCGACCCCCTCCCAGGCAACTCGATAGTACTCGGCCAGGCCGATCATCAAGTCCGCGCAGGGCCAGTCGCGCGAGCCCCAGGGGATCTCTCCCCCCGAATAGAGGTCCTGCATGATCTCGGCATCGAGCACGACCCTGCGGGGGACGTCATAGGGCGCCTCGGCCGGACCGGGATCGGTCACCCCAAGGAGCTTGGTGCGCAGCTCTTCCAGTAGGGCGCGGGCCTGTTCCTTGGGAACGATCCCCTTGGGCTCTCGACCGCGCAGGTTCAGGTAGATCATCCCGAAACCCAGGGAGTATGCCCGGGTGCGCGACCAATCGACGCCTCCCATGAGGCCTGCGGTCAGCTTGCCGCCACTCGGCGGGCGCGGAACCAGATAGCCCTCCCGGGCCAGCCAGTTGTTGACTCGAAATCCACGGCGAAAGCTGGTGAAGCCGTGGTCCGCGCAGATCAGGAGTTGATCGTCGGCGTGCAAGGTCGCCATGACCTCTCCGACGATCGCGTCCATCTGGACGTAGGTCGCGTCGATCACCCCCTTCAAGGCCACCTCCCTGCCGAAGTAGTGCACCTTGCGCGCGGCCTCGGTCGGGTCATGGCGTGGGTGCTCCGGATCGGCGTAGTGGTACATGACGTGCTGCACACGATCGACGCAACTGAAGACAGCGAAGAGCAGATCCCAGTCGTCCCGCTCGAGACAAGCCCGGGTCATCGCTCGACGCCGACCCATGGTGAACTCGATGTCCTCCAAGAAGACCTCAGGGGGCAACGCTCGATCCTTGATCTGGTTGGTGAGACAGCCCCACCCGACGGTCTTGAAGCGGCCTCCGGACCAATCGACCAGCTCGCCGGAGAAGTCCGGCGGAGAGCTGACCGGCTGCCAAGGGAGCGGATACTCCGGATCGATCTGAAGGGGCTCGATGTAGATGGTGAGCGGTGCGGAAACGCTCAAGACCCGTACCCGAGTCAGCGCGTGGATCTCGAAGCCGTCGCTGAGACGAAAGACCGGTGCATACCAATCCGTCCATTCACCCGCCCCGGCCTCGTGGGTGGTCCCATCGATGCGAATCGCCAGGGTGGAACCGCGGTGCTCGATCGAAAGATCCACCGAGACCGGTTGCTCCTTGGCGATCTGGGCCTTGAGTGCCGAACTCTGCATCTCCAGCTCCCTGCGAGCACCGACTTTGGTCGTACTCTGGAGTTCATCATCGATGTCCGCCAGTCGCCCGATCGCCTCGGGATGGCGTGTGTAGTCGGCGGGACCGTAGAGCCTGGTCTTCACCCGTCCGTCTCGTTCTTCGATTCGACAGATCGCTCCCGTCCCTGTCTTGGTCGGCGTGCCCTTGGGAGGCCGCACCAGCTCCCCTTCGTCGGTGGTGTAGATCTTCCAGGCCCCGTTCATCTGGCCGATCGCATCGGGGAATCCCAGCCCCGCCAGGACCCGGGTGCCCGCACTCCCTCCCTCTTCGGAGGCCCCCTTCTCTCCAAAGGCCATCGCGGCCTCGAGCACGATGGCCCGCTTGCCCGCCCGAGCGGCGGCGTCCCAGAAGGTCTCGGCCTGGACCGCTCCGCTATAGACCGCGGGCACCGCCCGGGGCGGGGCGGGACCGCCACCCGGACCCCAGCCGAGCATGGCAGCACAGGCAGCCAGCGCGGCAGCGATCGCGAGAGCCGGTCGCCGCAGCCAGCGGACCAGGATGAGGGCGACCAGAAGTCCGACCCCCACGGCTGCGATCCAGGGTCGCTTGCGAGGCCTCGGCGCGAGTCGTTCAGGGTGTACCTCGACGTGCGCCAACTCGACCGTCGGGCGCCCGCTCTTGCTGCGCCGCAGGAATCCCCCCACCCCGTTCACCAAGGGGTTGGCCCCGGTGTGAATCGCAGCCCATCCAGCGGCACTCTCCGCGGGATGCATGGAACGTAGCGGTGCAAAGGTCCCCTGCCGAGCAAGCTGCGAGAGGTGGGGCAATCGCCCCGCATCCATCAAGCGCTGAACCGTCCGCGCGTCGGCACCGTCGAAGCCGAGTACGACGGTGCGACCCTCCTGCGCGAAAGCGGGGAGGAGGAGCAAGAGAAGAGAGAGGATCCTCTGAGGCATACCCATCCGAGGGTAAGGGATCAGCGCTCCTGGAGCGGTGCCAGCTCCATCGCCTCGGGAATCGCCACCCCAAGCGCCGCGAGCACGGTGGGCGCGATGTGCATCACACTGACACCACCCTCGGGGAGCTCCAGCGGCCGGCGCGAGAAGAAGGTCCCCGTGACCACCGAGGGCGAAGTCGAGGCGTGATCGCCCGACCAGGGGCTGTTGTTGGGATTGAAGTTCGGTGCGAGCTCGAGGCGACCTCCTGAGCCACTGGACTCGTAACGCAACTCCGCACTGACGGTCTCCCAGGCAACGCGATAGTGCTCGGCGAGCCCGATCATCAGGTCCGCGCAGGGCCAGTCGCGCGAACCCCAGGGCACATCTCCTCCCGAGTAGAGGTCCTGCATGATCTCGGCATCGAGCACGGCCCGCCTGGGAACGGTGTAGGGAGCGTCGGCCGGGCCGGGATCGGTCACCGCCAGGAGCTTGGTGCGCAACTCTTCCAGCAAGGCGCGGGCCTTGCGCTTGGGAACGATCCCTTGGGGCTCACGTCCGCGCAGGTTGAGGTAGATCATGCCCAGACCCAGGGAGTAGGCCCGTGTGCGCGACCAATCCACATCGTTCATCAGACTCGCACGTTTCCCGCCGTCTTTCGGTGGACGGGCGACGAGATACCCCTCACGCGCCAGCCAGTTGTTGACCTGGAAGCCGTAGCGAAAGCTGGTGAAACCGTGGTCGGCGCAGATCAGGAGCTGATCGCTGGGGTCCAGGGCCGCCAAGACTTCCCCGACGATCGCGTCCATCTGCACATAGGTCGCGTCAATGACATCCTTCAAGGCCACCTCTTCACCGAAGTAGGAGACCCGGCGCTGCGCCTCGACTGGATCGTGGCGTGGATGTCCGGCATCGGCGTGGCGATACATGACGTGCTGCACGCGATCGACCGTGCTGAAGACGGCGAAGAGGAGGTCCCAGTCGTCCCTCGCAAGGCAAGCGCGAGTCATCTTGCGCCTCCAGCCCATGGTGAATTCGATGTCCTCCAGAAAGGCCTCGACGGGAAGCTCGCGATCCTTCATTTGGTTGGTGAGACAGCCCCACCCGAGGGTCTTGAAGGGACCGCCGATCCAGTCGGCCAGCTGGGCGGAGAACTCGGGCGGAGAGCTGATCGGTTGCCAGGGCAGCGGCGCCTCGGGGTCGATCTGCAAGGGTTCGAGGTAGATCGCCAAGGGGTTCGCGACACTCAAGACCCGTGCGCGGGTCAGGGCGTGGAGTTCGAAACCGCTATCGAAGCGAAAGGTGGGTCCGTACCAATCGGTCCACTCATCCGCGCCAACCTCGTGGGTCGTCCCGTCGATCGTGATCGCCAGACGCGAGCCGTGCCGCTCCACCGACAGAGGAACGGACACGGGGCTCTCCTCGGCGAGCTGGGCCTTGATCGCGTTGCGCTGTGTCTCGAGTTCTCGGCGTGCGCCAAGCTCGGTCTCCGTCGAAAGCTCGTCATCGATCTCGGCCAGGCGGCGGATCGCCTCCGGGTGACGCGTGTAGTCGAGTGGGCCGAAGAGCCGACTCTTCACCCGTCCATCCCGCTCCTCGACGCGGCACACGGCTCCGGTGCGCGAGTGGGTGGGGGTTCCCTTGGGCGGGCGCACCAGCTCACTTTCGAGGGTGGTGTAGATCTTCCAGGCCCCGTTCATCTGACCGGTCGCATCGGGCAAGCCCAGCCCCGCCAAAACGCGCGCACCCTCACTCTCGATGCCTCCAAAGGCCAGGGCGGCGTCGAGCACGATGGCCCGCTTGCCCGCATCCGCCGCATAGTCCCAGAAGGTCTTGGTATGGACCGCCCCCCGGTAGACCGCGGGAACCGCCTCGGGCAGCGGCGCCCCATCCCCCGATCCGAGGGCGTTCACGGCCAGCCAGACGACCAGCCCGGCGGGAACCGCGAGAAGTACCCGCCGGGAGAGGCGCGCCCGGTAGAGGCGAGCCAGTAGGAGAGTGACCAGGAGTCCCGCTGCGAAGGCCAGCCACCTAGGTCGCCGCGGTGCCGGGGTCGCGAGCCGTTCAGCCCGCGTCTGAATGTGCGCGGGTTCCACCTTGGGCAGGCCGCTGGTGCTGCGTCGCAGGAATCCTCCCACGCCGTTCACGAGCGGATTGGCTCCCGTGTGGATCGCGGCCCACCCCGCGGCGCTCTCCGCTGGATGGGTCGAACGCAGGGGCGCAAAGGTCCCCTGTTGCGCGAGCTGCTTCAGGTGCGGAAGGCGTCCCGCATCCATCAACCGTTGAACGGTGCGCGCATCGGCGCCGTCGAAACCGAGAACGACGACGCGACCCTGCCCTGCGAGGGTAGGCAGAGCCAAGAAGAGAAGAGAGAGGAACCGAAGGAGCATGCCGGGCCGAGAATAGCAGGTGGCACCAGCCGACAGTCGGAGAGGGCGCTCGATTCGAGATTGCGACCTAGAGCGCGTCGGAATGGAACGCGACCACGCTGTCCTCGGAGCCACCGTCGAACGGGTGCTCTCTAGCACGAAGACCTACTTCGCACGTCGAAGCTGGCCGGCCTGGGTCCGGCGCCGGCCGGCGGCGCGGGGTCTTGACAGCGGTGAGTGGATTCCCAGGTGAACGGTCACGGGAGGTCCGTGGTCGCGTAGCACTCGCCCCATGAGAAGATGGTTCTATCTCGGCAGCGTTCTCGTCCTCGGGACCATTTCCTTGGCCTCGCTCTTCTGGCCGGTGGTGCTCTGTTCTCTGGTCGTGGTCCTGCCGCTCCTCGCGCTGGGGATCCATGACTCCCTGCAGAAGCGACGCACGATCCTGCGCAACTTTCCCCTCCTGGGTCGCTTCCGATACGGCTTCGAGATGATTCGGCCCGAGATTCAGCAGTACTTCATCGAATCCAACATCGATGCCTTCCCCATCGAACGCGAGATGCGCAGCCTCGTCTACCAACGCGCCAAGGGAGACCTGGAGACTCAACCCTTCGGGACCCAGCGTGACGTCTACCGCGTGGGCTACGAGTGGGCCGCCCATGCCCTTGAAGAGGTTCTTCCCCCTCGAGAAGAGCCGCGTGTCCTTGTCGGACCGGGGCGAAGGCGGCCCTACTCCGCCTCCATGCTCAACATCAGCGCGATGAGCTTCGGCGCCCTCTCCCCCACGGCGGTATGCGCCCTCAACCGGGGCGCCCGCGAGGGTTGCTTTGCCCACAACACCGGTGAGGGTGGCATCTCTCCCTACCACTTGGAGGCGGGAGGAGACCTGATCTGGCAGATCGGTACCGGCTACTTCGGCTGCCGCACCTTGGAGGGAGCCTTCGACGAGGGACTCTTTCGGGAGAATGCCGGCCGGGAACAGGTGGTCATGATCGAGATCAAACTCAGCCAGGGAGCCAAACCGGGGCACGGAGGTGTCCTGCCCGCTCCGAAAGTCACTCCGGAGATCGCCCGAATCCGGCGTGTGCCCGAGTATCAGACGGTCCTCTCTCCCCCCTGGCACAGCGCCTTCCGTACTCCGATCGAACTCTGCGAGTTCATCGAACGGCTGCGGGAAGCCAGCGGAGGCAAACCCGTCGGCTTCAAGCTCTGCATCGGACGCAGGAGTGAGTTCCTCTCGCTCTGCAAGGCGATGATCGAGACCGGCATCACGCCCGATTTCATCACCGTCGATGGAGGAGAGGGAGGCACCGGTGCGGCGCCCCTCGAGTTCAGCAACTCCCTGGGCATGCCCGCGCGGGACGCCTGGGCCTTCGTCCACAGCGCGCTCATCGGAGCGGGCCTGCGTGACGACATCCGCATCTTCGCCAGTGGCAAAATCCTGACGGGCTTCCACATGGTGCGGGCGATGGCTCTGGGCGCGGACGCTTGCAACTCCGCACGCGGGATGATGCTCGCCCTGGGTTGCATCCAAGCCCTGCGCTGCAACAGCGACACCTGCCCCAGCGGCGTCGCCACCCAAGATCCGGCCCTCTACAGGGGCCTCGACCCGTCGATCAAGGCTCAGCGTGTGGCCCGCTACCATCGAGCGACCCTGGAGAGTCTGCGCGAGCTACTGACCGCCATGGGTGTACGCACCCCCCGTGAAGTGACACCGGACCTGATCCATCGCCGGGTTGGTGACATGCGCATCCGTACCTTCGCGGAGCTCTACACCTTCCTCGAACCCGGCGCCCTTAGAAGCGAGCGCGAGCTACCTGCTGACTGGCGGCGGGACTGGGACGCGGCCCGTGCCGACTCCTTCAGCCACCGAGCCGTCATCTGATGAGCCCTGCCCCATGGGCCTAGGCCCGTTCGATCGGGCCTACTCAATCGGGCACCGAACGAGTCGAGTGGCTCATTCCTGTCGATGCACGCCCTCGGCGTCGACGATGACCGTGCTGCCGGGCTCCACTGGACCCAGATCCTCCTCCCCCCACCACAGTCTGCCCTCGCGAACATCGACCGCTTGGCCCAGGACAGCGAGCAGTGCCCCGCTGACGGGAACATTGCGCTCGTCCAGTTGGGAGGCGTGGGTCGTGATGCTGCCGCCGGCACCAAGGACATCCCAGTCGATGCGATAGACGGCTGCATCGCGAAGCTCGAAGTGGACGCCGTCTTGGGTCAAGACCGGGAAACTCCCGTCCTGGGAGACGTACTCGAGCACTTGCTCATGGCCGTTCACCATCGCCCTGGCGGCCACCGAGAAAGCGCTCTGCGAGACCTCTTGGGGCTCCCGATGGCAGGAGGATCCAAGGGTCAGGAGTAGGAGGCCGCCGATCAAGCGAGTGTGCTGGAAGTCCATGACCCCATCCTACGGGCTACGCCGATCCTCGCCTGCGCGCGACGCCCCGCGCTAGCCCACCAGGGCCCGCATCCGCTCATCCTTGGCCTCCATGTCCGCCACCTGGGCGAACTGGACCCGGGCCCGATCCAGGTTCTGGCCGGGGCGGGAGACCTTGAAATAGACATCTCCCGCCAGGTGATCGGCCAGAAAGCGCATGCCGATCGTCAGAGTCACCAGGCGTGCGGCCAGGGGCATCAGGGTGCGCTCCTCCGCGGTGAGGAACTCCCCCGCCCCCTCCAAGTAGCCCTCGACCAGAGCCGCATAGAGCTCCAGATCCATTCCCGCTCGGCAGAGATCGGTTTCGTCTTCGCTGGAGGTGGCCGCGGTGAAGCGCACCAGATCTCCGAAGTCGTAGAGCGACCAACCGGGCATGCAGGTGTCCAAATCGACCACGCAGCGAGCCTGGCCGCTCTGCGCATCGAAGAGCACGTTGTTGAGCTTGGTATCCCCGTGCACGACCCGCGAGGTAAGGCGCCCGTCATCCAGCCGCTTCTCGATCGCGAAGACCAGCTCGCGGCGCTGGTCGACGAAGGCCAGCTCCGCAGCCGTCTCCTTCACCCGATCGGCGGCGTCCAGCCGACGTGCCTCGTCGAGCTGTTCGAGCCGATAGGGGGAGGAGAAAAAGTGCGGGATGGTCATCCGTAGCTCGCCCGCGGGCAGACCCTGCAAACGCGCCTGAAAGCCCCCGAAGGCTCGGGCCGCCGCGTGGGCCAACTCGGGTCCTGGACAGTGATCGTAGGAAACCGTCCCTTCGAGGAAGTGATAGGTACGCCAGGCACCATCCTCATCTTCGAACCAGGCAGCCCCCTCGCGGGTACGCACCAGCCGCAGGGTCTCGAGTCCGTCCTCGGAGTGCAGTGATTCCAGGTGACTGGTCACGCGCTCGACGTTGTGCATCAGCGCATCCAGGTCGGTAAAGACCCGGCGGTTCATGCGTTGGTGCAGGAAACGGCGCAGGCTACCGTCCGCTTCGCGAAAGGTGGAGATGAAGGTGTCGTGGATGTGACCCCGCTGGTGGGGCACGACCTCGATCAGTTCGCCCTCGATCGCGAAACGCGACGCCGCCGCAGCCGGCGGGTTTTCCTTCGGTGAAACACTCACGGAAGATCCCAGCTCGAGAATCAGCTCCGACCCGCCTGCACGAGTTCGATCACCCGAGCGACGGCCTGATCGAAGGGGAGCTCTTCGCGCTCGCCGTTCGCCCGAGGCGTAACCTCGAAGCGATCCTCGCCGGCCCCCCGGCCGGCGGTGAATTGCACCGGGAAGCCCAGAAGCTCGAGGTCCTTGAACTTGGCCCCCGCCCGCAGCCGCCGATCATCGAGACAGACGTCGATACCCGCATCGAGCAGGGCCTGGTAGGCCCTCTCCCCCGCCTCGACCTGCTCGCTCTTCTTGACGTCGACGATGGCGACCACCGCCTCGAAGGGGGCGATCGGCACCGGCCAGATGATGCCCTTCTCGTCGTGGTTCTGCTCGACCGCGGCTTGAGCCGTGCGCGAGATGCCGATCCCGTAGCAGCCCATGACGAAGGGACGGGGCTTGCCGTCCTCGGCGATGAAGGTCGCATCCATTGCCGCCGAGTACTTGGTTCCCAACTTGAAGATGTGACCCACTTCGATGCCCCGGGCCTGCTTCAGCTCTCCGGCGTCGTCGGGGGAACGCTCTCCGGGCCGCGCCAGACGCAGGTCGTGAAACGTCGGTCGGGGACAGTCCCGTCCCAGGTTGACGTTCAGGCAGTGGAAGTCGGTCTCATTGCAGCCGGTGAGGAGGTTCGTGCGCCCCTCCAGGGTCTTGTCGGCCAGGAGGATCACCTCCTCGGGCAGGCCGATGGGCCCGGCGAATCCCACCTCGGCCCCGGTCACCCTGCGGATCGTCTCCTCGTCCGCCAGGGTCACCGCCAGACAGTCGAGGGCACCGGCCAGTTTGACCTCGTTGACGTCGAGATCCCCGCGCATCAGTACGGCGACCACCGCCTCCCGGTCGGGCCAGGTCGCGCTGTAGAGCACGGTCTTGGCCATCGCCGCCGCCGGCAGGTGAAAGAACTCCTCCAGCTCGGCCACGCTCTTCACCCCGGGGGTGGAGTGTTTCTCCAGCTCACGCGGCTCGCCGCCGTCGGGTGCGGCCGCGGGAATCGAAGTCGCCTTCTCCACGTTGGCGGCATAGCCCGACTCCTCGCAGTAGAGGATCTCGTCCTCCCCAGCCTCCGCGATGACCATGAACTCTTCGCTGCCCGCACCGCCGATCGCCCCCGCGTCGGCCTGGACCGAGCGGAAGGTCAATCCGCAGCGGCTGAAAGCGGCCCGATAGGCGCGGTCCATCGCCTTGTAGCTGGCATCGAGCCCCTCCTCATCCGCATCGAAGGAGTAGGCGTCCATCATGATGAACTCGCGCCCGCGCATCAGTCCGTAGCGGGGACGCACCTCATCCCGAAACTTGTCCTGGATCTGATAGAGGTTGATCGGCAGTTGCTTGTAGCTGGTCACCGTCTGATCCGCATAGGAGGTGATCACCTCCTCGTGGGTCGGGCCCAGGCAGAACTCGCCCCCCTTGCTGTCCTTCAAGGTGAAGAGGATCCCCTCGGCGACATAGCGATCCCAACGCCCCGAGCGCGTCCAAAGCTCCTTGGGGTGCAGGATGGGCATCATCAGCTCCAAGGCCCCTTCCCGATCGAGCTCGGAGCGCACGATGGCGCTCACCTTGCGCAGGGTGCGCCACATGAGCGGACCGTAGGTGTAGAGGCCCGAAGCGACCTTGACGATATAGCCCGCCCGGGCGAGGAGGCGGTGGGAGGGGATCTCGGCGTCGGCCGGATCGTCCCGCAGGGTGACGACGTGCAGTTTCGAGAGTCGCATGAGGCGCGATAGGGGAGCAGACCGGAGCGCTTTGCGCTACCCACGACGGCGGGGTCCCTGGTCGAAAAGCGCTAAACTGCCCGCGATGGACTCCCCCGTCTCGAGCTTGCCCTCCGCCCGTCATTTCCTGGGATGGGACGACATGCCCCTGGAGCGGGCCGCGGATTGGCTCGCCCGGCGCTTCGGCGGGGAGCAGGGGAACCTGATCATCGCCCTTCCCGGAGCGCGGGCGGGCCGACTCCTCTTGGAGCGATTGAGCCGAGAGCTGGGCCCCGCCTGGTCCCCCCCGCGGGTGGTCACCGCGGGCACCCTGACCGACGCCCTGCTCGAGGTCGAGCGCCCCTCCGCGCCGCGGCTGGTGCGTACCCTCGCTTGGGCGCGGGTCCTGTCGCAGCTCCCCGCCGCCGAGCTGGCCCGTATCAGCGCCGAGCCGCCGAGCGGCGACGACCTGCGGGGCTGGATGCGCCTGGCGGGGGAGATTCGCGGCCTCTTCGGCGAGTTGGCCGCCGAGGGGACCCACTTCCAGGAGGTCGCCGAGGGACCCGCCGCCGCGGGGGGCGCGGGAGAACTGGGCCGTTGGCGTGCCCTGGCCCGGGCCCAGGAGCAGATGCGCGCCGAGCTCACCAGGCAGGGCTGGGACGACCCCCACCTGGCCCGTCTCGACGCCCTGGCCGCCGGGCGCATCCGCGAGGACTACCGGGTGGTCCTGGTCGGTGTGACCGAACTGAACCGCATGACGCGCAGCCTCCTGGCCCACACCGGAGCCGAGGTCCTGGTCTTCGCTCCCCAGTCCCTGGAAGAGACCTTCGACGAGTGGGGCACGGTCAGGGCGGCGGCCTGGCGGGAGCGACCCACCTCCCTCGATGCGGAGCGCTGGCTGGTGGCCGAGGGTCCCCAGGACCAGGCCCGCGCGGGGATCGAAGCCCTGGCCCGCTTCGAGCGTGGGCCCTACCGACCCGAAGAGGTGACGATCGGCGTGGCTCGCCCCGAGGTGATCCCCTACCTGCGCCGACGTCTCGCCCAGGAGGGGATCACCGCGCGAGACGTGGCCGGCATCCCAGCGAGGGAGAGCGCCCCGGCCCGACTGCTGGCCGCCCTGGTGGAGTATCTGGAGCATGGGCGCTTCAGCGCCTTCACCGCCCTCCTGCGCCAGACCGACCTCGAGCGGGCCCTCCGCGGTCTGCGGCCTGCCTTGGCACAGGTTTCCCTTCCGGCCGCAGCCGACCCCTACCACGGCGAGCACGTTCCCTTCCGCCTGGGCGAGCCCTGGGGGGAGTTGCCCGGAGATCGGCGCGACAGGGAGCGTCTTCTAGCCCTTCGGAGCGCCCACGACGCCTTGACCGAGCTCCTGGGAGAGCTGGGCGAGGGAGAGGCACGCCCCCTCTCCACCTGGGCGCAGCCCCTGCGGCGCTTTCTCGGGGAGGTGTTCGAGGAGGCCCCCCTCGCCGGGGCCGAGGACGAAGGCGAGCGCCGTCTGGCCGAAGCCCTGCGCGCCCTGGGGGAAATCCTCGCGGAGATCGAAGCCCTCTCCCAGGCCGCCCGGGAGGTGACCGCGGCCCAGGCGGTGGGTCTCGTCCTCGACC
>JALWOP010000369.1 GCA_027083445.1 Planctomycetota bacterium | reverse complement strand
GCGCGTCGCGAGGCGCTGATCATGAGCCACGATTTCGTCGAGGCGGGGCTGTTGCGCCGCGCCGGCCGGGCGGTGCGCTCTCTGCCGCGCGCCCGCGGCCCCTACGAGGAGCCGCCGCCCACGCTCATCGAGGAACTCCCGCCGATCGCGCCCTTCGAGGAGCCCCTCTTCGAACGCCCCGAACTCTCCCAGGCGACGCTCCGCCCGCGCGCCTTGGCTCGGCTCTCCCCTCCGCGATCCAAGACCGCCCAAACGAACGAGGAGAGAACCCCGGCAGCGCCGCGCGAAGAGCCCATCGCCCAGGAGTTCACTTCCCACTATCTTCCACCGGCGGCCCCCCCGGCCGGTATCCCCGACCCGATCCTGACCAAGCCCACGCCCCTCGACAATCCGCCCCCGCCCTATCCGGCGCGGGCGGTCGCCCGGGGTATCGAAGGCACGGTCCAGCTCACCTTGAGCATCAGTGCCGACGGGCGGGTCACGGGAGTCGAACTCGATGTTTCCAGCGGCTCCGCCCTACTCGACCGCGCGGCCCTGGCGGCGGTACGTCGCTGGCGCTTCCGACCGGGCGAGCGCGACGGCGTTCCCCAGGCGATGGAATTGCCTTGGCGAGTGGTCTTCACGTTGACCCCTTGAGGCCCCCTGCGAAGGGTTAGCGCAGACGGCGAACCAGGTGTGAGCTGGAGTGGGTTTTGGCATCCCCCAAGATCAGGATGCGGGCACCCACCGCCAGTGCACTCTCGCGCTCAGGGACGCTCTGCGCGGTCCAATCGGTGCCCTTGATGTAGAGGGTGGGGCGCAGGGTGCGGATCAGGGTGTCCGCGGTCGGCTCGGAGAAACTGGTCACGAAGTCGACCCCCTCGATGGCGTCGATGACCTCCATGCGTTCGGCCAGGGGGACCAGAGGACGACCCTCCCCCTTGCTCGCCCGCACCGTCGCATCGCTGTTCAAGGCGACGACCAAAGGCATCGCTTCGGCCGCTGCTGCCCGCAGGAGCCGCACGTGACCCACGTGCAGGAGGTCGAAGCAGCCGTTGGTCAAGGCAAAGGGCTGCGATCCCAGCTGCTCGGCCAGCTCGCGGTAGTCGGCGAGGATCGTCACAGGAAGGTGTCTCCCATCTCCGGCCCGGGCTCGACCGCGCCATCCCCGGCGATGCGCTCCTCGAGCCACCAGTTGACCTCGTGATAGAGGCAGGTCACTTCCCGGCACTCGTGGGCGGCGTCGAAGCGTTCGAGGAGGCGCTCCAAGGCCGGACCTGCGGGCCCGGAGGGATCGGCGTAGAGGTCTTGATTCCCCAGCCGCGCCTTGGGGACACCGCGATGCGCAGGGCAGTTGTAGAGGCCCATGGGGGTCAGGACCTGACGCAGGGCCTGCATGTGGCATGTGCGCGGCTGGCGCGCCAGCTCGCGCCAACTGCCCTCTTGCAGGGAGCGCAGGTTGGTGCTGACGTAAACCGAGAAGCTCTCGTCCTCGAGGGCTTGGGCCTGGCGCACCGCAGCGGAGATGCGCTCCACCACCTCCCGCTCCCGGGCCTCGGCCTGGGCGGGATCCATCACCTCGGCCCCGCTCTCCCTGCGCTCGAGCACCGGCTTGAAGGCGATGTAGTCGAAGCCCGCCTCCTTGGCACGCTGCGCCGCGAGCCGGATCTCGTGGATGTTCTCGTGCAGGGAGTTGGAGTCCCGTGAGGCTCCCTTCCAGACGATGATGAACGAGTAGCCCACCCGTGGGCGGGGGTTGCGCCGGCGGATGCGCGCCGCCACGCCGCAGATTTCGTCCAGGGAGAGCTCGCCGACCGGACGGTGCATGGCCGCGAAGAGCTCGTTCGAACCGCTGTCCAGGGAGAGGCGGATCCAGTCACCCCCATCCATGTGTTGCGCAGCCGCGTCGAGCCGATCCCCGCGACTTCCGTTGGTGACCACGGCGACGGCCAGGCCCTGGTGCTTGAGGAATGCGACCAGGTCGACAAAGCCCGGATAGAGCGTCGGCTCCCCGCCCCCGAGCAGGATCACCGAGCGCAGACCACGTTGGACCATGTGCTCGATCGAAGCGCGCAGGTCCTCCTCTTCCAGGCGGTGACGGGTATTCAGGATGTCCCAGTCGATGCAGTGGGTGCAGCGATAGTTGCAGGCGGTCGTCAGGTCGAGGTTGATCGAAATGGGAGCCAGGTCGGGCGGGGGGGGCTCGGGTGTTCCCTGTTCCCGCGCCACGCGCAGGGCGCGCCGCCAGGCGATGTAGCGCTCCAGGGTCGGCAGCACGCTCGGCTGGCAGAGCTTGGCCGAGAAGTCGTGGATCGAATGGCTCACGGATCGTCAGGCGAGGGTGTAGGCGTCCAAGAGGTGCTCGAGCAGACGGGCGCGCTCGATGATCGCATCCGACGCGGGGGGCGGGGCGCCTCCGCGCACGGAATCGAGATCGCCCAGGAATGCGGCCAGGTGGGCGGCCAGGGGATCGGGCAGGGGCACCTCACGCCGCTCGGACCCCTGGGGCGGATCCTCTCCCAGGAAGAGAGCGTAGTCCTGCTCGCGCACCCGGCGCCGGGCCCTGCGCCCATCGATGGCGAGCCAGGCCTCGCGGGGCGTGGTCCTGCCGCTCACCAGCTCGACCCGCACGCCAAGGCGCCTTCCACCGCAGAGGTAGGTGCCTTCGATCTGCACCTCCCTCGCATCGACGGCGCGGGTGGAGAAAGCGAGGTCCTCGAAGTGTGCCCCGCTCCCCGGCGCGAGAACCTGGAGCAGGCTCAGGACGTGCGGCAGGGCATCGCTCAGCATCTCCGCCCCGCGCGAGGCGGGAGTCAAGCGCATGGCGAACTCGCTCGGCCTTGCGATCGGCCCGTGGAGCTCCTCGAAGGCAGGCAGGACATGGGGCCACTGACAGTTCTCCGCGAGCAGGAGCCCCGCCGCTTGGAAGGCCCGCGCGAGCGAGTCGACCCGCTGCGCGGCCCGCGGCCCTTCGAGCAACGGTTTTTCACAGAGTACGTGCGTCCCCGCCGCGAGAGCCGCCTCGAGGTAGCGCCCGTGGGTCCCGCGCGGGGAGAGGATGGCGATCGCATCCGGCCGTTCCCGCTCCAGGAGCTGGGCGAGGTCGGTGTAGCCGCTCGGGCGATGGCCGAGGCGACGCTCGAGATCGGCGCCGGCGGCTTCCCGGCCCTCCGCGCTCGAGGCGAGGAAGGCGCAGACCCGCGCACCCAAGCGGGAGAGGTGCTCGGCGACGAAAGGGCCCAGCCCCTGCCGCACACGGCGGGCACCGATGAGGGCGATGCGCGGCGCTTCCAAGGGGCTAGGCTCCCGCCCCGGGAGCCTTCCCGGTGCCTAGGGGGTCGAAGCGCTTGTCGAACGGGGCGGGCAGCTCGCTCGCGTAGCAGCCGAGCTGGGGCAGGTAGCCCAGGGCATCCGCCAGACGGCAAAGAGCGAGCTCGGTCTTCATGTCCGGGATCGCGCCTTGCCGGCAGAGCGTGAGCGCTTCGGCCAGTTCGAGACGCTGCAGGGCGCACCACTCCTCCATGGGCGAACCGTCGCCTTCGCCCGGGTGGGCCGTATCCAGCGCGGCCTCGCCGGCGACGAAGAAGAGCTTTTCATCGCTGATGCCGGGGCTAGCGAAGGTCTCGCTCCCCAGGGGCACCAGGTCGGCGGGGTCGAGCTCCAACCCCGCCTCCTCGCGGGCCTCCTGGGCGGCGCGCAGGGCGATTCCATCGGGACCGGGGGGGTCATCCGGCTCCACCATGCCGGCCACCACCTCCAGGATCGTGACGTACTCACGCGGATCGGGGTGCACGCCGGCCTGCTCCCGACGCAGGTAGATCGGCACACGCTGGCTCTCGCGCAGGAGGACTTCGACGCGTCCATCCTCGCGGATGCGGTAGAGCACGGCGACCACGGCGTCCGCTTGGGGCCTGCGGACCAGATCGCAGGGGTAGGGGCGGGAGCGGCTGCCGTCAGCATGGATCGTGCGCACGACCAGGCGTCGCAGGCGCAGGAAACCCTCGTCGCAGCGACTCTGGCCGCTGCGATCCTCGACGATCTCGACGCCCACGGGTCTGGCGGGGTTCATGCTGGAGCAGGGTACGAAATGCAGCGTGCCCGCGTCGCGCAGGCGACACGGGCACGCTGAGAGAATCTCCGAGGGAGACTTTCAGTCGGAGATGCGCTCCATCTCCAGGCTCCAGCTCAGGTACTCCTGGCCGTCGGGGCCGATACGGTAGATCTCGCGTACATGGCGATCATGCGACACGATCCGCAGCACTTCGCGCACGCGGGTGCCGTCCTCCTCGCGGATGCTGACGATGGATCCATCGTCCTCCACGTGGCCGTCGCAGAGATCGAGCACCGCGTCATCCTTTCCGTCGGTCCATGTCCCCACATAGCACCCACGGATGTCGTCCCAGGTCATGCTGGAAGTGAGATCGACGGGGGTCTCGAGGATCTGGGTATGGATGACCGAACTCAGGACGAGCCGCTGGTCGTCCCAGCTTCCCGAAGCGGTTCCCATGGTGACGCGCGGGTTGGCGTTGGCCCGCGGCTTGTAGTTGCTGACGACCTCGAACTCACCGACGAGATCGTCCAGTGCGGCGTGCATCTCGCCGCGGGCACTGAAATGGGCAGCGAGTTGTTCACGGGGGGAGATGGAGCCGCTCGTACTCGAGCAGGCGACCAGCAGCGAACCTCCCACGATCGCTGCGAGCATCATGACCTTATTCATTCGTTCCTTCCTCGGCTTGGACCGGGCGCGCAGACGGCATCTCTCCGTCTCCGCTCTCCTGTCGGCCAGGGGAAGGCGCGACCTTCAGGTTGCTTAGGAACCCTGATTCGAGGTGGAAGATTCTTCCGGCTGCCGCTCGGGCTGGGAACGCAAGAAGTTCAGCAGGGCTCGACGCACCGCCCGCGGTCCGCCGGTGCGTCGATCGACGAGTTGCACGCAGGCCATGCCCATCATCGCGCCGCGCACGACGGCCACCTGCTCATCGAGAGATGGCTCGCTAGAGATCTCGCCGCGCTCGCGCCCTGTCTCCAGAACCCGACGCAGTCCCGCCTCCATGCGTGCGAGATGCTCCAGGCAGGCCCGGTGGGCCACCCCCAGCTCGTTGGCGGGAGTGAGCAGCGAGGACTCGACCAGGCAGCCGGGACGCTCTGGATCCTCGACCGATTGCGCGAGTCGTTCGAGACACTCCTCGATCGCCGCCAGGGCGGAGGCCCCGTCCGAGGTCACGCGCCGATCCTCCAGGGGGGCGAAGACCGTCTCGAAGGCGAGGTTGGAATAGGTGCGCACCACCTCCGCGAACAGCTCTTCCTTCGAGCCGAAGGCCTGGTAGATCTGGGCCCGGTGCAGACCCATGGCACCAGTCAACTCATGGATAGAAGCTTTCGCGTAGCCGTGGCGCCAAAACACACCCACGGCCGCGAGCAAGGCCTCACGGCGATCGAACTCTCTCATGGATCTCAGAACCTCATGCCAAAGTGTGTCGCAGGCCGCTTGATGGGACCAGAGAAAAGGCCGGCCCCCTAGCGGAACGAGCGTTCCTGGTGGGTTGGCGACACCCGACGGCGACGACGGGCGCTAGAATCCCCGCCCTGCTCACCTGACCCCTAGCCCCAAGAGGACCACCGGTGACCCTCGAACACCCCTCTTTTCTGGTTCCGACCGACACCTTTCCGCGCCGCCACCTGGGCCTCGACTCCTCGGACGAGGAAGAGATGTTGGCGACCATCGGGGTCCCTTCCCTCGCGGCGCTGATCGACGAGACCGTCCCAGCGGACATTCGCCTGAAAGGTGAGCTGCCCCTCCCTGCCGGACGTGGAGAGCACGAGGCCCTCGCGGATCTTGCACGCATCGCGGCCGAGAACCAGCTCACCCGGAGTTGGATCGGCCTGGGTTACCACGGGACGATCGTGCCCCCGATCCTCCTACGTGGCGTGCTCGAGAATCCCTCTTGGTACACCCAGTACACCCCTTATCAAGCGGAGATCAGTCAAGGGCGGCTCGAAGCTCTACTCACCTTCCAGACGATGGTGGCGGATCTCACTGCACTGCCCCTGGCTGGAGCCTCTCTGCTCGACGAGGCGACCGCAGCGGCCGAGGCGATGTCCCTCTGCTGGGCGGTGAGTCGCCGCAAGCGGCGTCGTTTTCTCGTCTCCCAGCGTTGCCATCCCCAGACGATCGCGGTGGTACGCACGCGGGCCGAGGCGGTCGGTATCGAGGTCGAGGTGGGTGAGGCGGAGAGTTTCGATCTCGAGGGAGCGGCCGGAGTCCTGGTGCAGTATCCCGATACCCATGGGCGTATCGAGGACTTCGAGGGGCTCGCGCAGCGAGTGCACGCAGCGGGAGGCCTGCTCGTCGTCGCGGCGGACATCCTGGCACTGACCCTCCTGCGCCCCCCCGGGGAATTCGGTGCCGACGTGGCGATCGGGAGTACCCAACGCTTCGGCGTTCCCATGGGCTACGGTGGCCCCCACGCCGCCTACATGGCGACGCGCGAGGAGTTCAAGCGGCAGATGCCCGGGCGGCTGATCGGCGTCTCGCGCGACGCTCTGGGCAACCCGGCCCTCCGCATGGCCTTGCAGACCCGCGAACAACACATTCGCCGGGACAAGGCCACCTCGAACATCTGCACCGCTCAGGTCCTTCTGGCGATCATGGCCGGCATGTACGCGGTCTACCACGGGCCCGAGGGGCTGCGTGCCATAGCGCGGCGGGTGACCGGGTTGACCCGCACGCTCGCCAAGGGACTCGCTCCCCTCGGCTTCACCTTCGAGGAGGAGTGCACCTTCGACACCCTGGTGCTGCGCACCCCCCCGGGACGTGCCCCCGAGTATCTGGCGGCGGCGGCCCGAGAGGGGATCGATCTGCGTGGGATCGACGAGGAGCGCCTCGGGATCACTTTCGACGAGACGACCACCGCCGAGGACGTGGCGCAGCTCCTGTGCGTTTTTGGAGCTGAGAAGCCGGACGTGACCGCCCTGGCCGAGGGAATCCAGACCGACTTTCCCCGGCATCTTGCCCGCCGGGGGGAGTACCTCCGCCATCCGGTCTTCCACGCCTACCACACCGAGCACGAGATGCTGCGTTATCTGCATCGTCTCGAGGGCCGGGATCTCTCCCTGACCACTTCGATGATCCCGCTCGGCTCCTGCACGATGAAGCTCAACGCGACCAGTGAGATGTTGCCGATCACCTGGCCGGCATTCGCCGAGTTGCACCCCTTCGCTCCGCCCGAGCGGGCAGCCGGCTACCGTAGCCTCCTGGCCGATCTAGGCTCTTGGCTGGCGGCGATCACCGGCTTCGACGCCGTCTCCTTTCAGCCCAACGCCGGCTCCCAGGGGGAGTTCAGCGGGATGCTCACCATTCGGGCTTACCACCGCTCGCGGGGCCAAGGGCAGCGCGACGTCTGTCTGATCCCCGCCTCGGCCCACGGCACCAACCCTGCCAGCGCGGTCCTGGCGGGGATGCGTGTCGTCCAGGTCACCTGTGATGGGGCGGGAAATGTCGATATCGAGGATCTGGAGCGCAAGGCCTCCGAGCACGCTGAATGCTTGGCGGCGATCATGATCACCTACCCCTCGACCCACGGGGTTTTCGAGCCGCGAATCCGCGAGATGTGCGCCATCGTCCACCGCCATGGGGGGCAGGTCTACCTCGACGGAGCCAACATGAACGCCCAGGTCGGTCTCTGCCGGCCGGGGGATTACGGCGCGGATGTCTGCCACTTGAACCTGCACAAGACCTTCTGCATTCCCCACGGGGGGGGTGGACCTGGGATGGGGCCGATCTGCGTGGCGGAGCACCTCTCCCCCTTCCTCCCCGGCCACCCGCTCGTCCGGGTGGGGGGTGAGCAGTCCTTGGGCACCGTGGCGGCAGCGCCCTACGGTAGTCCGTCGATCCTGCCCATCCCCTGGGTCTACATCGCCTTGATGGGGGCCGGCGGTCTGCGCCGGGCGACCGAGGTGGCGATCCTGAACGCCAACTACATGGCAGCCCGTTTGGGCGAGGCCTATTCCGTGCTTTTCCGTGGGGCGACGGGCCGGGTGGCGCACGAGTTCATCATCGACCTGCGTCCTTTCGAAAAGAGTGCCGGCATCCAGGCCCTGGACGTAGCCAAGCGCCTGATGGACTACGGGTTCCACGCGCCGACGATGTCCTTCCCGGTCAGCGGGACGCTCATGATCGAGCCCACCGAGAGTGAGTCGAAGGCGGAACTCGACCGCTATTGCGATGCCCTGTTGGCGATCCGCGAAGAGATTCGCGCCATCGAGGAGGGCCGTATGCCCCGGGAAGACAACCCCCTGGTGCATGCCCCACATACGGCGGAGATGATCTCGGCCGACGAGTGGAAGCACCCCTACTCCCGGCAGGAAGCGGCCTTTCCCGCGGAATGGGTCCGCCACCACAAGTTTTGGCCCCCCGTCGCCCGCATCGACAACGGCTACGGCGACAAGCACCTGGTCTGCACCTGCCCTAGCGTGGAGGAGTTGGACGAGACCCTCTCCTGCGTGTGATGGGACGGCCGTGGGCGAGGGTTGGATGGATGGCGGATCCTTGGGCTCTCCTCCGCTAGGCGTATGCTATGGCCATGATCGTCTGCTGGAGTGGAGGGGACTTGTACAAGGGCTACTTCGATCCTGAGAGTGGTTGGGTCGACATCGTTTCCAGTCGTCCGGCCGAGGGAGGGGAGGCTTTCACCGTGGGCGAAGGCTTCTCTCTCGGCGTGGACGAGGAGGGGCTCTTTTGTCACCTGGGCCTGGCGGTGACGGGAGTCCCCACAGAATCCCTTCTCACCCGACCTTCGCAGGTACCGGTTGCATTCGAGGCGGAGACGGAGATCGCTCCCTCCTGCCTTCCCAAGTGGGCCTTCGATCCCGCCCAGGGGCGGCTGACCCTCTCCTTCGACGGGATCCACCCCGAGGAGTGGGGACGGCTCGGGGACAACCTGCTCTGGCTGGCCCTCGATGGAGAAGGACGGGTGGGGGGGCTGTGTTTCGAGGGTATCTCGCGCGACCCGAAGGGGCGCGCTCAAGCGGCTTGGCTCGAGGATGTCGGCCTGTGAAGGGGGAGGCGGCCTTTCTCGCGCAGTCGATCGAGTTGCTCGAGGGGACCTACCTGCCGCGCATCGAGCAGGCCCTCACCATCCTGCCCGGGGCTGACCTTTGGTGGCGTCCCCACGCAGGGGTCATCGCGGCGGGAACGATCCTCCTGCACCTGGAGGGCAACCTGCGCCAATGGGTGCTCTCGGGGCTCGGCGGCCACCCGGACCGGAGGCGGCGACGCGAGGAGTTCACCCGGGCGGAAGGAGAGGCCGGGGAGCTCTTGGAGCGTCTACGCGAGACCGTTCGCGGCGCCTGCGGGGTGCTGGCCGGGTTGCCGCCGGACACCCTCTCGGCGCAGCACTCGATCCAGGGTTTCGAGGTGAGCGGCATGGAGGCGGTCTACCACGTGGTCGAGCACTTCTCCTGGCACACCGGCCAGCTCGTTTGGATCGCCAAGGCCCGCGCCGGAGAGGGGCACGGCCTGGCCTTCTACGACGAGGAAGAGATCAACCGCGGGTAGCCTCCTGGCCCGCGGGATCACACGATCCACGCTCCCCGCGTTCCAGGGCCGCCAGGACGCGCCGGGATACCGAAGTGATCGGCACGCTTTCCCCCTGGGGCTCGGGGTTGCCCTCGCTCCAGGGGAGGGTCGAGAGGTAGACCGGCCCGTCCATGGGGTCGTCCGGTAGGCGCCCATGGCTGCCGCGCACCAGGTCGGGGCGCAGGGGAATGACGTCCATGCGGTAGCGCATACCGAGCTTTTTCTGCAGGAGGCGTCGGGCGATGTGGAGCCGGGGGAAGCGCAGGCCCGGATCGAGGAAGAGTTCGCAGGGGTCGTAGCCCACCTTGCGGTGGATGTCGACCGTGCGGGCGAAATCGGGCTCGGCCTCCCGGTCGAGCCAGTAGACGTAGGTGAACCAAGCATCCGGCTCGGCGACGACCACCAGATCCCCGGAGTTCTCGTGATCGAGCCCGTACTGGGCCTGGGCCTTGCGATCCAGGATGAGCGCGATCCCCTCCAACTCCTCGAGCACCCGCCGCGCCGCTAGGGCCTCCCGCGTGTAGACATGGGCGACCTGGTGGTCGGCCAGGGCGAAGGCCCGCGAAGCGAACAGGTCCAAGGTCTCTCCGAAGGGGCCGCTACGAGCGGCGAGTAGCCCCGCCCGGCGCAGGGCGCGGTTGATCTCCACCGGCCGGCTGCACGGCAAGATGCCGTACTCGCTGACCGCGATCGTCTCCGCGCCGATCGCATCCGCCGCCTCGACCAGCTCCCCGACGATGCGGTCGAGTTCGACCAGGGCCCGCCTGGAGGGGGGGGCATCGGGGCCGAAGCGCTGGTGGTCGTAGTCCAGGTGGGGTAGGTAGGCCAGGGTCAGGCTGGGGCGGTAGCGCTCCAGGGTCCAACGCGTCAGGTCGGCGATCCAACGGGTCGAGGGCAGGGAGGCGCGCGGTCCCCAGAATTCGAAGAAGGGGAAGGGGCCCAGCTCCGCCTTGGCCTGCTCCGCGAACTCGGTGGGCTGGGAGTAGACGTCGAGCACCTTCGAGCCGTCCGAGCCATAGAAGGGACGGGGAGTCATCGACCAGTCGACGGCGGCTCCCATGTTCCACCACCAAAAGAGCTTGGCGCAGGTAAAGCTCGAATCCCGTCGGCGGGCACGCTCGTAGATCTTCTCGGCCTCGACCAGCCGATTCGACTGGCGCCATAGGGCTACCTCGCCCGTGCTCGGCAGACGCCAACCGTTGCCGACCGCTCCGTGGACTCGGGGCAACTCACCGGTGAGCAGGGTGGCCTGGGCGCTGCAGGTCACGGCCGGCAGGACGGAGGACATGGGAGCCGAGGAGCCCCGGGCCGCCAGGGCACGCAGGGCAGGGGTCTGCTCACCGATGAGACGCGGGGTCAAACCGACCAGGTCGAGCCAGAGCACGGGGCGCATGGCCCGCGATGCTACCAGCGGATATCCTCTGCTCCATGGTGCTGGGCAAGCTACTAGGCCGCTTTCGCCGCCGGGGGGTCATCGTGCCGGGAACGGACGCCCTCGCGGAGGGGGAGGCGCGCAAGGTCGACATCGGGGATCCCCTGGCCGGCGGGAAGCAGATCCTGCTCTGCCGCATCGAGGGGCGCATCCACGCCCTGGATTCCCGCTGTCCCCACGATGGGGGGCGCATCGAGGCGGGTCCCTTGGTCGAGGGCTGCTATGCCGTCTGCCCCCTGCATAACTACAAGTTCGATCCCCGGAGCGGTAAGGCGGTCGACGTGCTCTGCGGTTCGGCGCGCACCTACCGCGTGCGCGAAGAGGGGGGGCGCTGCGAGGTTTTCGTCTAGCCCCTAGTGCCTGCTGAGGTGCCTGCTGGGGGCGGTTCGCCGCCTAGCGGGGCAAGAGAGCGGTGATCGACTGCAAGACGTCGGCCGCGACGCGCGAGTCGCGGGTCATCACGCGCACGATCGTGCGGCGAAACCCCGCCTCCTCGATGCGCACGGTCACCCGCTGGCCCTCGATGAGGGCGGTCGCTTCGAGCTTCTCCTCGTCGAAGGATTTCGAGCCACGACCGAGGCCCTGCATCGCGGAGCGGGTCGCGAGCCAGACCTCGTCGACCGCTGCCGGGACGGTCTGGCCCTGGGAGAATTCATTCGCCGTCTCGGGGGAGGAGCAGGCGCAGAAGGTACCCACCGGGGCGGCTACCCCGAGGATGAGGCATAGGAGAAGCTGGCGAGGGCGCATGACCGCCCCTGATACCAATCTGGCGTCGCGCTCGCTACCCTCGAGTGGTGTCCTTGATCCTCTCGACTCTGCTCGAGGGCTGGCGGCGGCGCTGCCCCCGCTGCGGCGGCAGCGACCTTTTCGCGAGTACCTTCGAGCTGCGCGACGCCTGCCCCGGCTGCGGCCTCGTCACCCGGCGAGAGGAGGGGGCCTGGACGGGGCAGATGTATCTCTCCGCCGCCGTGACCCAGATCGTGGCCGTGGTGGTCATGCTGGTCGTCTTCTTCACCACCGACTGGCCCCTCTGGGTCTCCCTGTCGGTGATGCTGCCCATCGTCATCGCCTTCTGCTATTGGTCCCTGCCACGCTTCATGTCCACTTGGGTAGCGGTCGAGTACCTGACCGACCGTGCCAACCAGGAACCGTGGATCGACTGATGGTCCCAGGCTGGTTGCCCCCACGGGATCACCTCTCAGCGTCCGGGGAGGAACTCCAGGTGGATCCGTGCGCCGAGGGCTTCGGCAACCCTGCGGAGCATCTCGAGAGAGTGGGCCTCGAAGGGGGAGTCTTCGAGGCGCTTCAAGGTTTCGCTGCTGCAATCGAGGCGCCGGGCCAGTTCGTCGACGCCGAGGCCCGCCTCGCGCCGTGCATGCGCTATGGCTCGACCCAGGTGGCTCCCTTCCAGGGGGAGGCCACCCGGGGATGCGTCGGTGGCGCGCAGGACATCCCGCGCCTCGGCCACCCGTTCGCGGCGCTCCAGAAGGTCGATCCAGTCTCGCGTGTCGGTCATGGGAGGGTCTGCGTAGCGCTATCGCTAGACTCCATCGGCCGCCTGGTCATGCTTTGGATCCAAAAAAACTGGGGAGCTTTCCCCCGCTCAACCCGAACTCCAGCCCGTGCCTGAGCTTCCCGAGGTCGAGACGACCGTGCGCCTCCTACGCCCACGCCTCGAGGGGCGACGCATCCAGAGCGTCTCGGTCGAGTGGCCGAGAAGCCTGGGAGAACAGGCACCCGAGGAGCTGGCGGATGCTGTCGTCGGGAGCCGTGTCCAGGCCCTCCAGCGGCGGGCCAAGTACGTGCGCATCGATCTGGTCCGGGGCCGTCGCCCGGCGGGTTCGCTCCTGGTCCACCTGCGCATGAGCGGGCGACTCTCCGTCCTGCGGAGGGGGAGCCAGGTCTCCTGGTCCCGCGTGCGGCTGCGACTGGATCGCGGGGAGCTGCACTTCATCGACGTGCGCAAGTTCGGACGCCTCTTCTGGGTTCCCGACGCCGACGGCCCCGATTCGCCCCTGCGTCGGCTCGGCCCCGAACCCCTGAGCGAGGCCTTCGACGCGGCCGTCCTCTTCGCCGGCCTCCAGGCTCGCCGGCGCCGCCTGAAACCGCTCCTGCTCGACCAGGCTTTCCTGGCGGGCCTGGGCAACATCTACGTCGATGAATCCCTGCACCACGCCCGCCTGCATCCCCTGGAACGCTCCGATCGAGTCGACGAGAGGGCCGCAGGGCGGCTCTATCGGGCGATTCACAGCACCCTGATCGCCGCCATCGAACGCGAGGGGTCCTCCTTCGACACCTTCTATCGCACCCCCGAGGGTCGACCGGGGAGTTATCAGGACCAGTTTCAGGTCTACGGCCGAGCAGGCAAGCCCTGCCGCCGCTGCCGGACCCCGATCCAGCGTGTGGTCGTGGCGCAGCGCGGGACTCACCTCTGCCCCCGTTGCCAGCCCCCGCCGCCCCCCC
>JALWOP010000368.1 GCA_027083445.1 Planctomycetota bacterium | reverse complement strand
CTCCCTGCCCCCACACCCCGAGGGACCTGTTGTTCCACGTGGAACACTGGGAGGCGAGTCACACCGGAGGGCACAGGATGGCCGGCGTGGGCTCGGCGAGTGTTCCACGTGGAACACTCGCGGTAAGGAAGCCGAGAAGCCAACCATCGGCGGTGTGCCTGGGGAGGAATCCCCGTAGGGAGCGGAGCATCGACTAGCAGGTAGGTGCCGAGGTGTTTGCGAGAATCGATGGGTCCGGGTCCGGCGAGATGGCATGCGCGGATCGGACCGGAACCTGTGGCGCCACGCTTCCCGCGCCAGGCCTGCGGGCGGCGCTGTGGCAAGGGCCGCTCTCCGCGATCGGGGGGGGGCCGCGCACCTGCGGGGTCTGGACGTGAAGCTAGCGGTTGCAGCGAACCAGGGCTCGCCGTGCTCCGAACTCGAAGTCGGGATCCGTCACCTTGGTGTGGCACGAAAGACAGCGATCCCGGGGAACGGGGGCGGGCGCGAGCTCACCGCGCAGGTGGGCCTCCAGCTCGATCGGATGGCAAACCTGACAGCCCACATTGGCAAGCGCGGGAGTCTCATCGACGGTGGTGAATCCCCGTGACGTTCCAAATCCCACCACGTGGCACTTGACGCAGTCGGGGTCCCCCGTCCGCCCTACGCGGACCAGGGAGTCATAGGCGTGGGCATGACGCGTTCCCTGCCACGCGGAGTATGCCGCGGCATGACAGGAACCGCAGGTGTCGGGAGAAACGAAGTCGAGGTCGTTGCGCTTGGGGGAGCGGAGGGCTTCCGGCATGGCATCCGCCATGTACTCTTCGTAGAGTTCCTTCAGGGCAGGGTCCACTGGCCAACCCTCATCCACCGTTTCGAGTCGATAGGCGAGATGGGCGATCCGCCCCTGGTCGACGCTCAGGGCAACCACCCCCACGCTGGTGTCCCCCCCCACCTTGACGACCGGCTTGCCCTCGACGGTCAGGAGAGTCGGACTCGACTGGAGCGTGTTTCCGCGCAGGAAGAGGTCCGCATCGCAGATACCGGCGGTTTCCGCCAACTGCAGATCGTCGCCATGACAGGCGACGATCACCAGGTAACCCTGCTTCTTGAGGGCGGCAGCCCTATTTGCAACTTCCTTGTGGCTCGCGATTTGAAGCTCCCCGCGCTTGCTTTCCGGTAGGAAACGGAAGTCGTGATCGTGGATGTCGGAGAGGATGGCTACGTCGACCGAGCCCACCCGACGGGTGACGACCTCCACGAGGGGCAGGTCGGGGTGCGTGCGCGAGGTCACCGTCGTCGAGAGGTAGGCCAGGTCGGCGGCGGAGAGTAACTCCTCGATCATCGACCCGGGGACAGCCCACTCCTGATCGCCGAGGACGAGGGCGTCGTAGCCCATGCGCTCGAGCCCGCGCAGGACATACAGGTTCCGCAGGGAGGCGGCTCTTCCAGGGACGAAGGCGTCACCGGTGTCGATGACGAGGAGAGCGGGGAAAGCTCGCCGGTAACTTTCGATCAGCCCGGCACGACGTGCCTGTCCACCGGGCATCGTGCCGGAACAGTGACAGGGTTCGAGGAGGCCGTTGGTTCCACCGGTGACCAAGAGGACCAGATCGGGGCGCAACTCGGGAAAGGCCAGCGAAGAGGTTCCGGTGGAGCGGAAGCCGGAAGAGGGCCGGCGCTGCGGTCCTCCGTTGCAGGCGGGCATCAGCAGGGAGGCCGTCGCGACCAAGAGCAGTGCTGCGATCGCAAGAATGCGGGCTGCCATCGTGGAGCCTCTTTCGGCGGGCGTCTAGGAGAGCAGGGCTGCTGGGAGAATCAAGGAAAAGGGGCGCCGGCAAAGCCGGCACCCCAGGAGTGTCGCGCCGATGAAGGCGTGTCTGTCGATCGAACGAGGTGACCTACTTGTAGAAGTTGGTCGCTTCGGTTTCGTTGACCGGACGCTTGAGCTGGTCGCTGGTCATCTCGATGGCGAAGCGCACATCGCCCTCGCCCACGGCCTTGACCTTGACGGTCCAGACGGCGGACTGCTTGGGAGCCAGGGACTTGAGCGGGGCGAAGGTCACGGTGCGGCCCGAGTGGGAACCGGTCGTGTCACCACCCGCGGAGACGAACTCCATCGTGTCCTCGAGGGAGGCGACGATCTTGATGTTCGTTCCCGGTGCGGTGCCCTGGTTGGTGGCCGTGATGCGGTAGGTCAGCACGCTTCCGACGGCGATCGGGTCTTCGAGGTCGACGACCTCGAGCAGGATGGCCGGGATGCCGGTAACCACCGTGTCCACCGAAGCGGAGACCGGCTTGGCGCAGTAGGCCTGAGCCGTGGCCGTGTTGTGCAGCGTACCGGTCGAGACCGCCTTGACGACGACGTCGAGGACGACCGACTTGCCGGCGGCCAGGCTGGCGAGTTTCCAATTGACCCGCCCGGCGCTGGCCTTGCCGCCGCCGGTGGCGCTGACGAACTTCGCTCCGCTGGGCAGGATGTCCTGGATGACGACGTCTCTGGCGTCGACCTTGCCGGTATTGGTCACGGTGACCGTGTAGTGCACGGTGCGGCCCGCGAAGGCCCGTTCCGGTCCGGTCTTTTTGATGGCCAGGACCGGGGTCGAGACGACGGTGGAGACCTTGTTCGAGGTGGCCTTCAGGCCGCCGTCGGCGGTCGCAGTGCAGACGTGGGAGAAGGTACCGTCATGTTCCGCCTTGACGGCGATCGACTTTTGACGGGACTGACCCGCGGCGAGGTCACCGATGTTGACCCGCATGGAGGTGCGCCCGTCGGCGGTGTGCATGCCGTCAGGCATCTGGCAGTCGACGACCACGTTGTGGGCGGCGCCGGTGCCCTTGTTGGAAACGACCACCTTGTAGGTGATCGGTTCACAGGAGAGCACCGAAGCCGGGCCGCTCAAGTTGAGGGCCAGGGCCGGATTGACCACATGGGTGGTCGTGCAGAGTCGAGCGGCCCAATCGACCTCGTTGCAGTTCTTGATCGAACCGGTGTTCTTGGCGCTGCCTTGAATGGTGATCGTGCGCGACTGCCTCGCGGGCAGGGTTCCGAGCATCCACTCCAGATCCGCACCGGTCTTGGTCGGCTTGGGGGAAGCGCTGGTGAAGGTGAAGCCATCGCCGAGGATCTCCTTGACCGAGACGTCTTCGAGGGGCAGCCCGGTCAGGTTGGTGACCTTGAGGGTGTAGGAGTAAGGCGACCCCGCCTGGACCTCCTTGGGGGCGGACCGCTCGACCATCACGGTACTGGTCTTCCGATCCCCGGTGGGGTAGGCACGCCAGGTGTGGTTGGAATTGGCCGATACCGATGCGGGCTCGGCATGGCTGGTCGATTCGGACCTGGGCGCTGCATCGTTGGAATCGTTTTGGGGACGCACCTGCTGGCAGGCAGTCAGGAGGCCGGCCAAGAGCGCGAGGCTGGTGACGGCTCGTCTTCCTTGCTTCATCATCGTTTTCCGCCTTGTCGTGAACTCTTCACCGCTGAAGAGGATTCGACCCCTGTTGCGCCGGAGATGGCGGGTGGGGTGCACGGGGGGATGC
>JALWOP010000367.1 GCA_027083445.1 Planctomycetota bacterium | reverse complement strand
CTCCAAACTCACCTCCCGCCCCTCGGCCCGCAGCAGCGCCAGGGCCTCGATCAGGGTCAAGGGGTCCTTGGCCGGCGTCAGCCGCCCCACGGAAAGCAAAAGCGGCGGCTGGAGTGGCTCGACTTCGCTGCGAAAATGCGCTGGGTCGATGCCGTGACCGGTGATGATCTTCTTCGGCGTTTCCAAGCGCAGCGATTCGTCACCGGCGGTGAAGATACCATCGACCACTCTCTCCGCGCGCACCAGCCGCCGGTCGACCCCCTTGTGGGTGTACCACAGGTAATGGGGCACCCCCGCACGGCGCGCGGGCCCCGCCGCGACGAGGGAGTAGCGCGGCACCATGTGGGTCAAGAGGGCGTCGTAACCCTCCGCAAAGGCCTCCGTCAAGAGACGCCGGTAGCGCAGCCAACGCCGTACACGCCCGCGCCTTCCCAGCACCCGGGTCTCGACGTTCTCCGGCAGAGAAGCGGTGTCGCCGACCTCGAGGGCGAGCACCCGTACGCTCTCGCACTGCTTGGCCAGCCCTTCGACCCAGCGGGAAACGAAGCCCAGCACCGCATCCTCTGCGTCGAGGAGCTGGGTCACGAAGATCAACCTCAAAGCTCCAACGCCTCCTCTCCCGCCATGGCCCGCAATCCATTGGCGTAGACCCCGATCGCCCGCGCATACTCGAACTCGCCCGCCCTGCGCTGGGCATTCGCGCCCAGCTCGCGCCGCAGCGCCTCGTCACCGAGGACTCGCCGCAGAGCGGCAGCCATCCCGTGGGCATCGAAGCCGGTCAGCCCACCTGCGTGGCCGTCGGAGAGCAAGTCACCCATGACTCCCACCGGAGTCGAAACGACCGGCACACCGCAAGCCATCGCCTCGACCGTGAAACGCGGTCCCCCCTCGCAGGTGGATGCACACACACAACAGCGGCTGTCCCGATACAGATCCGCCAGGTCCTCGGGTCGCTCCACCCACTCGATCCACTCCAGGTCGAGCCCCAGCCGTTGCCCGCGCTCCATCCAACGCTGGCGCAGGGGTCCCTTGCCGACGAAGACTGCGCGCGGTGCCCGCCCCTCCGCGGCTAGGACCGCTAGCGCATCCAGAATCAATCCGACCCCCTTGTTCGCCACCATGCGCCCCACGAAGATCACGTCGAAACGTGGGGTACGGCGCTCGGAGGGGGGGTGAAAGACCCGGGCATCGATATAGAGCGAGGGCAGGATGAAGATGCGCTCCGCCGGCACCCCCCAACGATGGAGGAGCCCGGGCATCTCCTCGCGATTGACGACCCGGAAGCCGAGAGCGCGGTTGCGTGCCCAGCGGACGTAAGCCCGGGCGACCCACTTGTCGAGACGCTCGCGCAGGTTGGCGGCCACCGGCACTCCGGGAACGTGATGCAACTCGGACAGGTAGGGAACCCCCGTGCTGCGGGTCAAGGCTGCGCTCCCCAGGCCGTTGTAAAACCAACCGTAGTCGTGGCTGGTAATCAGGCTGTGACCATGTTCGGCGATCAAGCGACGACCCGTCTCGGCGATGAAGCGCACCATTCCGCGACGCCCACAGGGAGCGGGATGGAAGTGCACGTTGTCGTGGATCGTGCGCACGCTCACCTCGCCATCGGGCCTGGGGCAGAGCACGTCGATGCGTTCGAAGTAGCGCGAAAACTCGCGCTGCATGGTGTGGAAAGGACCCCTTTCGCCCACACAGACCTGGCGGTCCCCGCTGACCATCAAGAGACGCATGTCGCCTCCGAGAGCACCGCTCGATAGAGCGCTTCGAGCCGATCCGCCAGGGTTTCCGCTCCGTGCCGGGCCGTGACCCGCACACGGGCACGGTGACCCATGTCCGCCCGCAGGCGGGCATCATCGAGGAGCTGTGCTAGGCCGTAGGCCAGCTCGACCGCGTCCTCGCCCAGCCATCCCGTTCGCTCGTGGACGACCAACTCGCCCACCCCTCCGACGGGGGTGGCGACCACCGGGAGTCCCGCTGCACCGGCTTCGATCAAAGCCACGGGCAACCCCTCACTGCGAGAGCAAGAGAGCACGACATCGAGATCGGCCAACACGGCCACCATGTTGGGCTGCGCACCCACCATGTGCACGCGCCGCTGGACCGCTTCCCTCCCGCCCTGGATACGCCGCTCCAACGCACGGCGACCTTCGCCGTCACCGACGAAGACCAGGTGCAGCGCCGGATAGCGCTCCGCGAGGAGGTCGAAAACCTCCAGCGCCAGCTCCGGGCGCTTGACCGGAGCGAGGCGGCCGACGATCCCGACCAGGAGTGCCTCCTCCCCGGCCCCGATCAGCCGTCGCAGGTAGGAGGAGCGCGCGCGGATCGCCGTCAGGCCACCTAGATCGATCCCCGGCGGCACGACGGTCACACGCTCCTCAGGGACGATCCCCAGCCGAATCAGATCATCCGCGGTGGCGTGGGAGACCGCTACGATTCGCTGGGTCCGCCGCGCCAGTCGCCGCTCGAGAGCGCGAAACGTGCGCTCGATGGGACCGGGAAAGTACCCCTCGAGCACGTGCCCGTGGAAGGTGTGCACCGTCGGGACGTTCAGGGCAAGGGCTGCTCTGCGCCCCAAGGCGCCGGCCTTCGAGGCGTGGGTATGCACGATGTCGGGCCCGAATCGAGCCAACTCGCCCCGCAGGGCGCGGACCGCCCACAGGTCCCGGGGCGCGATTCCACGGGCCAGGGCCGGTACGCGCACCACCTCGATCCCGCGTGCTTCGAGGGCCCCGCAAAGGTCTCCCTCACCCGGTCCCGAGCGACCGGTGAAGACGCGCAGGGTGTGGCCGCGGGCGGAGAGCAAGGGATCGGCACCCAAGACCTGGCGTGCCGGCCCCCCGAGGTTGAGCCGGGTCAGGACGCGGGCGATTCGCACGCAGCCCTCCGGGGGGCGGGGATCCGACGGAGCATGGGCGGATGAAGTCTAGCGCGGATTCTCGCGCGGGGCAGAGAGCTCTCCCCCTCTCCCAGAGACTCCCCCTGCGGCGCGAACCACATCCGCCACGATGGCCTCCAAGCTGCGCGGATTGCGCACGAGGCCCAGCCCCCTTGCCCGGGAGAGATCGGGCCGGCGGTGGGGCACGTCGACGAACAGGGGTGCGACGAGCCGGGTGGGATCGACGTGGCGCAGGGCCGAGGAGGAGCCCGTGGCGGCGAGGACCGTGTGGGCAAGCTCCAAGATCGTCGCGTGGGCGGAGCCGCCCAGGTTCAGCGGTCCCTCGGGTAGGCTCTCCCGGGCGACGAGGGCAGCCAGGTCTTTGGCGACCTCATCCACATGGGCGAAGGTGCGCGTCGCCCTCCCGCTCCCATAGACCGTCAGCTCCTCGCCCGTGAGTGCCTGGTGGACGAAGCGCGGCAGGACCATACCGCTCTCGCGTCCCTGACCCGGCCCCACCACATTGAAGAAACGCAGGTGGAGCGGCCCCCTTCCGGGAGCCCAGAGGCTCCGAGCCCCATCGAGCAGCCGCTCGACCGCCAGCTTCGAAGCGGCGTAGGCCCAGCGCCCCGCCGCTCCACCTGCG
>JALWOP010000366.1 GCA_027083445.1 Planctomycetota bacterium | reverse complement strand
CCCCCTCCGCCCGCGGCCGGATCGGAGGGCTGGCCCGCTCCGCAGGCGAGCAGGATGAGGGAGAGGATGTAGAGCGAGAGGAGGCGTGCCATGGGGTGCCCTACCCTACGGCCTCGAGGGGGCGGTGCGAGGGCCTAGCTGAAGTCGTGCTGACCGTACCAGGTCCAAAGCAGGTTCTGCAGAGCCGGTCGCACCCGCTGGTGGGTGCAGGCCAGGTAGACGCGCTTGATCACGGGCGCGACGAGTTCCGCGGGTCCCAGGCGCGTCAGCCGGTCGGCGGCGTAGAGACGCTCGTAGGGGCTCTGGGAGTCATCGCGCAGGTCGGCCAGGAGAACCTCGCGGGAGGCATCGGAGTGGTCCTGCCAGATGAACTCGATCAGGTCGAGGCGCCTGAAGGGATCGGTCTCCGTGGCGAGGGTCTCCCGCAGAAGATCGCGTCCCACGCTGCCGGTATTCCAGAGCAGCCCGCAGATGAAGCGGTGGGCCCGCTTGCCCTTGAGTTCGCCCTGGAACTGGCGTCCGAAGTCCAGGAGAAAGTCCGCCGCCTCGCGCAGGGGAACGTTCGCGAGGGATTCCAGGACCGACATACGCGCCCGCGGATCGCTGTCCTCGCGCTTCCATACCTTGACCAGGCGCTCGTAGGCTCGCTCTGGACTGCCCGGGTTGGCATCCCAACTCAGCCGCAGGATGTTGATCGCGTCGCCGCGCTCGGAGACCGTTCCCTCGAGCTGGGCCAAGACCTCGGCCACGGTGAGCTCATCCCCCCGGGCGACCAGCTCCCTGCGGGCCGTCTCCCGCACCTCCCGATCCTCATCCTTGGCAGCGATGCGCAGGTACTCGGTGGAGAGATCGGAGGGTGCATCGGCGAGGGCCTTGACGACGAGACGACGAACACCGGCGTGCTCGTCCTCGACCAGGGGACAGAGGGGTTCGATCCAGCCCATCGCCGCCATGGCTTGAACAGCGAGCTGCCGCGTCCCAGCTCGCTCGTGATTCAAGCGCCTCATCAGCTCCTCCCGCGCGTCCGGATCACCCTGGGCCGCAGCCGGTGCCATCAGGAAGGGTGCATAGCGATCGTCCCGCAGGGCGGCAAGGCCCTTGAAGGCCTCGGCCTGCTCTCGGTCGTCGCAGGCGGCGATCGAGAGCATCAGGTACTCCCAGAGTTCGGAGTAGCGGCCCTCGGTCAGCCACTGGATGACGTCATCGTAGTAGCGCTTGGAATCGAGCTTGCGCAGAACCTCGGCGTAGCGAGCCTGGATGGCACCGGTCTCGAGCACCGGAAGCCAGACCACCACGAGCTCATAGTCCTCCTTGCCCCCCAGCTCTCCCAGGGCCGGCAGGGCGGCCAGGCGCACCGACCCGGTCGAGTAGATCATCGCCTTGCGGACGATGGGCAGGACCGCGGGATCGTGCATCCCGTCCAGGGCCTGCAGGATGTTCTCGAGGACCCCAGACCGCCAGCGGGCATCGTCCCGGGTCACCACCTCGTCCCAGAGGCGCTCCAGGGCGGGAACCGCCCGGGGCCCCGCCTGGGCCAGTTCCAGACGCGCCTGCCGCAGGGGTTCCTTGGTCCCATGCTCGAGCTTGGAGACCCAGACCCCGATCATGTCGGTCAGGGGCGCATCGAAGGTCTTGACGTAGGGACTGTCGAAGATCAACGGATCGATGCGGGGATCGGCCAGGTAACGCTCCTCGAGGGTGAGCGGAGCGGGCGCGGCCTCCTTCTCCGAGCGCAGGGCGAACCAGATGACGCCTCCGAGGATCCCGAGGGCCCCCGCCAATCCAATCCAGGGGCGGCTCTTGGCTTGCTCCGATCTTGCGTGCTCTTCCACTACTGTTCCTCTGCTAGAAGGCCCTGAGCGCTACGCAGGGCGACCAGGGCCTTGGCATAGCCGGCGCGGGCCGTGCGCTCGTTGGACATAGCCTCGATCAAGGTCTGTTGGAACTCCAAGACCTGGAAGGTCGTGGAAAGGTCGTGGCGCTGCATCGCCTCCTCGGATTCGAGCTGCTTGCGCGCCAGGCGCAGACTCTCCATGGTCGCGTTCACCTGCTCGGCCGCAAACTCGACCGCCCTCAGGGCCGCGCGCACCTCGGCCACCACGTCGAGCTCGCTCCTGTCGATGTCGAGCTGTGCACTGCGGACCCGAGCGCGGGCCGCACGCTCGGCGTACTTCGCGCCCCGGTTGCCCAGGGGCAAGTTGTAGGTCAGGGTCGCGCCGGAGGTGGGGAACTCGAAATGGGTCGCATCCCGAAAGGCGACGTTGCCCTTGCCGTCCACCGAGCGGGAGCTGAGGGTGAGCTCCAGGTCCAACCCGGCACGCCGATCACTCTCGGCGCGCACGAGACGCTCACGGGCGATCTCCAAATCGAGGCGCTTTTGTCGCAACAGGGGTCTCCGCTCCAGAGCCGTTGCCACCGCCGTGGTCCAATCTGGAACGGGTGATCCGTCGACCTCGACGGGTAGACCCGTCGTCGGCCGGATCTCCACGTCCCAGAGGGCCTCCTCCCGGTTGGCCGAAAGCAGCTTGCGCAGGTCGTCCTGGCGCTGGGCCACGTCGTTCTCGGCTTGCAGGAGGCTCTCGGCCCGGGTCGCCAGCTCCGCTTGAGCCTGAACGACATCAACCTCCGTGCCAAGCCCCGCATCCAACTCCCTCTGGCCCCGTATCAACCGAGAGCGCCCCAGTTCCACCCCCGAACGTGCGACCTCGAGCTGTTCGATCGCGCTCACCAGGTCCCAATAGGCGTCACTGACCTCCTGGGCCACCCTCTGGCGCGTCTGGCGCACCACCTCCAGTTGGCGCCGCCAGGAGAGCTCGCTCTCCCGTTGCTCCGAGGTCGCCCGTCGGCTCCAAGCCCCGCGCAGGAGGGGCTGGGTGTAGATCAGGGAGAGGTTGTCGGTGGTCTGCTCGGGTTCGTTCTGGAAGATCGAGTTGGTGCGATTGATCCCCCGGTCGAAGGCTGCCTGGAAGGAGCCGCCGCTCTCCAGGGGACGGGTCAGGGAGGCGTGGTAGTTGGTCTGGTTGCTTTGGATCGAGTTGCCGCTGGCCCCGTCCAGGAAGCCGCTCACCTCGCGCTCGGAGTCGGTGTAGCCCGCGGAGGCATCGAAGACCCAGTCGAAGGCGCCCCAACTCCCGAGCTGATCGAACTGGGCCACCTCCCCCTCGACCGTGGCCATCTCCAGTTCGAGGTTGCGCATCAGGGCCAGCCGAACAGCCTGATCGAGGCCCAACTCGAGGATCTCGGTGGGAGGAGCGGGGGCTTCGGCCTCGTCTTGAGCTCGCGCTCCCAGGGAGAGAAGCAGGCAGAGGGGGAAGAGAGAAGCTCTGGACATCCCGAGAGGATAGGCTCTGGCCCGCTCCCAGGGACAGGCCCAGGGGCCCCGGCAGGAACTTCGCGTCTAGGCCTTACGCTCCAAGGAAGAGTCGCTCAGTGGTCACCTCGACGGGATTCCTCCCCATCCGCCTCCTTCAGCCCAGGCTGGTCCGCCCCATCCCGCCCGTTCCCAGGGGAAACCCGCTCCCCGGGGAGGGGCGCGAACGGGGCCGATCCATCCTCCTCGCCAGGTACTCCAAGGGGATCATCGCTCTTCTCGCGCACCTCCTCGGGGAACCCCTCGGGGTAGTACTGCTCGTAGGGGACGAAGGTCACCTTCGGCCGGCGGGGCGAGCCGACCCAGATGTAGTAGGCCAGGGCCGGCAGGGCGATCAGGTGTAGCAACAGGCTGGCCGCGGCCAGTCGCAACCAGAGCGACGAGGCGAGTCGCGAGCGCAGGTGGCGCCCGTAGAGGGCGAGATCCCCGCGCCAACTCAGATCCTCACGGGTGGTGCGCGAAAGGATGCGCTCGACGAGTTGCGCGTCGGAGGGGGAACCCTTCGCTTCGCCGGCCTCGAACCCAGAGCTGCCGAGCCCACCAGCTTCACCCGCATCAGCCAGAACCTCGAAGCGCTCGAGGAAGGCCTCCAGTCGCAGGAGTTCTTCTCGTTCCTGCGGCTCCAGTTCGACCTCGGATCCTTCGGCCCGGTCACTGCCATCGCCGCCGTCACGGCCATCACCGCCGTCACGGCCCCTGCGGGCGGCGCGCTCTCGGAGCAAGAGCTCGAGCAGTTGCGCCCGGCGTTCCTCATCCATCGGAGCCCCATCCATCGGACGCTTCACTCCTCCACCTCCAGAAGCATCTGCAGTCGCCGAACGGCGTGGAACATGCGCGATTTGACCGTACCGACCGGAATCCCGAGGACCCCCGCGATCTCCTGGTAGGGCAGCCCCTGGATCACCCCCAACTCGAAGACGATACGGTGGTGTTCACCCAGCTCCGCCAGGGCAGCCCGCAGCCGTGCCACCTCCTCGCGCCGGTCCAACTCGAGGGCCGGATCGCTTGCCGCGGGATCGGGGGTGCGCGCCAGCACCCCCCCCGCCGAATCCTCCCCAGCTCCGGGGAGCCCCTCGCCGACGGTATCCCTGCGCAGGGCCGTCCGGCGGCGCCGATCGACCCACAGGTTGCGCGCCACCCGGAAGGCGTAGGCTCGGAATCGCCCCTGGGGACGGTAGGTCTGGCCCTGCTGGTACAAACTCTGCTGGTACAACTTGAGGAACAGCTCTTGGGTCAGGTCCTCAGCCTCTCCACGCCCGGCTCCCAACCGGATGAAGAAGCCGAGAAAGGTCCGCAGCTCCCGCCGAACAAAATCCTCGAAGGGCTGAGGGTCGCCCGCCAGCAAGGCTGCAAGGGGGTCGCACTCGTCCTTCAACACTGCTCCAACGGGAGGCGGCCGCGCGGGTTCATCCCCCCTGCCCTTCTTTTGGTGGAGCCGTCCAGGGAGAAGCTCCGTCCCATTCTGCAACGCCACAGGGAAGGTCCAGGGAGATGATCAGCTCCTCTAGCCCCGCATCTCCCCCCACCACCTCGAAGACCAGACTGCGTTCCTCCGGGCCCAGATGGCCGAGGGTGAGCTCCAAGCGGGGCTCGGGGAGCCACTCCACCACCCGGCCGGCCCACTCGATGGCCACCACCCCCTCCTCGAGCAGGAACTCCGCGCCCCCCTCGGCCAGCCAGGCCTTCTCCCGGCCCTCCATCCAGGCGTCGCAGTGATAGAGCGGCAGGCGCCCCCCCTCGTGGGCCTGCATCAGGGTGTAGGTCGGGCTGGCGATGCCCTCGCTCAGCCCCAGCCCCCGAGCCAGTCCACGCACGAAGCAGGTCTTGCCGCTGCCGAGCTCCCCGAGGAGGGCGATCACCGTCCCCCCCGCGACGCGCCTGCCCAGGGCGGCGCCGAGGGCCAGGGTCGCCTCCTCGCCGCGGGAGATCAGCCTGCGCCTAGTCCCCATGCTTCCACCCCCCCTCTCCGGGCTGCCAGGCCCGCGGTGCCTCTCCATCCAAGGCGAGGTAGAGACCGCGGCCCCGGGTGACCCGTCCGATCTCCCGCCAGGTCGGATGGGCCGCGAGCAGGGCGCCCAGCGCCCTGGCCGGGAGGGTGGCGACCAGCTCGTGGTCCTCACCGTCGTGCAGAGCGTGGTCGAGGGGGGTGCGGCCCGAGTTCCGCGCCGCCCGCAGGGCGTCACGGTGAAGGGGCACCGTGTGGAGCACGATGCGTACCCCCGCCGCCCTCGCCAGCCGGTAGAGATCCCAGGCCAAACCGTCGGAGAGATCCATCAAAGCGCCGGCCCCCGCCGCGGCCAGCTCGCGCCCCTCGGCCAGCCGGGGCTGGATGCGAAGGTGCCGTCCGAGCAGGCTGCCCCCCACCGGTCCGGTCAAGAGCAGACGCTCTCCGCTGCGCGCCCGGGCCCGGGCAGGCGGGCGGCGTGAACCGGGGAGGGCCCCGACCGCGGTGACGGCGAGGGAGATCGGACCTGGAGCCGCGCAGAGATCCCCTCCCACCAGGGGAGCCCCGTGGCGCGCCCCCTCCCGGCGCACCCCCGAGAGGAGGGCGCGCAGGTAGCTCTCCCTCGCCTCGCGGGGTGCCCGCAGGGCACAGAGGAGGGCCCGGGGCTCGGCCGCGGTGGCGGCGAGGTCCGAGAGGGCTCTGGCCGCTGCCTTGCGGCCGACCCGGCCCCCAGCCGTGCCCTCCGCGGCGTGGACCCCCAGCACGACCTGGTCGACGCAGACGACACTGCGCGACCCATCCCGCCGCAGAACCGCGGCATCGTCCCCCAGGGGACCCGCGAGCACTTGGGGCCGACGGCTCCGCGCCAGCCAGCGGTGCAGGTGGTCTTCACTCCAGGCCATGTCGGCCAGGGTACGCCCCCACGGCCCGCAGCGGAAAGGAGGGTCTGGGACGCCCCCCCTAGCGGCGCCCCTCACCCCGCGAAAGGCGCAGGACCTGGTCCGCATCGAAGGGGCCGAAGCGCTCCAGGCTTCCATCGAGCCAGTGCACCTCGATCTCATCGACCCGGCTCGCCTCCCCCAACCCCAGATGCAGGCGCGGGTCACTCGCGGAGCAGTAGCTCCCCGCGGGTCGCACATCCGCGCGCAGGTGCTGGTTTCCGACCTGGAAGATCGCGTGGGCCCCGAGGGCCTGGGTCCCTCCCTCGAAAAGCCCCACCAGGAGCCAGTGGTGCCCGGCCCCATCCGCCACGACGTTGCGGAAAAGGTGCACCCTCGCATCCCGGTTGACGACGACGATGTCCAGGTCACCGTCTCCGTCCAAGTCCCCGAAGGCCGCCCCCCGGGATGTCTCGAGGAGGGGCGGCTCGACACCCCCCTCCGGCTTCACGAGGGCAAAGCGCCCCCCGGGCATGCCGCGCAGGAGGGTGTTCGGCTCGGCGAAGGGATCCTCGGGGAGAAGCGGAGCCATCATCTTGTTCACCCGCCCGTTGGCGACGAACAGATCGAGTCGGCCGTCCTGATCGAAATCCCGCAAGCCCACCCCGAAGCGGGTGTAGCGCCAGTCCGCCGTGGCGATGCCCACGTTGTGGGTACGCTCGACGAAGTAGGGGCCCTGGTTGATGAAGAAGCCGTCCGGCTCGCGCGCCATGTGAACGACGATCAGATCGAGGTCGCCGTCCTGATCGACGTCGGCGCTGTCGACGCCCATTCCGGCGCGCACCCCCCCCTGGCGGTCCCGTGCCACCCCGGCCAGTTCGGCACGATCCTCGAAGTGGCCGCTGCCGTCGTTGATCCAGAGGAGATCGGCGGTCTGGTCGTTGGCGACGAAGAGGTCCAGGTCCCCATCCCCGTCGTAGTCCCCCGGCACCACGCCCAGACCGTTGCCGTAGGCCGCATCGAGGCCCGCCTGGTGGGTCGCCTCGACCAGCAATCCGCGGTCGTTGCGATAGAAACGGTCGACCGCCGGAGCCTGGTAGCTCACCGGGCTGCAGTAGTCCGGCTGACCGGTCGGGTCGAAGCACTCCTGTTCGGTCTCCACGCTCCATTCGACGTAGTTGGCGACATAAAGATCGAGATCCCCATCGCCCTCGGCATCGAAGAAGCAGGCACTGGTGCCCCAGCCCGGGTCGGCCGCCATATCCACCTCGGTGAAACTCCCCGCGCCATCGTTCAGGAAGAGGGCGTTGGGCCCCACGGCGGTGAGATAGAGATCGACGTCCCCGTCCCCGTCGACGTCACCGGTGGTGACCCCCATGCCGTACCCCTCGGTCGTCAGGCGCTGGGAAAGGTGGAAGTGCCCCGTCCCGTCGTTCGTGTAGAGCCGATGCTCGCTCGGAGCGCCGCCCGGGTGCAGGCTGCCCCCTTGCACGAGAAAGAGATCGAGATCCCCATCCCCCTCGACGTCCAAGAGAGCCACTCCACCGCCCATCAGCTCGGGGAAGTAGTAGATGCCCTCCTCGTGGCCGCTTTTGTGCACGAAGTCGAGACCGCGCTCGAGGGCCTCCTCCTCGAACCAGGCCGCGCTCTCCGCGCCGCTCCCTTCGGCCTCCCCCCCCTGGCCGGAAGAGGCTCCGCCACCGCAGGCGCAAAGGGTCGCCACGATCCAGACCGCCGCCGCGGCGCGGCCGAGTCCCTGCGGGGGGCTCATCGCTTCCCTCCCAGTTCCGCGCGCAGGTCGGCGCACTCTTCGCCCAGGCTCTCGGCGCGCTCCAGGTCCTGCGCGGCCCGTTCCTCCTGGCCCAGCGCCAACCGGGCCCGCGCGCTGCCCTTCCAGGCCGGCCCGCAGCGGGAGTCCAGCTCGGTCGCGCGGGTGAAGGCGAGCAGCGCCTCCTCGGCGCGCCCCTGGGCGAGCGCCGCCTCTCCGTGGGCCAGGGCCAGGGCCCGACTGCGCACCCCCGCCTCTTCGGCACGCAGGCAGACTTCGATCACCCGGCCGGGATCTCCCTCCCAGAGCCGGGCCAGGGCCTCCCAGGGTTCGACCTGGCCGGGATGGCTCTCCAGGTAGGCCTCGAGGACCCCCCGGGCCTCGCTCGCTCGGAGCCCCTGCTCCAGGGCCGAGGCGAGGGCTACGACCACGAGGGGCTCATCCGGCTCCAGGGCAGCGGCCCGCTCCAGGAGCGAAGCGGCCTCCGCATAACGGCCCTGGCGGGCGACGATGGCGGCCAGGAGCCGTAGGACCCGCGCATCGTCCCGCTCCTCCAGGGGCTGGAGAAGCTCCGCCGCCGCATCCGGCTTGCCCCGGTCGAGGAGTTTTCTCGCCCGCAGGAGAAGGGCGGAGACCCCGACCTTGCGGGAGCTCACCTCCCGCGTCCAAGGGTCGGCGAAGGCGGGACGTGCGCCCCGTCCTCGGGCGAGGGCCTCCCGTGCCTGTTCGTCCCTGCCCAGTCGGGCCAGGGCTTGACCCCGCAAGCGCTCGGTGAGTGCCGCGGCGGCCCCCTCCCGCAGGGCGGGGTCCGAGAGGCGCTGGAGAGCCTCGGCGGGCCGATCCTGCTCGAGATCCGCCTGGGCGAGACCCTGGAGGGCTGCCGGTAGATCTCCGGCCCCCTCGAAGGCCTCGCGAGCCGCCGCGGGCTCCCCCGCATCGAGCAGGAGAAAGCCGAGCCGCAGGCGGGCCGCGGTGTAGTCCGGGCGCAGGGCCAGGGTCCGCTCCAGGGCTGCCCGCGCCCCCGCGAGATCCCCGCCCCTGGCCCGAGCGAGTCCAAGGCGATACCAGGCCTTGGCATCATCCCGAAGGAGGGCGACCGCCCGCTCGTAGGCCGGCAGGGCGAGATCGTGCTGGGAGTGTGCCTCGTACAGCATGCCGAGCTCCAGGTATTCGCGGCCATCCTCGGGCGCGGCCTCGATCCGGCGGGCACGCTCCCCAATCGCCTCGGCCAGCTCCTGGTCGAGTTGAGTCATGCGCTCCTCGCTCGGCAGGGGCGGCCCATCGCCCGAGGCGCCGGCCCCGGCAGGGGGCCCGCCTTGGCCGCCACAGGCGACCAGGAGCAGGGTGAGGGCGGCGGGCAGGCTGCGCATGGCGTTATGGTAGCCGCTTCGAGCGGGGGCCGAGGGGCGGACGCGACTCACCAGGGCCAGACGAGGATCACCCGCGCGGCGATGCGATCGGAGGGAATCCAGCCCATCTCGTCGGAGTCGCGACCGGGACAGGTGGGCGAGTCGGTCTCGATCCAGACCTCCCGCTGCCCCTCCCGCCGCCGCAGCCGGGTCACCCGCCCCAGGTAGAGCAGACCGTCCTCACCCCGCACGAGCAGGGCGTCCCCCTCGCGGGCCGGAGCCGGACGCCGGTCGAGGAGCAGCCGATCTCCGGGGGCGAAGCGCAGGAGGGGACTGCAGCCCTCCGCGGGTAGCTGGTAGGCATCGAAGCGCGTCCACAGGTAGAGCAGCCCGGCGCCGGCCAAGAGATAGGCCGCGAGGCGCAGGGGTCGGGCCAGGCGCGCGGGATTCACGCCAGGGCCTCCAGATAGGCCCGCGTGCCCCGCGCGGGATCTCCGCTGCCGAGGATGCCTCCCAGTACGGCCAGGCCCCGCGCCCCGCACTCGAGCACGCGCGGACCGTCGGCCGGCTCCAACCCGCCCAGCGCCCACAGGGGCGGAGGGGCGCATGTCTGCCGCGCCAGTTCCTCGAAACCGGTGGGCTCGAGGATCCCACGCTTGCTCGGCGTCTCCCGCAGGGGACCGAAGAAGCGATAGTCCACCCCGAGGAAACCCTGGGGATCGTCCCCCATGTGGGTCGAGAGCCCCAGGGCCACCCCGCTGCCACAGACCCTTCGGGCCGCCCCGGGAGGAAGGGAGCGATAGCCCAGGTGCACCCCCTCGGCACCGACGCTGGTTGCCAGGTGAGGACGATCGTGGAGCCCGAGCCAAGCGCCCGGCGACGAGAGGATCGTACGCAGCCTCTCGGCCAGCTCCAAAAAGTCCCCGTCCGCCAGGGCGGGCTCGCGCACGAGCACCCCACGCAGGCCGGCGCGCACCGCCGCATCGACCGACGCCACCAGCCGCTCGAGTCCAGCGCGATCCCCCTGCGAGAGTCGCCCGGGTGTGAGGGCCAATAGGGTCGGCGGCAGGGGCAAGGTCACGCCTCGAGTTCGACCAGAAAGCCCAGCTCCCGTAGGAGCGAACGCATGCGTGCCGGACTCGGACCCGCCTGGAGCTTTACGCGGCCCTCTCCCAGGGGCCGATCGACATAGGCCTTGACCCCCGGGTTGTGCATGAAGGCGTGCAGGAGCTGGGGGTCGCTGCCGTGGACCACGAGCTCGGAATCGAGGCGCAGGAGCCCCGCTCGACCGGCCCAGTCCCGCAGGGTGTAAAGGACGTTCTGGGGCACGGGGGTACGGGCGTTGAGCTCGAGGGTCGCGATCATGCGCCCCAGCCCCATGCCTTCGGCGAGAGCGCGCTTCAGGGAGCGCTCGGTGATGCGAAAATGCTTCAGGTCCCCCCGTGCCTCCCTCTCGCAAAAGCGGTCGAGGTCATGGATCAACTCGGCGTCATCCCCGCTGGGAAAGAGCACCACTTCGAAGTCGGGGGTGACGATGAGGTTCCCCACCCCCTTGGCGGGGGACTCCGATTGCGCCATGCCGAGGGTGCGAGCACCCACGCGGGTCAAACGCATCGCGACGGGATGGCCGGCCGCGTCGTACCCCAGGTCGACCAGGCCGAGTAGATAGAGTCTCTGGCGCACCCAGCGGACCAGGTGCCAGGCCATGCGCTGCAGATCATCCCCCGGAGCGCCGTGACCACCCGCACCGGCCGCCGCGAAGTACTCCTGGGCCTCGACTTCGTCGAGCCGACAGAGGTAGGTACCGCGGGCGAGGAAGGGCAGGTACATGATGTCGTACCAAACCCCAGGTTCCACCCGCCGCAACATGCTCACCACCAGCGCGCGCATGCGCGACTGGTGGAAGTAGCGCCCACCCAGCCCGCGCTCGCCAATGACGTGCTCGAGCAGACGCGAAAGCTTTTCGTCCAGACTCTGCTCCTCCCACTCCCGTCCGGCCCGGGTCAGGCTGAAGGTGCGCTCGCCGGTGGATTCGATCAGCTCCTCTTGACGGGCAAAGCGGTAGATGAAGGAGAGCACCTCCTCCCGCTCCAGTTCCCGGCCGGGGTTGGGGATCAGGTCGGCGAGAATGCGCTTCTCGGTGGTCTTGAAGATCTCCCCGCGCACGGTGAAGCGCACCGAGTTGTCGATGATGAAGGCGAGAAAGCGCGAGATGTTGGAGACCAGGTCCACCCCCAGACCCGCTTCGTCGTGGGGTGCGTCGGGGTCTCCGGGTACGGCTACCCGTTTGAGCCAGGCGAGGGTGACTTCGTTGAAGACGATCAACGTCTCGTCGTTGTGGCGTATCCCGTAGGGGGCCAGGTCGAGGAGCTGCACCGTTCCGACGAGGGACTCTTCGAGGATGCGCCCCCAGCGCCGGCCGTTCCAGTGGGGCAGCTCGGTCTCCATGCGGTCGAAGAGGCGCCGCGGCAGAATGCCGCCGAACTCGAGCACGGCTCGCTGGACGAGGTCCCGCAGCCCTTCGGGCAGGCGCTCGATGCGCGCCACCGACGCAGCCTCCCCCGAGTAGAGCTTGTAGAGCTCACGCACCCGACTGGGAGGCGTGCGTCGCGCCCGGGCGGGATCGTCGTACATGCGATCCAGGTGCCCCCGCAGACTGAAGATCTCGTAGATCCCGCGGCCGGCCCTGCGGCGCGCCCGCAGGAGGGCATCGCCGAGTTCCACGGGGACGCGGAAGGCATCCTGTCCCTCCTCCTCCACCGCCCGGGAGGGTCCCATCACGGCCAGCCCACGCCGCTCGAGCAAACCCAGGGCAAGCTCGACATCCAGGGGTGAGAGCTCCTCGGGAGCCAGCCTTGCGGCGAGATCCTCGGGGGTGCGCTCGTAGCGGGGAGCCTCGAGCAGGGCTTCGAGGACCCTCAGCTCCCGGGTGGGCAACTCCTCGATACGTGCCAGGAGATACTCACCATCGGTCATCCAGCCGGCCAGATCGCGCCGTGCGTCGGCGACGGCGGGTGGGCGCGCAGCGGGATCCCCCGACCAGTAGCGATAGAGCTCGGAGAGCTGCGGCTTGCGCAGACGACCGAGGAGCTGGGTCACCTCTGATTGTGACCGGGTGGTGCGCCCGGTCTTGGGGCTGCTGCGGGGTCTCCGCGCGGTCTTCTTCTTGGACGCCTTCTTGGCGCCGCGGCCATTGGAAGAGGGGCTCAAGGTGTGGATGCTCCCGGCTGCTCTCTTGGGTCGAGGGCCTCGGCCTCGACGATTTCATAGGTGTAGCCCTGCTCGGTGAGGAACAGTTGGCGCTTCTCGGCGAACTCCTGGTCCCGGGATCCGAGGGTGACCACGGAATAGAACCAGGCGGCGGAGCCGTCAGACTTGGGACGCAGGATGCGACCCAAACGCTGGGCCTCCTCCTGACGCGAGCCGAAGGTCCCCGACACCTGGATGGCGACGCTTGCGTCGGGAAGGTCGATGGCGAAGTTGCCCACCTTGCTGACGATCAAGATCGGAGCTTCGCCCGCGCGGAAGGCGGCGTAGAGGCTCTCGCGCTTGGGATTGGGGGTCTTGCCCGTGATCAAGGGCGCATCGAGGTGCGCCGCCAAACGGGTGAGCTGATCGAGGTACTGGCCGATGATCAGGATGCGGGCGCCCGCATGACGCTCGATGAGGCGCTCCAAGACCTCGATCTTGCGCGGGTTCTCCGAAGCGATGCGGAACTTGGCACGGCTGCCCGCCGCCGCGTAGCGCGAACGCAGCGCGGGGTCCAGGGGCACTCGTACCTCGACGCACCGCGCCGTGGCGATGAATCCCTGATCCTCGAGGACCTTCCAGGGGACGTCGAAGCGCTTGGGGCCGATCAAGCAGAAGACCTCGTCCTCCCGGCCGTCCTCACGCACCAGGGTCGCCGTCAGCCCAAGCCGGCGCCGTGCCTGCAGATCGGCGGTCACGCGGAAGATCGGCGCCGGGAGCAGGTGCACCTCGTCGTAGATCACCAGGCCCCAGTTCTCCCGGCTGAAGAGGTCGAAGTGGGGAAAGTCCCCCCCCTTGGCCCTGCGCCAGGTGAGCATCTGATAGGTGCTGATCGTGACCGGACAGACCTGCTTCGACTCGCCGGTGTATTCCCCGACTTCATCCTCTCCGAGCGAACTCTTGTCGAGCAGCTCCTCCCGCCACTGCCGAACCGCGACCGTGTTGGTGGTCAGGATCAGGGTCTTGGCTCCCACGAGCTGCATCACCCCCATGG
>JALWOP010000365.1 GCA_027083445.1 Planctomycetota bacterium | reverse complement strand
GGGGGCGGAGGGGGTGGGGGGGGGGGTGGCGGGGGGGGGGGGCGGGAGGGGGCGGGGGGGGGGGGGCCGCGGGGGGGGGCGGGGAGTGCGGGGGCGCGAGCGCCGCCAGGGGGGGCGCGGGGAAGCGGGGCTTCGGGGCGGGGGGGGAGGCGGAGAGGTGACCCGGGGCGGGGTGGGGGGCCTAGGATAGCGGCTCGACGACGCCACCCCATCGACCCGGGAATCGGGAGGCAACCGGCTCGCATAGCGTGCGAGTACCACAGATCCCTGACCTTGGTGGCAGAGAGGTACGAAACCATGCAGCAGCAGATGCTCAAGCTCTCCTCGATCCTTGGTGTTTTCCTGTTCATCGGTACACCCACTCCTGCGCAATCGGGTGGCGGCATCCCCTACCCATCTGCCTTGGCAGGAGCCGACGTCACGGTGCCGTCCATGCTCTCAGGCCATCGCGACGGCCTGATCGTCGGCAACGGGGACCTCTACGGCCTTGTTTGGGAACGGGACGGCGTGCTGACCCTGCGGGTGACCAAGAACGACATCTGGGACGCCCGGCTCGACACCTCCGCCGACGGAGAGCTCCCCAGGGTCGATGTGGCCACGGGCGAGGTGAGCGGATCGCAGGGGGTCCCGCCGAGCTACGGGCGACCCTATCCTCAGCCTCGCTGTGCGGCCGCGCTGCGCCTGGAGGGGGAGTCGCGGCAGAGCGTCTCACCGCGGACTTGCATTCGTGGGGCTCCGGAACACGGACTCGATCCCCTACCCGGCTACCCGGGCAGCGTCATGGTGGTCGGGGGAGCCCGGGGAGCCTCCACGGGTTACAGCGCCCAACTCCGCCGGCCCGCCCGTCATTCCATCTGCCACCTACGGCTCAGCGGAACACCCAATGCCTCCTTCTACGTCAATCTCTATGACGACGGCGGCAAGCCGATCCTGGAGTCTGGGTGGAAGCCATCGCCCTCTCGGATTCGCGACGTGGAGCTATCGTTCGCACCGTCGGTCGTGGCCCGGATCGAGGTATTCACCATGACCTCCGACGGGGAGCGGGCCGAGAACCGGATCGAGAGGATCTGGCTCTCGGGAGAAGGCGCCCCCACGCCGATCGATTTCTCGCCTCCGCATCCGGGGGCGCAGGGCACTCTGGACCTGCGGCGGGCCGTGGCCACCATCACCCGACCCGATTCATCCACCACGACGATTCGCGTCCTGGCCGATCGCAATGTCGTGCTGATCCACGGTTCCAGTCCCGTCACCCTCGATCCGATCAGCGCGGAGACGCTGCCCCCGGCACGGACCGGTGAGACCGACGGCCTGGCTTGGTTGCGCATGGATCTACCCGGCGACGTCGACTATGCGGGCATGAGCTACGCCCTGGCCGTTGCCCGTGAAGAGGATCGTACTGCGGTCTCGCTGGTGACATCCTTCGATCCAGGGAGTGGGGACGTGCTCGAGCGGGCGATCGCCTTGGCCCGGGACACCATCGCAGGAGATGAATCTGAACTCATTGCGGCCCATGAACGGACTTGGGAAGAGTTCTGGTCCCGTAGCGGCGTGCAGCTTGCCGACAAGGATTTTCAAAACTGGTGGTATCGCCTCCTGTACTTCGCGCGCGCCATCTCTCGCCCCGGAGCGGCCCCCCCCGCCCTCATGCCCCCCCTGGCCACCGACGCCACACCCTGGCACGCCGATTTCCACTACAACTACAACGCCTGGCAGGCCTTCTGGCCCTTGCCGGCAGCCAATCATTCCGATTTGGCCGATTCCTGGATTTCGTACCTGAACGACATGCTGCCACGGTTCCAGTTCCTGTCCCGGGTGACGTACGGTATCGATGGTGCCTTCGTGCCGATCAGCTCTTTCCTACATGAACCCGATCCTGCGGACTGCAAGAGCAAGAACAAGCGCCAGATTTCCATAAATCCCTATGGAATGACGATCGGGATGGTCGGCATGACCCTTCAGAGCATGTGGCAGAAACACCTCTTGGATCCCGACCGTGAATACATGCAGGCCAAGATCTACCCCTTCTTGAAAGAGGGTGCAAAGTTCTATGTGGCCTTCATGGAACAGTGCAAGAAGGATGACAGCGGCAAGATCCTCCTGGGACCCTCCTACAGCCCCGAGCATGGATCCATGGGGATCTATAACTGCCCCTTCGATATCGCGTACACCCGCTACACCCTCGATGCGTTCATCCAGGCGTCCGCCGAACTCGGTATCGACGAGGAACTGGCCGCGCAATGCCGCAAGTACACGGACCTGTTGGCCGACTACCCCACGAACGAACACGATGGCGAGGAGGTTGTCGTCGACTGGGAGGGAGGCCCACACATCGATGTACACAACATTACCGTTCCTGCTGTCCCTGTATTCCCGGGCGACCAGGTCACGTGGTTTTCTCCCGATCCGGTGAAGGAGCTTTTCAAGCGCACGATCCGGCACACGCGGTACAACGGCAACAACTCCCATGTCATGTACAACATCGCCAAGGCGAGGCTCTCGATGCCCGATGCGGTGTCTTCCGCGCGAAGTTGGTTCAAGTCGCGGGAGGCGCCCAACGGACTGTTCGTTTGGCAAGGCCACTACCACGGCACGTTCATGCCGGAGAGCATCGGCATTGCCGGGCTCATCGACGAATTCCTCGTGCAAAGCGTCGGCGGCATCCTTCGCGTCTTTCCCTGCTGGCCCAAGGAACTCGACGCGAGTTTTACCGGTTTGCGCGCCCAGGGCGGATACCTCGTTTCCGCGACTCAGAGAGAAGGAGATGTCGTCAAGATCGAAATCACGCCCTCCGTTTCAGGAGAACTGCGACTGCTGAGCCCATGGAGTTCCATCGAGGTCAACGGAAAGATTCTTGAAAAGGACCGTCGCGGCGTGGTCACGCTGAATGCCGTGAAGGACGAAGTCTTGGTCTTTGAAGAGGCGCTGTCCAAGCAGGCCAGGTAAGCCGCGGAATCCACCGGAGGTGACCTGTCCGCCGCACCGGGGGAGGGCGATGGAGCCTCTGGTCCTGGAAGCTCGGCAAGCAGAAGCTCGGCAAGCAGAAGCCCGGCAAGCAGCAGTGGCGGGAGTGCATGGGAATCGAACCCACCGGCCCCGCTGTTCACGAGGCCCAACCGGCTTTGAAGGCCGGGCGGCACACCAGCACCGATCCACTCCCGCTCGGGGGGCCTGTTCTAACGCGGCGAACCCATCCCGGCTACCCCGATGCCCGGCTACTCCGATGCGATTGCGCGGGGGCCTGCCGCTAACCCTGCCCCAGGGGTAGGAGCAGGCCTGGAGCGCCGTGCCCCACTCCCTCCGGTAGTCCACCCGCCCAGCGACGCAGGCGCGCTGAGCCTGCATCCCGCCCCTCAATGCCGCAGGAGAAGGGAATGCCCCCGCCGCGCAGGTCGAAATCGGAGGGCAGGAAGAGCCGCAGGCTGGGCCCCCCCCGCACCAGTTCACCGTTCAGGTGGGCGATCAAGTGGGCCTCCCCCAGACCGCCCCCATCCTCGATCGAGAGCAAAAGGTCGCGGCCGCGCCGACGCAGGATGACGGTGGCCGGCGGGTCGGAGGGACGCTCGCGCAAGAGCGCCAGCCGACGCGCCAGGGGATCCGCGCTGGTCACGCGGCGCCGCACGAGAGGCGCGTCGAAGAGCAGTCGCCCCCCTGGCCGCAGCTCCTTGCTGCCGGTTCCGACTCGCCAGCGGAAAAGCCCCGCCAGGAGTGGATCGGGGCCGGGGATGCGGGAGCCACCGGTCAAGGAGAAGGTCACCCGCCGCGTCTGGCCCACGTCGAGATCGAAGACCACCGGCAACCCCTCGACCTCGAAGGCACCCGAGGGCAAAAAGAGCCCACAGCGCACCTCCACCGGCCAGGGGAAGGGATTGCGAATCGAGGCCGTCGGCTTCCAAGAGCCGTACCACTCGCCCCGTGCCCGCACCTCCTCCGCGAGGGACTCGGGCTCCACCAGAAGCTCGGGAACCTCCAGGGGATAGCCGCCGCGGTCCGCGGGCGCCAGGTGCACCAGGGCACGTACCGCGAGCGCACGGTAGGGCTCGTTGGTGTTGAAGCCGAAGAGGGGCGCGCGACAGGCGGCAAGCAGCTCTTCGGGCGTGTCGATCGACCACCCCCAACGCTCCGCGTTCCACTCGCGCTCCCCCGCCTCGCTCTTCCAGCCCCCCGGTCCGACACCGTAGGCCTCGATACCCTCGTCCCGAACCCAGCGACGGTCGTCCTCGTCGGCCCGCACCGCGAGCAACATCGCCGGCAATCCGGCGCGGTGCGCCTCGAGCACCACGTCCCGCCGAAAGCCCGCCACCCGTACGCGCAGGCCCCTCCCCAACTGGGCCAGCTTGGCCGCCACCCGCTCGACCAGGCCCGGCTCCTTGAGCTCGATCATGTGCAGGGGCCAACGCTCTCCGTCCCCCGCGATCTCGAGCGCCTCGTCGAATACCGGCAAGGGCTCGCCCACGTAGCGCTTGGCGAACCAACCACCCGCGTCGAGCCGAAACAGCTCCGGGAGGGTGCGCTCCGAGAGGGGTCCGCTGCCGTCGGTCGTGCGGTCCAGGGTACGGTCGTGCAGGAGCACCAGCTCCCCGCTGGCGCAGGCACGCAGGTCGTATTCGAAGCCGTCGAGGCCGATGTCCACCGCCCGGCGCAGCCCGGCCAGGGTGTTCTCGGGGGCCTCCCGGGGCGTACCGCGGTGACCCAGGATCCAGGGCGGCCCGGGGACCTCCTCCCCATGGACCCCCTCGTCCTCCAGCCCGGCGTAGAGCTCCCCCGCCGGCGGGCTCACCGCTCGCCCCCGCTGGAGAGGGGATGCATGACGATCACGGCCCCGCCCGAACCGCAGGCGACCAGACAGGGGCCCAACCCGGGCAAGACCCCCGACGCCAGATCGCGCAGGCCTGCCCCGTCCCGTCCGACCACGCTGACCTCTTCCCCACGCACCAGTCGCACGCGACCGTCATCCCCCGTGGTGGCGTACTCCACCCCTGGATGGGAAGGATCGAGGTCGGCCAGGACCACCCCGCGCAGGGGTCGGGGCAGATGCAGGAGTTCGCGCGTCTGCCCCTCCTTCCAAAGACGCAGCCCCCCGTCATCGGCGCAGAAGAGCACCTCCTGGGTCGAGGCGGCCACGCCCGCCAGCGACGCCTCCACCCGGGCCAAGAGGCCCTTTTCGAAGCCCCCCTCTTCCCGGCGCCGGAAGCGCACCAGCGAACCGTCATCACAGGCGAAGACGACTCCTCCCACGCCGGACGCCACCCCCTCGGCATGGCCCGGCAAGGCTCCCAGGCTTCGCGGTGCTCCTCGGCCGACGAGCCGCGCCTCACCGAAGAGACCGCCGTAGACCAACTCGTCCCCGGGCCGGTCGGGTTCGAGATCCGCCAGCACCCCCGCATGGATCGAGGCCTCGCTCTCGATCAACACCTTGAGCCAACTCCCCCCGCCGGCCGAGAGGCCCAGGGCGGTCGCGCGTCCCCTGCCCCCGTCATCTCCCTCGGCCGGTCCCAGGGCGACCAACTCGGCCCCCTCCCGGCTCGCAATGAGGTCGCCGGCGCAGGCCCCGATCACCCGGCCGGCGAGGCGAAAGGGTTGCCGCAGGTGCCAGACCCCCCCGTCACGCCAGATCAGGTGCACGCTCCCGTCCCCGGCCAACACGGCGATCTCGTCGCCGGAGAGGTTGGGATCGAAGTCGGCGACGACACAGCGCGCGAGTTCGCCACCCAGCTCGGCTGCTACCTCCTGGGTCCACTGCGAAAAGGCACCGGGGCGGTTCGCTGCGCAGGAGGCGAGGAGCAGCCCGACGACGAGCGGCAGGGCTGCGGTGATCCAGCGGCGAGCCATCAGAGCAACTCGACCAGACAGTCTCCTCGCTCGGCGACCTCGCCCACCCGCGCGGCGAGCACGCCGCGCTCTTCGAGCTCGGCCACCAGAGACTCGAGACGGTCGGGGGCGACGGCGATCAGGAGTCCCCCACTGGTCTCCGCGTCGAAGAGCAGCTTGACCAGGGCCTCCTCGAGTCCCGCGGCCACGCAGACGCTCTCCCCCAGCGCAGACCGGTTGCGACCCGAGCCGCCCGAGACGACCCCCGCGCGGGCCAGATCGAGCGCCCCGTCGAAGATCGGCAGCTCCGGCGTCGCAAAGCGCAGGGTCACCCCGCTCCCCGCGGCGATGTTGCGCGCGTGACCCACGAGCCCGAAACCGGTGATGTCGGTACAGGCGTGGGCACCGACCGCGTTCATCGCCGCGGCGGCCTTGTCGTTCAGGGTGGCCATGATCTCCGCCGCCGCCCGGATCGCCTCGGGAGAGGCCTTCAGTCCCTTACCGGCCGTGGCCATGGTCCCCATGCCGAGGGGCTTGGTCAGAACGAGTAGGTCTCCCGGCCGCGCACCCGCGTTGTCGGTGATCTTGTCGCGGTCGACCACCCCGGTCACCGCGAAGCCGAAGAGGGGCTCCGCGGCGGTGACCGTGTGACCGCCGGCGACCACCGCCCCCGCCTCGCGCACCTTGTCGAACCCGCCCCGGAAGATGTCGCGCACCCAGCCCGGGTCGAAGTCTCCGGGAAAACCCGCCAGGTTGAGAGCCGAAATCGGCCGCCCCCCCATGGCATAGACATCCGAGAGGGAGTTGGCCGCGGCGACCGCGCCGTAGAGATAGGGATCGTCGAGGACCGGAGGAAAGTAGTCGACGGTCTGGACCAGAGCCAGACCGCCCGGCACCCCCTCAGCCTCGCCGAGCAGTACGACGCCGGCGTCGTCCACGGTCTGGGGACCGACGAGTAGACGCGCGTCGCGCTCCGGATCGACGTCACGCAAGACCTGCGTGAGCTGCCCCATGGGCATCTTGGCTGCTCACCCGGCGCAGGCGGCGTAGTCGGTGAGACGCTTTGCGGGAGTTTCGTTCATGACGAGGTTCGGTTGGGGGAAGGCGAAGAGTCCAGCTCCCTGAACAGACGTAGGACGTCGGCGTGGTCGCTGGGAAGGAGGCTGCGGGGATCGAGGAGCAGAGCGCCGTCCTGGATGCGGGCGAAAAGCGGCGGTTCCGCCGCCCGCAGGGCAGCGGCCAGACGCTCGGGGGACCAACCCGGTTTCTCCACGCGCACGACGGCACTGGGCAAGAATTCTCCGGGGGCGGCGCCGCTACCCGGTTGGGCCTGGGAGGAGAGGACCGTGGCGCTTACCCCTTCGAGGCTCGCAGCCAGCCGCTCCGCGGCGGCGCGCACCTCCTCTTCGCTCGCCAGGAGCAGGCGACGGGTCGGGATCTCGTCGCCCCTCCCCGCGAGCAAGAGCTCGAGGGTCTTTTCGAGTCCCGCCAGGATCGTCTTGTCCAGCCGCAAGGCCCGGTAGATCGGGTTGGCCCGCAGTTCGGCGATGCGCTCGGCACGGCCGACGATCAAACCCGCCTGGGGACCACCGAGCAGCTTGTCCCCCGAGAAGGTGACCACCTCGAGGCCGCTCTCCAGGGCCTCGCGCACCAGGGTCTCACCCCCGAGCATTTCGAGAGGGCGGGCGCCATCCGCCTCGATCCTTCCCGAGCCCAGGTCGAAGGCGGTGGGGATCTCCCGTTCGCGGCCCAGGGTGGCCAGCTCCTCCATCGGCACCTCTTCGGTGAAGCCGACCAAACGGAAGTTCGAACTGTGGAACTTCATGATCAGGCCGGTCCGCGCACCGACCGCCCGCTCGAAATCGGCCAGGCGCGTGCGGTTGGTCGCACCGACCTCGACCAGACGGACGCCCGCGCTCCGGCAGACGTCGGGGACGCGGAAGGAGCCTCCGATCTCGACCAGCTCGCCCCGGGAGACGATCGCCTCACGCCCGCCGGCAAAGGTGTGCATCACCAGGAAGGCAGCGGCGGCGTTGTTGTTGACGGCGATACCCGCTTCGGATCCGGTCAAGCGACCGAGCAGCTCGCCGATCCGCTCGTCGCGCTGGTTGCGCCGGCCGGTGAAGCGATCGACCTCGAGCACGCAGTAGCCCCCCGCGGCGCTCGCCATGGCCGCGGCCACCTCGGGATGGACGGGCGAGCGCCCAAGGCCGGTGTGCATGACGACGCCGGTGGCATTGATGGCGCGCACCACGCCCCGCCCCTCTTCCCGATGCACGGCCTCCTCGATCTCGTCCTCGAGCCGGCCACCCTGGAGACGCGCCTCGACACCGCTGCGATCGAGGTCGCCCGCGCCGATCTCTTCCCGCCAGCGCTGCAGAACGGAGCCGACCAGCTCCGCCAGGAGAGACGGGCCGATCGCCTCCTCCAAGGCGGCGACCCGCGGCCTGCGCAGCACCGCGTCGACCTTGGGAAGCAGCCGATAGGGATTGGTGTCGGTCTCGGGGCGACTCATCGGGACCATGGTAGTCCTCCAGGGCGATGAGTTCCCGCCCTGGCAGCGTAGACTCCGCGTATGCCCGAGCTACCGGAGGTCGAGGCCTACCTGGTCGCCCTACGGGCGCGGGTCCAAGGACGAGTGCTCCGCGGCCTGCGCCTGGCGAGCCCCTTTTTCCTGCGCAGCATCGACCCCTCTCCGACCGAGTTCGTCCCGACCGGGATCGAGGGGCTCTCGCGCCTGGGCAAGCGCATCGTCTTCGAGTGCGAGCAGGAGTGTTTTGCCGTGGTGCACCTGATGGTCGCCGGGCGACTGCGCTGGAAGGATGCCGGTGCCGCGATTCCACGTCGGGGCGGCCTGGCGGCATTCGACTTCGAGTGCGGAACCCTGCTGGTCACCGAGGCGGGTTCGACCCACCGCGCCTCCCTGCACCTGGTCCGCGGACGCGCGGCCCTCGCCGAACACGACCCGGGCGGCATCGAACCCCTGGAGTGCACCCCCGCGGAGCTGCGCGCCCGCCTCGAAGAGGCGCCCCACACCCTCAAGCGCGCCCTGACTTCGCCCCGGCTCGTCTCGGGCGTCGGCAACTGGAGTTCGGACGAGATCCTCTGGGCCGCGCAGCTCTCCCCCTTCCGGCGGCCCCGGGATCTCGATGACGAGGAATGGCAGCGGCTCTGGATCGCCCTGCGGGAAACCTTGAGCGAGTGGCGTGAGCGCTATGTGACTGCGGCCGGGGAGCGTTTTCCCGACAAGGTGAGCGCTTTCCATCCACGCATGGCGGTGCATGGTCGCTACGGAAGGCCCTGCCCTCGCTGCAAGGCGCCGGTGCGGCGCGTCGTCTTCGCCGGCAAGAGCGAGATGAACTACTGCGCCGCCTGCCAAACCGGGGGGCGCATCCTGGCCGATCGGGCCCTCTCGCGCCTCTTGCGTGACGATTGGCCGCGCCACATCGAGGATCTGGAAACCGGCGGGAACCGATAGGAGGCACGCTCTTCCCGCTTCGGGGATGGGCGTAAAAAAGAGCCATCTCGTCCTGGCAAACCTATCCGGCGATCGCTTGCGATGGGATTCTCGAGGAGACCTCCCATGCGCGCAGCGGCTGCCTGGATCCTACTCGCCCTCCCCGGCCCTGCTGGGCTCTGCGCCTGTCGCGCCTGCGATGCCCCCCCAGGGACAGGCGCGCAAAGCTCCTCACCCCGCTCGCCGATCCCTCCGGCGGCACGAATCCTCCCCTCGGTGAGAGGACGCACCGATATGGGTGGGGAGCGGCGCCTGATCCTCTCCGAGCTCAGCGTCGGCGGTCCGGAGTTGCGCACACGGGGGCGCATCCTGGTCTGGATCATTGCAGGAGAGGCAAGCAGCCTGGCCTTCGACACCGGGGAACCGGTGGGGCTCCCCTGGCGTCCGGGGATCGACCTCTGCCTGGCCACACCGATCCCCGCAAGGGAAACTGCCGGAGAACTGGAGCTCGAAGTCCTGTTCGTGGAGGCCGCGGACGAGGAGACGGGCAAGATTCTGCGCCTCCGCTCGGCGCGCGGTCCCCTGCCCATCCCGGGCTGGGACAGCGCCGAGGGAGTCCCGCCGAGCTTCACCTTCCCGCTCCTCCCCTGCGACGAGCTGCCCGAGCACCTGTTCGAAAGCGCCCCACCCCGCGCCGCTCTCTCCGGGGAGGGTGAGCCGCCGCCCGCTCCCCGGATCGTGCTCGTCCCCGTCTACGAGGGGTGAAGTCCGGAAAGAGGACCCTCCAGGGAGAGTGCAGCCGCGGAACGGGGAGTGCTCGGGTTCGGAAAACGCGACTCGAACCGTAGATCCCGCGCGCGGTGGACCTAGACTGTGCGCCGCTCGAAAACGGCGCATCCACCTCGCCCCCCAAGCGTTCCTTCTCACACCCCCCTCTCGATGGCCCTCGACAAGCAGAGCTTGGATTCGAAGCAGAGCTTGGAATCGAATCGCCGCGCGCCCTCCGGTGCGCGCTTCGCCGTGGTGGTCTCCGAATACCACCGGGAGCTGACCGGCGCCATGCTCGCTTCGGCTCGCGCGGAGCTCGAGGGGGCGGGTGCCGCCCCCCGGGACATCGAGGTGGCCTGGGTCCCCGGCGCCTTCGAGCTGCCGATCGTCGCCCAGCGCTTCGCCGAACGGGAGGACATCCACGCGGTGCTCTGCTTCGGCCTGGTCCTGCGGGGGGAGACGACCCACGACCGCTGGGTCGCCGGCGGCGCGGCCGAGGGGATCGGCCGGGTGGCCCTCGACACCCGCACACCGGTCCTGCTCGGTGTCCTGACCTGCCAAACCTTGGAGCAGGCCCGTGCCCGTGCCCTGCCGCGCTCCCAGGGGGGCGTTCACGACAAGGGGCGCGAGGTGGCCCGAGCCGCACTCGGCGTGCTCGCCGCCCTCGAAACCGCCACCGGGAAGACCCGCAGCGACGACGCGATGGAGATCCGGCGATGAAGCGACGCACGCGCGCACGGGAACTGGCGCTCAAGTTCCTCTACCAGGTCGACCTGCTCGGGGACGAGGTGATCGACGAGCTGCCCTACTTCCTCAAGGTGGTCGAGGAGCGGGATGCCGAAACCTGCCGCTTCGCTCGGCGACTGGTGCTGGGTGCCCATGAGCACCGTGCAGCGATCGACACGGTGATCCAGGAGGTCGCCCAGAACTGGCAGATCGCCCGCATGGCGGTCATCGACCGCAACGTCCTGCGACTGGCGACCTACGAGCTCCTGCACTGCGACGACATCCCCCCCAAGGTCGCCATCAACGAGGCGATCGAGCTCGGCAAACGCTACTCGACAGCCAACTCGGGCGCCTTCATCAACGGGGTGCTCGACAAGATCAAGAGCCAACGCCCGGCCGCAGCCGGAGGAGACGTCTAGACCCATGGGACTCTTCTCGCGCCTGCGCGAGCGCCTGACCAAGACGCGCAGCGCTCTCTCGGACGGCCTCTCCTCGATCTTCCGGGGGGGCCGGCCCATCGACCAGGAGCTGCTCGACGAGCTCGAAGAGCTGCTCTACACCTCGGACCTGGGTCCCTTGGCGGGCGAGCTGTGCGCCGAGATCGCACGCCTGCACAAGCGCGGTGAGATCAAGGGCGAGGAGGATGTGCGCGCGCATCTGCGCACACGGCTGCTCGAGGCCCTGGGCGAAGGCGGCGGTGAGATCGAGTTCGGCTCCGAGAAGCCGACGGTGATTCTCGTCGTCGGCGTCAACGGCTCGGGCAAGACCACCTCCATCGCCAAGCTGGCGAGCCGCTTTCAAAGCCAGGGAAAGCGTGTGCTCCTGGGAGCGGCCGACACCTATCGGGCGGCGGCCGCCGATCAGCTCGAGATCTGGGCAGGACGCAACGGGGCCGATCTGGTACGCCAGCACACCGACGGCGCCGACCCGGCCGCCGTCGCCTTCGATGCGGTCAGTGCGGGCATCGCCCGGGGGATGGACGTGGTCCTGATCGACACAGCCGGACGGCTGCACACCCAGCGCGACCTGATGGAGGAGCTCGGCAAGGTGCGCCGGGTGATCGGCAAGAAGCTGCCGGGCGCTCCCCACCACACCTGGCTCGTGATCGACGGTACCAACGGTCAAAACGCGATCGAGCAGGCCAAGCGGTTCACCGCCTCGGTCGAGGTCACCGGTCTGATCGTCGCCAAGCTCGACGGCACCGCCCGGGGTGGAGCGGTCTTCGGTATCCGCCGCGCCCTGGGCCTGCCGGTGCACTACGTCGGCACCGGTGAGCAGCTCGAGCTGCTCGAAGCCTTCGAGCCCGAGCCCTTCGTCGACGCAATCCTGGCACGCAGTGCCGCTGGGACCACTGAAGGCTCGGGGGCGTGACGGGGAGCGGGCGCAGTCTCGACGCTGCCGGAGCCTGGCTGATCCTCCTACCCGCCTTCGTCCTGGGCGTCCCCGGTGGGCCCCTGCACGACGTGCCGACTCCGGAGAGCGCCGGCCTGGGCTGGAGCCTGCTCCTCGCCCTACCGGCCCTGGGTCTTTGTGCCCTGCGCCGCCGGCCGGTCCGTTTCGAGGGTTCGAGCCTCCTGCTCTTCGTGCTCGCATGGGTCGTCTACCGCGCCTCCCAGGCCGGCGATCCCTTCGAGGCCCGTCGCAGCGTCCTCGCCTGGAGCCTCGGCTTCGCCCTGGCTCTGGCCGCATCGGGGCTGGGCGAGGCCGGTCGGCGTGTGCTCGCCCGCGGCCTACCCCTGCTCACCCTGCTCTATCTTCTCGGCGCTCTCCTCACCCCCGGGGGCGAACTCGGTAACAGCGGCCGTATCGCAGCGGTCGCCCTGCCCGGGGCGGCGGTCGCCCTGGTATGGCTCCCCTCCCTGCGTGGGCTGCCGCGACTCCTGGCCCTGCTCGCAGGAGGGGGGCTCGCCTTCTACGGCGGCTGGACGCCGGTGCTGACGGTGCCCTTTGCTCTGCTTTGCACGGCTCTGGCGACTCTCGGGTCCCGCCCACGCGGGGGAGCGGGGGGGCTGCGACTCCTCTTGGCCGCCCTCTTGGCGGCGGGCCTGTTCGCCGCGAAGCCGGCCGCTGCTCCGGCGGGGACTGCGGGAGAAGAAGGCGCGCCGACCGCGGAAGAGGAATCGACGGATCCCGGTGCAGGGGAGAGCGGCGACCTGGGGGGAATCGAGTTTCGCCTGCGCACCTGGCGTGCGGCCTTGGAAGGCCCCTTCCGCGCCCACCCCTGGCTCGGGGTCGGGCCGGGGCAGTTCGCTCGCGCCTTCCCCCCCTATCGGGACCCCACGGAGCTGGCACTCTCCAGCCACCAGGGCGGCGAGCCCACCCCCGTCGAGGTCGAGCACGTCCACAACGACTGGCTGGAGGTTTGGATCGAGCTGGGGGTGGCGGGGGGGCTGGCTTGGCTCTTGTTCCTGGGTCTCGCCCTGCGCGCAGGCCTGCGCGCCTTGGGGGAGGAAGATCGGGAACGCAGAGCCCTCGGCGCGGCCCTGATCGCCTCCCTCGCGGCGGCCTTCCTCAATGCCCCCATCACCTCCGGAGCGGTGGCGCCGGTGGTGATCTGGCCCCTGATGGGCGTGCTGCTCACCCAGGAGCGCTCCTCCGCCTTCGCTCGCCTGCTACCCCTCTTGGCGACGTTGCTCCTGTTGGTGCGCGCGGGGGATGCGCTGGCTTTCGTGCGCCACGGCGCGGCGCTGGCGGAACTCCGCAGCATCGCCACAGAGGCGCCGGATGGAAGTCAGGGACTGCCCGCGGGCAAGCTGGCGCCCATCCTGGGGAGGGCCCTGGCCGCCTGTCCCGACTCGGTGGTCGCCCTCGCAAAGCGCGACGAGCTCCTGCGTGCGAC
>JALWOP010000364.1 GCA_027083445.1 Planctomycetota bacterium | reverse complement strand
CCCCACTCCCCCGGCGGACCGCCGGCCCACACCCCTCCCGACTGGAGCACATGGTGGCGCTTCAATGCCGATGGCTTCCTCGATCTGAAGCGCAGCATCCACGAGGGAGAGGTCCAGACCGGGTCCGACGACTTCTTCCTGGGGCGTGGAGAGAAGCGTGCGCACACTTGCGTGACCCGGCCGACCCGAGCGCAGATCGACAGCCGGGTTCTGCCCGCACTCGAGCGTGCCCTAACCCGGGAGCGCGCGACCGACATCCTCACCGGAGCCCTGATCGCCCTGGCCAAGATCGATGGGGAGGGGCTCGACCGCAGAGCGCTCTTGATTCAGCGCTTTCTCGGGGACCCGAATCAAGAGGTCTCCGAGACGGCCACGATCGCCCTGGGGATCCTCGGCGATGACCGTGCGGCCGCGCTGTTGCTGCGCCTGCTGCGTGACGACCCCCTCGCCAGACGCCTCCTCGGCAAGAGCGAAGTGCCGTATCGCACACGGGCCTACGCCGCGTACGCCCTGGGGCTCGTCTCCCAGCGAACCCGGCAGGAAACCCTGCGGATCGAGATCGCCTCTGCCCTGGCCGACCTGCTCGACTCCCCCTCCTTCTCTACCCGGGACATCAAGGTGGCCGCGATGAACGCCTTCGGCCTCTGCGTGCTGCGCCCCGGGCCGGGGGGCGAGGCAGTTCCCGGCTCTCCGCGTATCCGCTGCCGCGAGGACCAACTGGAGTTCCTGCTCGACTACTTCGACCCGGCGCGCATGCGGGCCAACCGGCGCTCACGCCACGCCTTTGTACGAGCCCACGCGCCGGTTGCCATGGCGCGTCTCCTGGCGGCCGAAGGCCGGGTCGACCCGCGCTATCGCCAGCGGATTGCGGAGTTGCTCATGGAGGCGGCCGGCAGCCGCTCCAACTCCGAGCGCGAGGTGCGCTGGGGAAGCATCATCGGCCTTGGCTACATCGGTAACGCCGCCGGTTCCCTACGCACCCAACTCGACCCGCGCATTCGTGAGACCCTCTCCTCCTGCCTCGACCGGGGCACCCCCCAGGGCCGCGGCCTGGCCGCGATCGCCCTGGCGCGGGTCGGCTCTACCCCGGGACAGGGAACCGAGGGGAATGCCGCAGAAGAACAGGTCGCCAACTTGCTCCAGGGGCGCCTCACCCGCGGCGGCAGTCTCGTGCGCCCTTGGGCCGGGCTGGCCATCGGCCTCTTCAACCGGCGCCTGCGCGAGGCGGGACGCCCGCTTCACACGCCTACCCTCGTAGCTCTCCTGGAAGAGGCGTGTCGCTGCGTGCGCCCGCAGGAGGTCGGGGCCTATCTCATCGGCCTGGGACTGGCCGGCTACGCCCCCGCCGGTCCCATCGCCCTGGAGCAGCTCGCTCGCTTCAAGGGCGACGACGAAGCCCGGGGAGCCTGCGCCATCGCCCTGGGACTCCTGCATGAACGCGCTGCCATCCCGGCTCTACAGGCGATTGTCGACGACTCCCGCTATCGCCCAGACCTGCTGCGCCGTGCGGCGATGGCGCTGATCCTTCTGGGCGACCGCAGCCTTGGCGAACGCCTGGGCGCCATGCTGCGCACGGCCCGGGGTATGGCGACCCAGGCTTCGATCGCCAGCGCCCTAGGCACTATCGGCGATGCCCGTTCGATCGAGGCCCTGACCGAGATGCTGGCCGATCCCGATCGAACCGACAGCGCCCGCGCCTTTGCCGCCGTCGCCTTGGGAATCGTCTGCGACAAGGATGCCCTCCCGTGGAATTCTCCCCTGGCGGTGGGAAGCAACTACCCATCGAGCCCCCCTACCCTGACCGCGCCCTCCGCAACCGGCATCCTGGACATCCTCTAACTCTGCACGGAAGCCTGCCCCGAGCGACTCGTCCGGCTTCTGCTCCCCTGGCCGATGGGAGTGGAGGCGGCGGGGAATGGAGCCGCCACGGGCAGGCTCACCTCGACGCGGGTCCCAGCGCCCGGGGCGGACTCGATGGCACACTCCGCACCGAGGGCCTGCAGGCAGGAGACCAGGCTCGCCCCCCCCCAACCGCTGCCGCCGCCCGAGGCGCGCTCGGGCGAGAGGTACTCCGCCAGACGCACCGGGTCCATTCCCTCCCCCTGGTCCTCGACGACGATCGAGACGCGCCCATCCGGTAGCGCTCGGCCCTCGATCTGCACTCGGGAGGGAGGGCGACTCGCCTCCGCGGCGTTGACGAGTAGGTTGCGCACCACCCGCGCGAGCCGCGAGCGGTCCGCCACCACGGTGAGGCCGGCGGGGCAGCGCACGCGAACCCCCACCCCACCGCCCCCGGAGGCACCCCGCGCCAGGTCGGCGAGATAGCGCGCCTCGGCGAGGAGCAGCGGGCGCAGCTCCAAGGAGCGGACCAGAGGACGCCCCTCCATGCCCGCGCTGCACAGATCCCGGGCCGAGCGCAAGAGAGCCAGAACCGATGCGTTGCCACCGCCTACCCCTCCGCGGCGTTCGAGTTCCAAGAGGGCCAGGGTGAGCTGCCCGCGCAGATCGTGGAGCAAGCCGGCCTGGTCTGGACTCGACTCCCCCTGCCCATCGGAGCCTCGGCCCCCCCCTTCGACCCGCGCAGGGCGGAAGCGATAGAGATCGGCGAGGAGGTCGGCCAGGGCGACCCACTCTTGCGTATCGAGTGCTCCTCTCCCCCACTCTCCCCCCTGGGGCGGGAGAATCCAGAGCACGCCGGGGGGGAGGCCCGCCTCGCGCCCGCGTACCCAGATCTCGTCCGCCTCGCACGCGTCGAGCCTTGGAGAGCGCTGCCGCGCCCCCTCGCGGATCCGGCGCACCTCACCGGGGGTGAGCCGAGCGACCCAAGGCCAGTCGACCCGCCGCGGGGGGAGGCCTGTGGAGTGGGGCAGCTCTTCTTCGCGCACCCCTCCGAGGGGCAGCCAGGCCAGACCGCGCAGACCGAGAGCCGCGCAGAGATCCGCCTCCAGCTCCCGCCACCGGGCCCCTCCGGCCTCCAGGGGTCGGTGGATGCGGTAGCGGGCCAGACACCCCAGAAGCCCTTCACGCCTCCCCGGGTCTCGCTGCGCTCCCCAGCCCCGCTGCACCTGGCTCACCCCCTCAGTCTGCCCTCCCCGGAGGGGCGTTGAAAGGATCGAGGCGGGGGTAGGTCCTGTTCCCCTCCCGTAACATCACCAACCAGGCCCCGAAAGGCCCTGGGGCGCGGGGCCCCTTTCCTGCTATTCTGGTAGCGATCTCGACCCGGGATCACCCAGGCCCCGCGCGGGGCACGCCCCTTGCATACCGTGACCCGACGCGACCGCCGGTCGCGCCTGTGGGTACCCCGACTGAACCCTTCCCGGTCCTTCGATATGAAGAAGCTCCTAATTCTCGGCTCCCTGGTGGCGGTCGCAGCCTTTGCGCTGCAGGACGTCACCCAGGGTCACGGCGGCACCTACCGAGGCCCCGGCGACACCGTCCCCCCGGGCGGCGGCGGCGGCGGCGGCGGTGGCGGCCCCTCCACTCCAGGTCCCTCCACCCCCGGTGTCCCCGGTCCCAGCGGACCGACCACTCCCGGTCCCGCCACCCCCGGAGCGCCTCCGGGACAACCCGGTGGAGCCAAGACCCCGACCACTCCCGGCGGCGGCGACGCCGGCCCCGATCTCTCACTGTGGGACTTCTGGTGGGGCTTCAACAAGGAGCCCTACCTCGACCTGAAGTCGCGTATCCACGACGGCGGCACCGAAACCGGTTCGGACGATTTCTTCCTGGGCCGTGGAGAGAAGTCCCAGGCCAAGAGCTCCCTGCGTCCGACCCAGGAGCAGATCCGCGGCACCGTGGTTCCCGCTCTCAAGCGCGCCCTGGCGGAAGAGACCAACAACGACATCGTCACCGGGGCCATGGTCGCCCTGGCCAAGATCGGTGACGTGGTCGACAGCAGCGGCGAGAGCGAATTCGCCAACATCATCACCGAGTTCCTCAAGGACAGCAACCAGGAGATCGCCGAGACCGCGGCCGTCGCCCTGGGCATCCTGGGGGATCGCCGCGCCGAACCGCTCTTGACCCAACTGATGCTCAACGATGAGCGTGCCCGGCGTCTGATCTCCAAGGCCGAGGTGCCCTACCGCACCCGCGCCTTCGCCGCCTACGGCTTGGGTCTGGTCGCCTATCGCACCAATGACAACGAGCTGCGCCAGAAGATCGCCGAAACCCTGGTCGATGTCCTGACCGCGCCCGAGTTCTCCACCCGCGACATCAAGGTCGCCGCGATGACATCCTTCGGGCTCTGCCCCGTAGCTTCGGACCCGGACGCGGTGAATGCTCTAGCCGCCGATCCCGCCGAGGCCGAGACGAACCGTGCCCACGTCGTCTCCCGGGAGGCCCAGATCGACTTCCTGCTCGACTACTTCAACCCGGAGAACCAACGGGCCAACGCAACGACCCGTCACTACTTCGTGCTCGCTCACGCCCCGAACGCCATGGCTCGTTTGCTCAATGCCGACCAGGGGGTCGACGAGAGCTACCGCGAGCGGGTGGCCGAGATGCTGATGGAAGGCATCGGTGTCCACTCCAAGGCTCGCCGCGAAGTGCAGTGGGGCTGTGCCCTGGCCCTGGGCCAGGTCGGAACCTCCGCCGACGAGGGCAAGTCCGGTATCGACAACCGCATCCGCCAGTCCCTGATCGACTTCATCAAGAACGGCGACCCGATGGGCCGACGCTTCGCCATGGTCTCCCTGGCCCAGGTCGGCGGAACCCCCGGCAAGGGCGAGAACCCCACCGGCGGCGAGGCACAGGTTTCCAAGGAGCTGCAAAAGCAGCTCTCCCGGGGCAAGAGTCAACTGCGCCCCTGGGCGGGACTTGCCATCGGCATCTTCAACCGGCGCCTTCTGGATGAAGACCGTACGGCCCATGCCGACAGCCTGAAGGCCCTCCTGGCCGAGGCCGACAAGTGCGTGCGTCCCCAGGACATCGGCGCTTACCTGATCGGGCTTGGGATCGCCAAGTACACCGAAGCCAAGGTGGTGGCCCTCGAAAAGATGGACCACTTCAAGGGTGACGACAACGCCCGCGGATTCTGCGCGGTCGCTCTCGGTCTGATCGGTGAACGGGATGTCATCCCGGCCATCGAGGAGATCATCAAGTCCTCCAAGTACAAGGCCGACCTGCTCAAGCAGGCAGCGATCGGCCTCGGTCTACTCGGGGACAAGAACATCGTCGACGAGCTGGTCTCCATGTTGCAGACCGCCAAGGGCATGGCCACCCAGGCCTCGATCGCGACCGCCCTGGGCGCCATCGGTGACAGCCACTCGATCGACCCCCTGGTCGAGATGCTCGGCAGTGACTCCCTGACCCCCAGCGCTCGCGGCTTCGCCGCCGTCGCCCTGGGAATCGTCTGCGACAAGGAGCCCCTGCCCTGGAACACCAAGATCTCGGTCAACATCAACTACCGAGCCAACACCGTCACCCTGACCGGGGACAGCGGAACGGGGATCCTCGACATTCTCTGAGTCGACTCCAATCCCCCCCCGCCGCGTGAGCGGCCGGAGACCCACCGGGGGCCGTCGATCCAATCGGATCGGCGGCCCCCGCCGCATATCGAGGTCCCCCAAGATGCGGTCCCGGACGCTCCAGGCCGCCTCCACGGATTGGAAGCTTGCGCGCGGCCGTTCCCTGGACGAAAGATAGAGCCGGGCCGCCACCTCCCACCGGGATGAGACCATGTTCGTCGCGCGCACTCCGCTCCTTCTGACCTCCACGCTCCTGACCCTCCTCGCCGCTCCGGTGCTCCCCCACGGCGGTGCTTTCCGAGGCCCGGCGACGACCCTAGGACCCGGCGGGGCGAGCAAGGGCGGTCCCAGTTCGACGGGAGGAGGCTTCGTCGACAGCGACCCGGCGGCCTGGAGCCAGTGGTGGTCCTTCCAGCGTGACGGTTACCTGGCCGTCCGCGATGCGGTCTTCAGCGGGGAAGCCGCCACCACCGGTTCGGATGACTTCTACCTCGGAAAAGGTGGCCCCCAGGCCCACCGCTCGGGCCTGCGTCCGACCGAAGCGACCCTCTACGACGAGATCGTACCCGCCCTGGTCGCGGCTCTCGATGGGCAGAAGGATGTGGACATCATCACCGGGTCACTCCTGGCCCTGGCCAAGATCGGCGACCGATCCACCGGCGAACCTGGTGTAGCCCAGTGGATTCGCCCCTGGCTCGCACACGGCAACCAAGAGGTCGCTGAGACGGCCGCCATCGCTCTGGGGGTTCTCGGTCGCTCCGATGACGCACCCCTGCTGGCCGACCTGGCCCTCGATCGTCCAACGGGTCGCAAGACGGTCGGCCGCAGCCACGTGCCCCTCCGTACCCAAGCCTTCGCCACCTACGGCCTGGCCTTGATCGGTCGCCGCGCCAAGGGCGAAGCGGTGCGGCGCTACGTCGTCCATGAACTGGCCCAGGCCGCGCGGCTCGGGGATCAGCCGACTCGGGATCGCATGGTCGCCGCCATCATCGGGCTGGGCCTCGTGCGCCTCGACTCCGCGCCAACGAGCGGCACCGAGCCGCCGCGCGTGGCCACCTCGCGCGAGGGCGAACTCACCTTCCTCTATCAACTCTGGGAAGAGCCCCGCCTCGACCACCGGGTACGCGCCTATCTCCCGGTCGCCATGGCACGCCTCGCCGCCGGTGCCGACCCGACCTGGAAGGAGCGTCTCGTGAGCGCCTTCCGAAAAGCCCTCGATCCCCGCGCTCCGGCCGAGCCCCTGGTCCAGCACGGGGTTCTGGTGGCCTCCGGCCTGCTCGGCGACGATGACCAGGATCCCCCGGACCAGCGCCTGCGGGCAGCCCTGGTAGATGCCTCCTCGGAGGGGCGCGATCGCCTGGCTCGCAACCTGGCCCTCTTGGCCCTGGGACGTTCGGCCGGCCGCGTGGGCCACGGCCCCAAGGGGGCCGGACCGAGCGAAACGCGAGCCCTGCTTCTGCGCGCTCTCGCCCGGGGATCCAGCGACCAGCGTCCCTGGGCGGCCCTCGCCCTGGGCCTGCTCGAGCGCGGTCGTACCCAGGCCGGTGAGCCCCCCGCCGAAGGCCTGCGGCGGGCCCTCCTGGACGCCCTCCAAAGCTCCAAGACCCCCTCCGAGGAGGGGGCTGTCGCCACCGCCCTGGGGCTGATCGGCGAGCGACGCGCCATCGAGGGCCTGCTGCCACGAATCTCCCAGGGCGACGAGAACCTGCGCGCCCAGGCCATGATCGCCCTGGGGCTCATCGGGGCCGAGGAGGCCGTCGCTCCCCTGCGAGAGAGCCTTCAGAGGACCAGCTCCTATCGGGCCGGGCTCCTGCGGGAGGCAGCGGTTGCCCTGGCTCTGCTCGGAGATCGCAGTGCCGCACCGCTCTTGGTTCAGCGGCTGGAACGCTCGCGCAAGCTCTTCGAAGAGCTGGCCGTGACCTGGTCCCTGGGCGTGGTGGGCGATGCCCGTGTCGTGCCAGGACTGCTCGCCATCCTCAAGAGCCGTCGCGCCTCGGAGACGACGCGCGCCTACGCCGCGGTCGCCCTGGGATCGATCGCATCCAAGGATCGCCTGCCCTGGAACGCACCGCTCGCCGCCGACGTCATCTGGTGGCAAGCCCCCCTGACCCTCTTCGATCCCGTGGGTGGCAAGGGCCTCTTGGACATTCTCTAGACCCCGAAGGTGCAAGACCTCTTCACCTCGGTCGGTGAGTGGCGCTATTCCGATCGGCGGGCCAGGTAGAGCATCGCCAGGAGGACCATCCCCCCTCCGCCGAGAGCGACGCCCCAGGCCCGGGCGAGACCGCGCTCGGCTCTCCGCGCGATCCGGCGGGCGGCTTCGGCCCGCCGCCGTGCTTCCACCAGGCCGGTTCCCTCTCCCCAACCCTCTCGCCACTGGGCGCGCTCGCTCGGGCTGAGGTCGGTCGCCTCGCGCAGCGCATTCTCCCAGCGATCGCACAGGGAGAGGGCCAGGTCTCCCAACCCGAGTTCGAGGGAGAGGTAGGTCGCCCTCCAGAGCAGGCGTCGCAGGGTATCCCCATCCGCGTCCCGTTCCAGCCCTTCGCGGGCCGCGGCCAGGGCTCCACCCAGGTCCCCCGCCGCCCAAAGACAGCGCGTGCGCGCCAAAGCCTGGAGCGGGGGATCGGGAATCTGTTCGGTCAGGGCCAATGCCTCGGCGTAGTGCCCCTCCCCCAAACGTTGCATGGCCCGGTCGAAGTGCTCACCGGCGGCCAGGAACAGGAAGAGGAGCGCTGCGATCATCGGGGCACGCTCCCACGCAGAAAGCGCCTGCGCCCGGCGGCGATCGACTCGAGTTGCAGGCGCTCGATCGCGCAACGATCGTCGGTGAGGGGAGCGGAGACGGGGGGCCGTACGACGCGCCAGGCCTCCCCCACCTCGAGGGGTGCCGTCAGCCCTGCGAGGAGATCGTCTCCACCCCAGGTGGCTCCGCCGGGCTGGGGGAGGGCCGATCCAGGACGGGCGTAGAGCATCACGTTGCGCGAAAAGGGCACGCGGGCGCAGGCCACGGGAGAGAGGGTCCCTGCCGCCAGGCTCTTCGCAACCGCTTGAACCACCGGGTCCCCCACGCCAAAGCCGCCCACGTTGGCGCTGATCCAGCCGCCGGGACGCAGGACCCCGGCCACCTCGGAGAAGAATTCTCCCGTCGAGAGGTGGGGGGGGATCTCCATGTTGTTGGCGTAACAATCCAACACGACCTGGTCGAAGGGGCCGGGCAGAGCCCGCAGGGCCGCCCGGGCATCCAATCCCGAGAGAACCGTCCGACCCGGTTCATTCACGGCCAGGTCGAACCAGCGTCTGCCGAGTTCGACGACGGCGGGATCGATCTCCACCCCGACCGTGGCCAGGTCGAGGCCACGCGGAACGGAGCCCTCGAGCACGCGCACACTGGTCCCGGCTCCCAGACCCAAGATCAAGACCCGCCACGGACGTCCCCCCCCACCTTCCTCGAGGGCATCCCCCTCGAGTGCATCCCAGTGCATCGGCGCAGCGAAGTAGTCGTAGTAGTACCCCGCACCGAGCAGACCCTTCCTTGGAACCCAGACCGACTGGAAGGAGTCGAAGCTCTCGTTGACCTGCAGCATGCGGAGCCGGGTTCCCTCGGAACCACTGGGGTCGAGCTCGACCACCTCGAGGTGCTGCAAGGGGGACTCCACCCGCTCCAGAAGCCGGCGCTCCCCACTGGGTCGGCGCTGGGAGTGGGCGGGGAGGGCGAAAGCGACCAGAACCAGCGCCCCCGCTGCCAGGGATCCACGTCCCGGCCGGGGAAACAGGAGCGAGAGACCGGAAAGGGCCAGGAGGAGGCCCGACCCGAGAAAGGTGACCCGCAGGCCCAGCTCGGGAATGAACAGGTGGGTGGTGCCGAAGGTTCCGAAGAGACTGCCTAGGGTCGAGGCGGCAAGCACCCGCCCACCGGCATCGCCCGCCCCCCCGCGGCTCAGGCGCTGCAGCTCCTCCACCGCCAGGGGCCCCACGCAGCCCAGGGCCGCGGCCGCGGGCAGGAAGAGCACGAAAGCAGCGCCAAGGGATCCCCACAGGAGCAACCCCGCCGCCTGGTCGAGCGCCAGCTCAGGGGGCAGGAAGAGTTCGGCCACGGGCCGGGCGCCGAAGGGCAGGAGGCTGCTACAGAGGGCCGCGACCAGGAGCACCCGTCCCAGCCGCCTGCGCGCATCACCATGGCGAGAGAGGCGGGCGCCGAGCAGGTAGCCCAGTGCCAGGGCGAGGAGAACGACGCCGATGACGTTGGTCCAAACCCGGCTCGAGGTCCCAAACCAGGGAGCGAGCAGCCGCACGGCGGCCAGTTCGACGGTCATCGTCCCCGCCCCGGCCAGGATGACGACCAGGATGAGATGCAGCACGGGTGCCCGGGGAGCGGCTGTGGCTTGGGCCCGCTCGCCCCGCCCCAATTCCTGCCCCACTTCGCCGTCAGTCCCCGTCTCCGCCCTCCTCCGCGGGGGCGGGTAGGTGATAGAACTTGGAAGCGACCAGCACCTTGCCCGGGTCGATGGCGGCCTTGTAGAAGCTGTTCACCGTCTGCCGGAAGGAGCGCGGGATCTTGTCCTTGTAGACCTCTCCATTGGCGACGACGGTCACCTCCTTGTCGAGGTCGAGCAGTGCGTCGCTGAAGTAGAGGGTGAACTCGGTAGCACCGACCCCCTCGACCGTGACGGTATTGCTCTCCTTGTCGATCGTTGCTTCCAAGCGCACCAGGGTGGAGTCGCTCGTCAGGGGTACCGCCAGCCAGTACATGCGCGTCGTCCGTCCCGTGGCGAGCAGGACCACGTGGCTCGGATAGGAGTTGCGGGGATGGGCCTGGATCCAGGTCCAGATGTCCTCTTCCAAGCCGTCGGGCTGCAGGGTGATGCCGTCGTAGCCCAGCGCCTTGGCCTGCTCGCCGAAGGCTTCGGTCTTCGGCCCGCCCCCAGCGAAGTAACAGGGCAGGTTGCTGAAGTTGTCCGCCTCGATGGCCCCCACCTCACCGCGTCGGCCGATCACGCCGGCGAAACGCTCGGGCCAGATCGATGCGATCGTGACGGCGGTCTGAACGCCGCGCCCCTGACCGGCCAGATAGATACGGTCGAAGTCGATCGCCCAGTTGTTGGTCAGCTCCTTGTAGAGGCCCAGGACCCGCGCGAAGCCGTCGTTCTCCTCCCACAGGCTGGTGTCCTCCGGCATGGCCGGAGCCGCGATGATCGCGGAGCGCAGACCGGGATCGGTCCAGTCCTCGGTGATGCAGTCGAAGGGTTTTTCCCCCTCGTCGGGGATGAGCAGGATCAGGGTATAAGCGTCGGTCTTGGGTCGATACTTCTCCGGCGTCCAGACGGCATAGTTCAGCGGATCCTTCTTCGTGAAAAGGTAGTCATCCCAGGTCTTCTGCTCACTGACCTTGCCGGCCTTGGCGATGCGCTTCTTGTGGTCGTAGTCGAAGGAGAGCCACAGGGCTCGACCCAGATCGCCCGGGCTCGCCAGGAGATTGCCCTTGGCGGGGGTCTTCGCCAGCTTCTTCTCCAGCTTGCTGATCTCGGCCTTGAGCTTGACCTCGGCCTCGGTCACCCCCTCGCCCTCGTCCCGCGCTTCGAGGTAGGCGGTCAGGCTGGCACCGACCTTCTTGAGATCGCTGTCCTTGAGGTAACGCTCCTGGCCGGGGATCGGGTCGATCCCCCGAGCCGTGACCGGAGCCGTAGCGGCAACGCCGCGAGCGGCGCCCGCCCCCAGGAGGGCCAGGAGGGAACCCAAGAGGATCCGGGGCCGCCAGGATCGGTGGGCGCTCTCCCGCAGGGGGTTGAGAGGGTTCGAGGTCTGGGGGGAACGACTGCTCTTCGACATCGACATACGGTCAGGTAGTCCTTGTGGGGGGCGGGGTTGCAGGGGGGAGCCGGCGCGGTGGCCCCCAACGGAGTGGCTCAGCGGAGTGGCTCAGCGCGGTGAGCGGTGTAAAGGTTCATCGCCCTGGACCAGGAGCGCAAGGCCAAAGCCCCGCAGGGCCCAGGGGGGGGCCGCGCTGGGGTCACCGGGGTTACGTTCGAGGAGTGCCCCGAAGAGGCGGCGAGCCTCGTCCCGTCGCCCCTGGGCCAGGGCCAGGCGGCCGAGCATCTGATAGGCGTCGCTCGCGCCCCGCGCAAGACCCCGTCCCAGGTCGGCCCGCTCCTGGCGGGTCCAGCCCGCCCCCGCCGCGACGATCGCCCGGCGCAGGAGTACGGCGGTGCGCTCGTCTGGAGCAAGGGACCGCTCCAGGTGGCGACTCAAGGCCTCTCGGGCGCCGTCGTAGTCCCCAGCCCGGCGCAGAGCCCCCTCCACACAGAAGACGCTCCAAGTCGCTTGAGCCCGGCGGTGCATCGCCTCGGCCAGGGCCCGAGCCTCCACGGCCTGGTAGCGATCCATCGCCTCCTGAAAGAGCTCGAAGGCGCGCTCCTGTCGGGCGAGGAGCTCCTCTTCCGAGAGTCCCTCCTCGGCCAGGTCGCGCACCATGGCGCTCACCCGCTCATCGACCTGCGCGTCGGGGGGCGAACCTGCGCAGGCGGCAAGGGCGAGGATCAGCGGGCCCATCGTACGACACCCTTGGAGCTCCGCTCGGAGTCCTGGCCGCTGCGCTCTGGTGCAACGACACTTCCGATGCGGTGCACCGGCTCCCCCTGGCCTTCCAGGTGAGCCCGGACCGCGGCCTCCTCTTCGGGTTCGACGAAGAGCACCATGCCGACCCCCATGTTGAAGGCGCGGTGGGCTTCATCCCGATCGATGCCGGCACCCTCGACGAGCAGGCGCATCAGTCCCGGCAGGGGCCAGCTCCCCGGTTCGAGGAGGGCGTCGTACTCGCCGAGGATACGCGGAAGGTTGTCGAGCAGCCCCCCGCCGGTGATGTGGGCCAGGCCCGCCAGGCGCTCCTCCTCGAGCAGGGGCCAGAGCAGTTCGAGGTAGCAGCGGTGCGGTGCGAGCAGAGCCTCACCCACGCTGCAATCCAGTTCGGGCGGATGGTCATCGAGACCGAGCCCCAGACGCTCGAAGAGCACCTTGCGCGCCAGGGAATAGCCATTGGTATGCAGTCCGCTCGACTCCAGGGCGAGCAGTACCTGCCCCTCGCGTACACGGCTCCCATCGAGCACACGCTCGCGAGCAACGGCGCCGACGATGAAGCCGACCAGGTCGAAGTCACCCTCCGCGTAGAGGCCCGGCATCTCGGCTGTCTCCCCTCCCAGCAGGGCCAGTCCGTGGTCGCGGCAGGCGGCGGCGCAGCCCCCGATCAATCCCGAGACCACGGAGGGCTCGAGCCGTCCGGTCCCCACGTAGTCGAGGAAGAACAGGGGCCGTGCACCCTGCACCAACACGTCGTTGATGCAGTGCTGGACGAGATCCCGCCCCACGGTGTCGTAGATCCCCGCGCGGATGGCCACCTCGAGCTTGGTCCCCACTCCGTCGGCACTGGCGACCAGGATCTGGCCGCCGACCCCCGCCGCATGGAGATCGAACAGGCCCCCGAAGAGGCCCACGTCCGAGAGGACTCCGGGGGTGAAGGTGGCGCGAATGGCCTGCTTCGCCTGGGAGAGGGCGGCCTCTTGGGCGTCGATGTCGACGCCAGCGTCTCGATAGGTAATGGGCCCTTTCATCGGCTCCATGGTAGCGAGCCCTCAGCCGGACCCGGCACCTGGACGGGGCAAACGATCGAGGATGCGCCGGCGATTGTCGAAGCCGATCGCGCTGGGGAGTCTGTCCAGATCGAACCAGGCTGCCTCGCGAGCGTCCGATCCGGCCCGCAGCTCCCCCCCCAGGGAGCGGCAGAGGTAGACCAGGACGTTGGCCGGCTTGCGCGGGTCGTCGGGAACCCAGATGACGTCGAAGAGGCGCAGGGGCTCGATCTGGAGGCCGGTCTCCTCCCCGGCCTCCCGGCGGGCGGTCTCCCTGGGGTCCTCATCGATCTCCTGATAGCCCGCGGGTAGGGCCCACTCCCCCGCGAAGGGCCGGATCCGGCGCCGGATCAGCACGACCCGCGAGCCATCCAGGATGGCGGCGGCCACGGCCGAGGCGGGATTGTGGAAGCAGACGAAGCCGCAGACGATGCAGCGCGGCCTCTCGCGCCCCTCGATCGGGGCGGGAACCAGGGGCCCCCCACACTGGGGGCAGAATCGCGTGGCGCGGTGTCGCAAGGGGATGGTT
>JALWOP010000363.1 GCA_027083445.1 Planctomycetota bacterium | reverse complement strand
CCCCGACTCCCCCCCTCGCCCATGCAACCGGCCCTGCGCCTGACCGGCGTCACCAAAACCTTCGGGAAACACGTCGCCGTCCGCGACCTCTCCCTCGAAGTGCCCACCGGCTCTCTCTACGGCTTCATCGGACCCAACGGATCGGGCAAGACGACCACCCTGCGCATGATCCTGCACATCCTGCACCCCGACCAGGGATCGATCGAGGTGCTCGGCAAACGGGAAACCCGCGCGGCCAATGATCGGGTGGGCTATCTGCCCGAGGAGCGCGGCCTCTACAAGAAGATGACCGTCTCGCGTCTGCTAACCTACTACGCGTCGCTCAAGGGCATGGATCGACGCTCGGCAGAGCGCGAGATCGACACCTGGCTCGAACGCTTCGAACTCGAGGATTGGAAGCACGCCAAGACCGAGGCCCTCTCGAAGGGCATGTCCCAAAAGGTGCAGTTCATCGCAACGGTCATCGCCCGCCCCGAACTGATCATCCTCGATGAGCCCTTCTCGGGCCTCGACCCCGTGGGCGCCGACGTGTTGCGCTCGGCCATCACCGACCTGCGCAGCGCCGGTGCGACCGTCATCTTCTCGACCCACGACATGGGGGTAGCCGAGGAGCTCTGCGACCGCATCTTCATGATCTTCCGGGGGGACAAGGTGCTCGACGGCACCCTGGACGAGATCCAGCGCGAACACGGAGCGGAGAGTGTTCGCGTGCGTACGGACGCTGGAGCCGCGGCCCTCGAGGGGCTGGAGATGGTCGAGGACTACATCGACCTGGGCAACGTACAGGAGGTCCGCAGCAAGGACAGCCAGGCGCTGTTGGAAGCGCTCCTCGCCCGTACCCACATCCACAGTTTCGAGGAGACTCGCCCCACCCTACACGACATCTTCCTGCGCATCGCAGGACCCGAAGCCGTGCGCCGTGCCGCTGAAGAGGAGGCCGCCTGATGTTCGAGAAGATCCTCGCCGTAGGGCGCGCGGAGTACCTTCAAGCCGTGCGCTCGAAGGCCTTCCTGATCGGCCTGCTCGCCATGCCCCTCTTCATGGGGGGCTCGATCCTGGTGCAGATCTTCCTCAAGGGTCGGGTCGATCTCACGACCCGCACCTGTGCCGTCGTCGACCCCACCGGGAAGCTCTGGCCGGTGCTCCAGGAGGCTGCACGCAAGCGCAACGAGGAGGGGATCTGGTCGGAGGAGGATGGAGAGCGGGTCCAGAAGCGCCCGCGCTTCGAACTGGAGCTCTACACCCCGAAACAGGCGGACGAGGCGGTGGATTGGGTTCTCTCCGAGCGCGTGCGCTCGGGTGAACTGGATGGGTTTCTCCTCCTCGAGGCGAGCATCCTCGATCCCGAGGGCGAGGTCGGGGAGCGACCTGCGGCCTACCACACCGACGAGCCGACCTTCACCGAGCTGCCGCGCTGGCTGGGGAGCGTGATCGATGCCGAGGTGCGCAGGATCCGTTTCGAGGCCGCCGGCCTCGACCCCACCCTGGTCGCCCGTCTTTCGGTTCCCGTGAAGGTCGGCACCTGGGGACTGGCTTCGCGGGGCAAGGACGGTGAGGTCCTCTCCGGCCGCCGTGAGAACGAGCTGCGTACGATCCTCGTCCCGGCGGCGGCGATGTTCCTGCTCTTCATGCTGATCATGAGCAGCGCCCCCGCCCTGATGAACCAGGTCCTCGAGGAAAAGATGCTGCGCATCTCCGAGGTCCTCGTCTCGGCGGTCAGCCCCTTCCAACTGATGCTGGGCAAACTGGTCGGCAGCGTCGGGATCTCCCTCACCCTCGGCAGCCTCTACCTGGGTGGCACGCTCTGGGCCACCCACCACTTCGGCGTGGCGGACCTGGTTCCCTGGTCGATCTACGGCTGGTTCATCCTGATGCTCATCCTGGCGCTCTTCATGTACGGCTCGGTGCTTTCGGCCCTGGGTTCGGCCTGCTCCGAGCTGCGTGATGCCCAGAGCATGATGACGCCCGCCATGCTGGTGATCCTGATCCCCATGTTCGCTTGGAACGCGGTCCTCGAGGCCCCCAACGGGAGCGTGGCGACCCTCTTGACCTTCATCCCGACCGCCACCCCGATGATCCTGCTCCTGCGTCTCGCCAGCTCCCCGCCGCCGCCGGTCTGGCAGGTGGCGAGCGCGACGGCTCTCTGCCTGGCGACGACCGTGCTCTTCGTCTGGGCCAGCGCCAAGATCTTCCGCATCGGGGTCCTCAGCCAGGGGCAGACCCCCAGCCTGCGCAAGGTGCTGGGCTGGATCTTCGCCAAGGGCTAGGGCCAAGGGGACAGGGCCGCCCACAGGGGTAGAGCCACCTTGGCGCGGGTTTCAGCGCGAATCCGCCGGCTCCCCCGAAGGGTTCTCGGAAGGGTTCTCGGAGAAAGGCTCCTCCCCCGGGCTGGGAGGGCCGACCCGGACCCCCTCGCGTAGGGCCAGCCCTGCCGCCAGGTCCGCGCGTACGAGCAGGTTGACGTGCCGGCCCCGGCCTCCCCCATCGATGAGCGTCAGGGTGCGATAGCGGCGTGCCAGCTCGCGGGCCTCCTCCCCCCCGGGTAGGGGATCACCGACAAGAGCGCGCTCGGCGGCAGGCGCGTCGAGCCAGGCCGCCGTCGAACGGCTTGCCAGGATCCTCTCCGAGAAGAGCTGGTGGTAGAGGTGGATCGCCTCCACCCGTTCGTCGAGGGCGGGGGCGATCGATGTGCGCCCAAAGCGAATCGGGCCCGGGGCCGGCCGCCGGGCAACCCTCCGCTCGCACAGTCCGGTCAGGTCGAGGTACCCCAGGGAAGGCTCGAAGTACTCCGCCATCTGCAGGTGACGCGCGGCCAGGGTCGAGCCCGGGGGCAGGAGCGCCGCGATGCGCCCCAGGGCACGCCGCTCGGCGGCATAGTCCGCTTGCGAGGCGCCACCTCGGGCGATGGCCGCCAGCTTGGCGGGGCTATCCGGCAGAACGGCGAGCAGGCGACTGAGCAGGACCAGAGCGAGCAGAGCGCGCGCACCCCGCCGGACCCACACGCTCCCTCGGCCGGCTGCCAGGGCCGTGAGCGCCAGCAGAATCAGCACGACGGCCGGTGCAAGCAGCCGCGCCCCCCGGTATCCATCCCCGCCCCCCACGATCACCGCGACCAGGTAGAGCGGTCCCGCCAGGGCGAGGGAGCGGGAGAGGCCCCCCGGTCCGCGCGCACAAAACGGCAGGGCCAGGGCCGCCAAGAGAATGCCGCTCCCCGCCAGGGCCGGGGCGAGATGGGGGGACCCCTCACCCCGTGCGAACGCGAGGAGGTACGAAAGACCATCTCGAAGCTCGAGCCAACGGGAGTCGGAGGCCTTGGCATAGAAGGAGTTGGGCAGGAGGGATCCGTAGCAGGCCAGCCGCAGGGACTCGAGCGCGACCAGGGCGAGGAGGGCGCCGAGCAGGGTTCGCCGCTGCGGGAGGGCCCACAGGAGTCCCACCAACGCCAGCTCGGGGCGGGCCAGGGCCAAGAGGAGCGTCACGACCCCCGCCCGTAGGGGGGAGGGTGGGCCTTCCGAAAGCGGCAGGAAGAGGGCGATCAGAAACACGACCAGGGGGG
>JALWOP010000362.1 GCA_027083445.1 Planctomycetota bacterium | reverse complement strand
GCTCGGGGGACCCGATGGTCACGATCATCCTCGGCCCCGACGCCGACGCCCTGGTCTGCGATTGGCTCACCGTCGAGGTGACCGCTCTGGCCGTGTTGGCGGCTATCCGGTGGGGGTACGAGCACGTCCACCGCGGGACCCGCAGGGTCCAGATCCAGATCGGCTCCACCTACTACATCCTCGACCTCTTGGATCTCGCTGATGAGGTGCGAGGAGCGATCCGGCGTCTCGACCACCCGCTGTACGGCCCGGACTTCCTCGACCTGGTCGATCGCGAGGTCCTGCGCATGATCACCCACCCGGAGGTCCCTTGATGCCTGAGTGGCTGATCTGGATCATCGGCATCGAACTGGCCCTGGCTGCGGCGGTGATCGTGGCCCATCTGTGGATCGACCCGGACCGATGACCATCACGATCACCGCAGGAGGAATCCTCAGAATCTTCGCAGTCTGGATGGCGGTCGGCGCTGTCTGGTGGCCAATCCTCATGTTCGAGGCGAGCCGCGGCATCTCCACCCTCCGACAGATGGGCAACGTCATTCGCTGGAGGCCCTGGGAGATCCCGATCATGATCGCTCTGTGGCCGCTCGCCCTCTGGGAGGCTGCGTCAACCGCCCGCAAGAGCGCCCATAGGGCCCGCCGACGCCTCGACTATGCCGCCGAGGTGGAGCGCTTCAGGACTCGCGCCGAGGGGGGCCGATGACCGCCTGCCCGAAATGCCACGCCGATGGCCTGCTGTGGGTGCTCTCGGAGTCCACCAGAGACCCGATCGCCCTGATCCACCCCGACCCCGACCCCTCAGGAGACGTCCTCCTGGCCGAGATGTGGGGCATGTGGCTGAGAGTGGATCCCGACCGGGCCCCTGAGAGGACGACCCGCTTCCGCCGCCACGTGTGCGGGGAGACCGTCATCGCCCTCGGTGAGCAGGGGGTGCTGGTGTGATCGTCGCGACCGATGGCACACCGCTGGGACGCTTCGCAGGGGTCACCCGCTGCCAGCGCTGCGGCCGATCCCTGGCCCACTGGGAGATCGACGCAGTGCCGTCCCTGCGATGGTCCGCACTCGACTCGTCGCCGGACCCGGGCCCGACCAGGCCCATGGCGGTGACTGATCTCGAGGTGACTCACCAGGGCCGGTACGCGCCGCACAACTGCGGTCCGCAGGGGGTGCTGCTGTGAGCACATTCGATCTGGCTCGGGAGGACGGACGATGACCTGGCGGGATCCCCGCGACACTACCGCCATCCTCGGCCCTTCTGAGTCGACGTCCATCTCAGACCCTGCCACCGGCGAGACCTGGACGCTGCCCCGCCCCACCACCTCGGGGCTGTGTGCCGAGTGCCGCCACCTCACCGGGCCCGGGGAGTGCTCCCGCATCTGGTCAGGTCCTCACGGCCCCGCCCAGGGCGACCCGGTGGTGATCCAGTCGGGACAGATGCTCGCCGTGCTGTGGATCCGCGAGCCCGAGCAGTTCGGCTGCCGGCTGTGGGAATCGAAGCTGAGGAGCGTGTCATGAGCGCCGTCGACTGGGTGCTGGACCATTCCTTGGCCCGCCCCACCACGCGCTTCCTGCTGCTGGTGATTGCCTCCAGCGTGGATCCGCACTGTCAGACCTCGGTGACAATGGATCAGCTCCAGCAGTGGACCGCCCTCAGCCGCCGGTCGATCCAGCGGCATCTCCGGATGGCCGAGGACCTCGGGGAGCTGCTGGTGTGCCCCGGCTGGCCCGCCCTGATGGCCCTCCCCCTGGTCCCCGGCTTCGTGTGGCCCGGTCGTGACCCGAGAAGGGATCCACTGGGCCTCAAGCGGGTCCTCGGCCCCGAGGCGGTGGCCCGATGAGCTGGCAGGTTCAAGAGTGGGTGTTCGAGCACTCCGAAACGGTGCGGGGAGAGCGGTGCGTGCTCCTGGCCCTGGCTGCGGCGATGCGCCCGGATGGGACCGGGTGGATCGTGATCGAGGATCTGGCCCGCCGAGCGAGGGTGTCGAGGCGTACCGCGCAGCGAGCCCTGCGATCCGCTGAAGCTGCCGGCGAGATCGAGATTCTCACGGAGCGTGGTGGCGGTCCGGCGTGGCCCGGGAGGTTCCGACCGCCCCTCTACCGCTTCGTCGGGTTCCTCGAGCAGCGTGGATCCGAGCCTGCGGAGCCCTCTGAGACGACCTCTGACAGCACGCCAAATCCGACCCCAAAGGGTGACGCTGGTGTCACTGTTGGGGGACTCGATGGCGCGGCCAAAGGGTGTCATACGAGGTCGCCAAGGGTGACACCACGCGTCGCCAAGGGTGACACCGGTGTCACCCAGACTCAAGGATTCAAGGATTCAAAACTCTCTCTCACGTCTACCAGTGAAGAACCCCCCGACGCCGAACCCGCGGCGGGAGAGAGAGATCAATCACAAATCGAAGCCATGTCCGACGCTCTGGCTGAGGCTGTGGGCTGGACCCAGATCGGCAGAGCCCAGAGATCCGACCTCACCGCCGCGGCCCGAGACCTGATCTCCCAGGGGGCCACCACCGAGGGTGTCCGCCACGCTCCGCGACGCTGGGCGGAGATGGGCCGCACCCACCAACTCACCCCCCGAGCCATCGCCCGCTGGTGGTCCCAACTCGCCCCAGACCCCGAACCGGAGATCACCGAGGGAACTCGCAAGCTCCGCGAGTTCGAAGCCCGGGTGGGACGCGAAGCCACCTACGACGAGCTGAACGCGATCTGGGGGATCGATGACTGAGAGCGAGTCCTGGACCGTGAGAGCCACCTGGCAGATCCACTCCGCCGACCACGCCGATCACACGACCGGGGCGTGCGTCCCCGCCATGCACGGCGACTGGGCCCACGCCCTGGCCACCGTGGATGCCTGGCGCAGCGGAAACCCGTGGCCGGAGGGCTTCGACCCCGACACCTGCTCGGATCTCCACGTCGAGATCGTCCGCCAGACCCGCGGCCCCCACGGCGTGAGGATCATCTCCCCGCCCCTGCCCCGCGCCGGCGCGGAGACCGCCCAGAAGGCGATCGCCGAGGCCAGATCACAACTCCAACCCAAGGAGCCAGCATGACCGAAACGTACAGACCCCTCGACCAGGACATCAGGACGAACGGCGGAGGCTGGGTGCGCCTCATCCGACCGGCCGAGGAGGCGTACGCCGCAGCGGTGACATCGGACGACCAGGATCGACTCGCTGCCGCGGTGCAGGCCCTCAGCCCGATCGAGATGAGATCCGCGGTCAGAACTCTTACGGTCACCAAGGCCGCCGAGTTCTTCCCCGCCCTTGACGGCCTGGCCAGGGAGTCCGTGCTCCAAGCATTCGATCTGGCGGCAGTGGCCGTGAACTCCGGCTGCGACGCTCTGGCTTTCTCCATCCTCGATCATCTCCCCCTGGAAGACGTCGAGTGGCTGCTGCGCGAGATGCCGCACCGACACGAAAGCTTCCTGGAGGGACTGGCATGACCGCGACAGTCCCCCGCGGGTGCCCCACCGATGTCCGCATGCGCACCCTGCGAGACCGCTTCCTCCTGGAAGTCGACCTCAAGGACATCGGGACCATCACCGTTTCAGCAGATCACTGGTCGGTCCTGGAGCGCTGGCTGGTTGATCTGCTCGACCGGTGTGGGCACGATCCGATCGATCCCCCTTGGGTTCCGGTCGGGACTGCCCCAAAGCCGTGCTTCCGGCTGGCCCTGAATGTGGGGTCGATGTGATGGCCTGGCGCAAGCGCAAGCGGCACCCCCATTCCTGCTCGCCGCCCCCTCGCGAGTCCGGGTCCTTCGCTGATGGGGTCGAGATCTCCCGGCTCCATGGGGAGATCCACCGGCTGAAGCGCGAGGCCTACTACCTCGCCTCGCTGGTCGGCCTGGAATTCCCCTACGACCCTCGCGTCCCAGACGACTACGAAGCACCGGAGGTCGACCGGCTGAAGGCCGAGTTGCTCCTCGCCCGAGAGCAGCTTCGCGAGGCCCGCGAGGAGCTTGAGCAGTTCGGGGCAGCGCTCAAGGCCCTCCACTCGGCGGCGTTCCCAGACCGGGAGACCCTGGGCTTTGCTTGGGGGGCATACAAGGGCCAGGGTTTGGCCGATTTGGCCGATCTCGCGGCGACCATGAGGGTGCTCGGTGGATTCCCGGGGGCCGCGTGATGGACCGCACCTACGAGTTCAAGAATCCGCGCCTCGCCCGAGTCATGGCCCTGATCCGCGACCACGACGGGATCACAGCCCGCGAGATCAGCGACATCACGACCATCGACGAGGCGATGGTGCGACTGATCGTCATCAACTTCGCCACGAATGGCCTGATCCACCAGCGCGGGGTCCAGGTGGTCGGAGCTGAGACCCGCTCGCTGTGGCATGCGACCGATCTTGTCGGGAGAGCCCGATGAGCACCGCCCGCACCATCACCGACCAGATCCTGGACCTCCTCGCAGAGTCCGAGGAGGGTCGCACGGTTGTGGCCCTCTCGCGTCTCATGACCGGCGGGAAGATCCGCCCCACCGAGCCGGAGTACAAGCCGCTGACTGTCGGCCCGATCGAGGCACAGTTCGTCGAATCCCGGGCCTACACCGTCCCACGCCCCGGGGAGACGAAATTCAACATGTCACCGACCGAACCGTCGTCGATCCGGTCGCACTTCGCCCCAGCAGTAACTGACATCAAATTCATCGCGGTGAACGGCCGCGTGTCGATGGTCGTCTGCCACGAAGTGGGGTCGACGACCCTCTGGCTGCCCCAGGACGCGACCGAATTCCTGGATGACCTCACCGCCGCACACGCCGAGGCCGTCCGCCAGCAACGCCAGCCCGGCAGACCTCGAGGAGCCAAGAGCCAGTGATCCCCATCAAAGCCAGAAAGTTCCGCCCCAACCCCGACGCAGTGGGTGACATGGACGCCAATTTCCATGTCCTGGAGATCGAGGTCTGGGGCCAAGTCGGCGGCGGACACCACGGCGTCGCCTTCGTCGAGTCGAACCACCGCATCGAGGCCGTCCTCTGCCGCGACGACATGGTGGCCCTGCGGGACAGGATCACCGAGGTCCTGGAGGCGACCCAGTGAGCGCACAACAGCCCGAGCCGATCAGGATCGACGGCTTTCGATGGATCGAGGATGCCCAGTACGACGAAGCGACGGTGGCCCTGACCAGCTCGACTGGCCCGATCACTCTGACGATGGAGTGGTCGACCCTGGAAGCGATCGCCGACGCTGCAATCGCCCAGATGCGGCTGGATCATGAAGCGCATCTGGTCCTCGGGGAAGTACTGGCTGAGCGTTCTGCTCAGGATGAGACGTGGGGTCAGCAGGACCTCCCGGTCGTCAACTGGTCGGGGGACAGGGTCTATGCGATCGCTAATGCCCAGGCGATCATGGACCAGGCCCAGTCAGCTTGCGACAAAGCGATGTCCGAGGGGCGCGCGTGCTGGTTCCTGATCTTGATGGAGGAACTCACTGAGGCCGTTGAAGCGGCGATCCGAGCTGACCGAGACGCAGCCCGAGCCGAGCTGGTCCAGGCCGCGGCTGTGGCCGTGGCTGCTGTCGAGGCGATCGACCGTGGCGTCGATGTGACCAGAAAGGTGGCCCGACCATGAGCCAGTCTGAGACTCGCGCACCAATCGACGCATGGGATTACTTCGCCTTGATGATCCTCTGGTGGCTCATGATGCTGGCGCTCTGGGTCGGTGACCTATCAGCACTCGTGGCCGCCGCGACGGCCTTCCACTTGGGCCGGATCATCGGGAGACTGAGGGCGTCCCGATGACCTCCCCACCACCTCCCCCGCCTCCGATCGAGGTGACCATCACCCCCGGATGCACCCCTCAGGCGCCGGTCTGTGTGGAAATCCCGCAGATCACCGCCTCAGACACCCCCGAGACGGACGTCCTACCGATCCGCTACGAGGTCCGCCCCGTCCAGATCGGCGGCTACAAGCCCGGAGACGAGATCCTCGGGCACCCGGTCCCCGACGAGGTGCTGTGGGCAGTGTGGAGGTGGTTCGACCCGGTCGATCACCGCGACGCCATCCGCATCGCCGCAGCGGAGTCCGGTTTCGATCGCCGGGCCGTCTCCCGCACCAACGACGTGGGCCTGTGGCAGCACCACCGGCCCTTCATCGCCGCCCGGCTCGCCGCTGCTGGTCTGCCCCCCGACTCCGACCCCACAGACATCGAGGTCCAGGCCCAGATCACCGCCTGGCTGGTGGATCAGGCCGGAGGGTGGGGACCGTGGGCGACAGCACGGATGATGGGAGCGAGACGGTGACCGATTTCGGCGACGAGCTGGCCGCGGCCATCCCTCACCGAGTCGTGAGATGGGCGATGCGGCCCCAGGAGTGGCGCTCCACCCCCGACGGCCCGAGGCTCTCATCCCCGCTGGTGGCGATCACCGCGTGTGGCCGGGAGTTCGACATCGAGATCGAGCTGACCCCACTCCCCGACAAGCTCGACGACACGAGCACACAGGTGGCCCCATCCTGCCCGGACTGCGAGCGGATCTCATCAGACGAGGAGGAGTCATGACCGACACCGACAGCCATGGGTACACCAGGGACACGGGCTCGATAGACCTAGGATCTGCCCACTCGATGGATTGGGTCGCGCGGCGGATCACATGTGGGGTAGCTCACGTGGTGGTCCTGCCGGGCCCACCCGAGCCGGACGAGATCCCAATCGGCGGCCACCTGTACCACCCCCGCCCTGACGGCGAGGGCCGTTGCAGCTCGGCGTGGATGATGGACCAGGGCTGGAAGCTCATCTCCACTGACCCGGTGACCGTCACCCCATCGCTGCTGTGTCGCCGGTGTGGGGACCACGGCTTCATCAGAGATGGCCGATGGGTGGCGGCGTGACTACGACCATGACTAAGCACTGGGAGGACCAGGGCCTCTGCCGCCACGAGCTGTGGCGAGGCGCATGGTTCGACCATGACCCGACCACCGCAGCGATGGCGATCGCCGTGTGTGAGCGCTGCCCGGTGCGGGAGATCTGCCTCGAGAAGGCCCTGATCCGCGGTGAGCAGGGCATCTGGGGCGGGAAGAACTTCTCCCCGGGGCGGAAACGCCCGAAAGTCTCCGAGGAGCGCACCCTGGTCATCCGGGCCCTGGCCGACATGGCCTGGCATCCCCGCAGAGAGATCATCACCCGAGCCCGAACCGGACTGTCAGAGGATCGCAGGGTCGAGCTGGCCGTCATCGCCACGAGACAGGGCCGCAACCCGACGATGGCCGATCGCAAAGCGGTAGTGCACGCCATCAGCCGGCTGCTCCGCTGTGGCCGTGTCCAGACCATGGTCGACGACACGACGATGATCAGGCGGGTCACGTGAGACCGATCCGCAACCCCGATGTGGCCTACGACGAGCTGACGAGGGCGATCACCACCCTGCAGCTCGCAGCCGGCGAGATCCGCCAGGCCGTGGCCTTCGCCGCCGCAGCGGAGAAGGCCGGATTCCCCGGTGGCCGCCCCGGACCGGGATCGGGGATCAGCGACCCCACCCCTCACGCGGCTCTGTCGGTGGATCCGGCGGAGAGAGCACTGAGGGACCTGACCCGCTCCCTGCGGGTGGATCTCCCGACGGTGGCCGCCAGGATCAGATCGAGAGTGGCCGAATGGACCCCACCCTCAGCCGACGATCAGCCCTCCCCTGACCGCAAGCCGACGAGCGCGGCGTGCATCCACTGCGGCATCGGCCCCGCACCCGGCGACTGGTTACGGGCAGGGTTATGCGGGAAGCACTACAAGCGCTGGACCAGGGCCGGCCGTCCGACGCCGGGCACGCAGCCGTTCGCCGAAGCGCTGGGGGAGGAGTGATGACAGGTGATGGCCTCGATCGAGCGACTCGACAGCTTGAGAAGTTCGTGCGCTTTCTGGCGGACGATCCAGCCGCACTCGACTGCTATGCCCTCCCGAACATCGACATGGTCATCCATGACCTCTGGTGGGAACGGGTCAGGGACCTCAGCGCCGCCGACGCCGGTCATCTGGAGTACATACGGTGGCTTGCCCACCCCGATCCTCCACCCGCAATTTCGAGAATGGTGGCCCGGGTCGACGAGATGGTCCGGGAACGGCTGGCTGCGCTGGTGGAGGAGTGATGGCCCTCAGATTCACACGCACCCACGACGGGAATGACCGCCTGACCATCCTGGCCCGCGACGAGTGGGCCAGGGCCGTGGCCTGGCTCGATGTGAGGCCCGCCCCGCTAGGGCTTCTCTACGCCGCCACCACCTCGACGTTCGACCCCTTCACGGACCCCGACGACATATCCGCCATGCTCCACGAGGTGTACTCCCCCGAGGTGGCGACGACATTCGATGAGAACCTGCAATCGTGGATCGACCGGGCGGTGTGGCCCCAATGAGAGAGGATGATGACCATGGACGAGACCGAGCGAGAAGCCAGGATGATCTGGATGATCTCAGTCACCATGATCGCGTGGGGGTGCGGCCTATTGGCTGTGGCACTCACGTGGATGATTCGCCCTCCGGCAGTTTGGTGGCTGATGTCAGCAGCAATCTTCGTCAGTGCGATCGCCGTGAGCATCTGGGCCGATCTCGAATGGCAGCGAGCCGCGAAGGGCGAGTAGGGGAGCGTTGTCCCCGCGTTGTCCCCGCGTGTGCTACCTTCGGTGATATCGGGCGAGACGTGTCACCACGTCCCGCCCGTGGCGCGTCATGAGTGGCCTGAGGCCCTGCCTCGACTGTGGCCGACTCAGCCGAGCATCCCGCTGCCCCACTCACCAGGCCGAGCTGCTCCGCCGTCGGGAGCGGGCCCGGGCCCGAGAGTCCGGCGGGAAGCGCAACCCTCAGCAGTACCGCGTCAACCGCCGCCGCATCCTCGACGACTGCACCCCCGCCACCCCCTGCGGCATCTGCGGCGAGCCCCTCGGCCGCAATCGCCGGCAGTGGACGGTGGATCACATCGTCGCCCGCTCCCTCGATGGATCCCATGATCTGGAGAATCTCCGCCCCGCTCATCGCTCCTGCAACTCGTCGAGGGGAAGGGGGGTCAAAAGTTGAACGAATGTCCGTACAAATGGGTCCCGCAGCCCCAACCCAACGTTTCCACGTACGCATCACCCAGATCGCCCCTGCGGCGCCGCACGGGATGAGGTGGTAGCGAGTGGCCCCCGTCCCAAAACCCCCCTCAGAACGGCTCAGGCGCAACAAGCGGAACGACGTCGGGCTGATCTCCGCCGACTCCCTGATCTCCGAGCTCCCCGACCTGCCGACCAGACTCGGCGGGGTCCGACCGCTGAAAGCGACGAAGGAAGCGTGGGAACGCCTCCGGAACTCCCCGCACATCGTCAGTCTCATCCAGACCGAGTCGGATCTCACCGCCCTGCTCCGCTACGCCACAGTCCTCGACGAGCGCGAACGCGCGCTGCGGGCTTTTCAGGCCGAGCGCTACATCGAGCTCGATGACGGCCGGGTGATCATCAACCCGGCCCACAAGATCTGGACCGGTGCCGACAAAGAGCTCCGGGCCCTCGAGGACCGCTTCGGCGGCTCGCTAATCGCCCGGATGCGTCTGGGCATCGAGTGGGCCGACGCCTCGAAGAAGGTCTCCGAGGTGAAGCGCCTCAACGACCTGGCCTCGGCCGATGATGACCTGCCCGACGACGTGATCGACATCAACTCGAAGTCGGGCTGATGGCCCGCACCTGGGGAAGGAGGGTCGCCCGCTGGCTGGAGCTGGCGGTGGTCCACGGCGAGGGAGATCTCGAAGGCGAGCCCTTCGTCGTCCGGCCGGACCAGCAGGACTTCCTCGACCGGTGGTACGCGATCGACGACGATGGCCGCTGGATCCACGACCGCGCCTACCTCGAATTACCGAAGGGCGAGGGCAAGACCATGCTCCTCGCCGCCCTGGCGATCGAACACCTCCTGGGCCCCACCCGCAGAGTCCTCGGGAAACGCCGGCCGAATGTCGTGGTCGCTGCGAACGCGGTTCGCCAGGCTGGGGTCAAGCGAGGCGGGAAGCACCGCGATGACCCCGAGGACTGGGGGGATGGGATCTTCGGGCGGATCGGACAGATCCTCACCCACGAGAACTGCCCGCTTAGTGACGCGGTCAAGGTGTTCGGGGATCGGATCACACTTCGGGATGAGCCCGGGGCGATCAGAGTCATCCCCTCGAGAGCGTCGACCGTCGATGGCGGGTTGCCCACTCTGTACGTCGCCGACGAGGTTCAGGACTGGACCGGTAGCGCCGCCGAGGCTTTCGACCGGGTTGGGAACTCGACGACGAAATCCACCGGCGGGCGGGTGCTCGCCGCCTCCACCCCCGGGGCCTATGTCGGCGCCCCATCCGTGGGCTGGAGATTGCGGCACTACGCCGACCGCCTCGACTCCGGTGAAATCGATGACCCGCATTTCCTCTGGCACCACTCCGAAGCCTCCGACCACTGGGATCTGACCGACCCCGAGCAGCGAGCCCAGGCGATCCTCGAAGCCTCCCCCTCCCTGACCCCCGACTCACCGAGACTCGACCGTCTGGTCCGCCGATACGACGAGATCCCCAATCCCGACTACCGCCGGTTCCACCTCTCCCAGTGGGTGCAGGCATCGGATGACACCTGGCTCTCCCGCCACCCCGGAGCCTGGGACCGCTGCACCGCCCCTGATCTCGAACCCCAAGGCGAGACCTGGATCGGGATCGACGTCTCACTCCGCAATGATATGACCGCCGTCTCGTGGACTTCCCCGGTCGAGGGCAGGTGGCCGACCCGCACGAGGGTGTTCGAGCCCTCCGCCGCCTCCGGGGTGGTGGATCACGTGAGTGTCATGCAGTTCGTGCGATCCCTGTTCGACCGACCGGACCTGGATGTGAAGGCCGCCGGCTACGACCCCCGCTTCTGGGAAGTGCCCGCGCAGATGCTCCTCGACGAGGGCTACCTCATGATCGAGATGCCTCAGACCACCACCCGCATGATCCCCGCCTGTGGTCATGCCCTGCAGCTCATCACCCAGGGACAGGTCGCCCACGACGGCGACCCGATCTTCGCCCAGCACGTCCACGCCGCCGCGAAGCGGGAGTACGACAACGGCTGGACCCTCAGCAAGGCCAAGAGTGGCCGACACATCGACGCCCTGATCGCCTCGATCATCGCTTGGTGGATGCCCCACGCCGTCACCCTCCCCGATCCGGAGGAGGACATCACCCCCACCGTCGGCGGGGAGTTCGACCAGGACCACCTGACGGAGATCGAAGCCCAGCTAGCGAAGGAGATCGCCGATGCCGAAAGATCCCTCACGCGCTAGTTCCTCGATCGCCACCGGGGTGGAGATCCTCGGGATGGTCTCGATCACCGTCGGGGTGGGCCTGTGGTCGATCCCCCTCGCCCTGGTCATCGCCGGTCTCCTGGCCGTGATCCTCGCTCAGGGGATCGGATGACCCTGCTTCGCCAAGCCGCCCAGAATCTGCGCCTCACGACCCTGCCCTGGGTGGCGGTGAGCGATGGGACGATCCCCTCCCCGGGACAGTCGGCCCTCTCCACCGCCGGGGTGAGTGTCACGCCCCGCACCTCGATGCAGCAGATCGACGTCTGGTCCTGTACCACCCACCTCGGCGACCAGATCGCCGGCCTCCCGACGGGAGTGTTCCGCTCCACCACCCGCCAGACCGACGGCCGCACGGTCAAGGTACGCGAGGAGATCCCACCTCCCACGGCGATGTTCGGCTCGGCCGGACCTGACCCCGAAACCAACTCCGAGCAGTGGATGTTCCAGGCGGTCTGGTCGATGGTCCTGGCCGGTGAGGCGATCGGACTGATCACCGGGCGGTCGAAGCGCAACAACGTCCCCACCGGAGTGATCCTCTTCGACCCGGCCGAGGTCCGCCACCACCGCTCGAACGCGGGTCAGTTGCTGTTCGATTTCCCCGGCCAGAAGAACGTCACCCGCCGCGACGTTCTGCACATCCCGCTCTACCAACTGCCGGGCAGTGTGCGGGGATTGAGCCCGATCGGCGCCCACATGCGGCTGATCGGCATGACCATCGCCACCGAGGAGTTCGGGGCGCGGTGGTATGCCGAGGGCTCCGCCCCCTCCGCGGTGCTCGAAACCGACAAGCCCCTCGACCAGGACGAGACGGTGCGGATCCAGGCCCGTTGGCTGGCCTCCCACGCCGGGAAGCGCGTCCCCGCTGTGATGTCCGGCGGGCTGAAGTACAAGCCGGTCTCGATAAAGCCGAACGAGTCGCAGTTCCTCGAGTCCCGGGCCTACAACTCGCTGCAGATCTCCAAGTTGTTCCGGGTCCCTCCCCAGATCCTCGGCGACACCACCAAATCCACGAGCTTCGGGAAGGGGCTCGAGGAACTCGGGATCTGGTATGTCGTCTACTCCTTGCAGCCCTTGTTCCGCCGCATCGAGGCCGAGTTCACCCGCCATCTCCCGGCGGGGCAGTACTTCCGGGTCAACCCGGCCGGACTGCTCCGCTCCAACATCCGGGATCGCTACCAGAGCTACGCGGTGGCGCGGATGTGGGGATGGCTGTCGGTCAACGACATTCGGGCCCTGGAGGATCTGCCACCGATCGACGGCGGGGACATCTACCTGCAGCCCGTGAACATGGTCGACGCCAGCCAGGCCCTCGACCTGATCATGAAGTCCGACTCGGGAATCGCCGACGCCCTCGGAGTCGACGATCTCGACGAGTTCACAGAGCAGACCCGGCTCCTGGCCGGTCTGCCATGAGAGGAGGCCCGATGTTCGGCCCCACCACCCTCACCGAAGTCCTCGCCGCCCGCGAGGGCCGCTTCGAGGACATCTCACTCCCGGTCCGCGACCGCCCGGTGGTCCACTCTCTCCCAACCCGAAACCAGACCTCGCCGACGATCCGTCTGGCCGATGGCGAGGACCCGACCCTGGATGGCTACGCCACGGTTTACGACGCCTCGTACGACATGTATGGCGGCCCGGCGAAGGGCGGCTGGACCGAAACGGTCGTGGGCGGGGCGGGGAAGAAGTCGCTGTCCGAATCTCCTGACGTGGTGCTCCTGGTGAACCATCAGGGACTTCCCCTGGCCCGCACCACCTCGGGAACCCTCGATCTCAGCGAGGACCGTCACGGTCTCCACGCGGTGGCGACTCTCGACCGCCGCGATCCCGAGGTGCAGGCCCTGGTCCCGAAGATGGAGCGCGGTGATCTCAGTGAGATGAGCTTCGCGTTCCGGATCGTCCGTCAGGAATGGAACGACGACTACACCGACCGCAGGATCCTCGAGTACTCGATCGACCGCGGTGACGTGGCGATCGTCACCTACGGCGCCAACCCCCACACCCACGCCGACCTACGGTCGGTGGAGGAGTTCCTGGCGTCGCTGCAGTCCGACCCCGATCTGGTCATGGCCGAGCTTCGCGCCGCGGGTGAAGACCCCCGCGCCGTGCTCATGACCGCCCGGGATGCGATCGACCGCATCCTCGGAGAATCTCGGACCGATCCCGGTCCCGAGCCCGTCGACCCGGCCCGACTCCGGGCCCTGATCGACACCATCCCCATCACCGCCCCCGCCTGAGAGCGGGTCCGGGCTACGCCGCCCGGCAGCGCCGCGAAAGCACCCTGCCGGACACCTGGTCCACGGCATCCACGATCCCCCAGGAGGAATCACCGTGAACCCCATCGAACGCGCCCTCGCGCGCCGCAACGAGCTGCGCGCCCG
>JALWOP010000361.1 GCA_027083445.1 Planctomycetota bacterium | reverse complement strand
GATCTACCGCGTTTTTGGGCACGATCACCTGGCAGCCCATGCACTCGGAGCCCTGCTCGGCTCCCTGAGCTGCGTTCTCGTCTGGGCCATCGCCAGGCGCCTTCTGGGCCGGGGAAGCGCGCTGATCGCAGGCCTGGCAGCGGCGACCTACTGGATCCTGCCCTACTTCGACAACGAGTACCGCGAGGTCGGCCTGCTCGTCTTCCTCTATGCGGCGACGATCCTCACCCTGCTTCGCTACCAGGAACGTCCCGGCGGCGGCCGGGCCTTCCTGGCTGGGATCACCCTGGGCCTGGCCAGCCTGGCCAAGCCCAATGTGCTCGTCGTAGCTCTTGCGGTCTGGGTCTGGATCTATTGGATCGCTCGCAGGGACCAGCCCCGGGGCCGCACCCTGCGTCAGATCGGCCTCAGCGCTTTGGGGGTCGGCCTCTGCGTCGCTCCCGTGACCCTGCGCAACGTCATCGCCGGCAAGGATCTGGTCCTGATCTCCTCCAACGGCGGCATCAACCTCTACATCGGCAACAATCCCGAGGCGAGCGGGGTGGCGGTCGACCTTCCCCGGGACCTGCCCCGCTTCCACTCGGCCTTCGACTATCCCCAGATCGTGCACGCCGTCGAGGCGCGCACGCAGAGGACGATGTCCCCCTCCGAGGTCTCCCGCTGGTTCGCGGGGGAGGCTTGGAAATGGGCCACCGCACACCCCTCCCGCGCGCTCGCCTTGATGGCGAGGCGGGCGCTGGCCTTCTGGTCGCCGACCGAGATCCCGAGCGAGAAGGACCTGGTCGCGGCCCGCGAGCGCTCGCGGGTGCTCTGGATCTTGCCCGTGGGCTTCGCCGCAGTGCTGGCCAGCGCCCTGCTCGGACTCGGGGTAGCCCTTCGCAGGGGCGTGTCGCGCAGCGGCCTGGCCCTGCTCGGGATTTTCATCGCTCTCTCCTATCTCTCCTACCTCCCCTTCTTCGTCACGGCCCGCTACCGCGCCCCCCTGGTTCCTTTCCTCTTGATCCTCTCCGCCGAGGGTCTGGCCTACCTCCTGCGCACGGCCCGCGCCCGCAACTGGCCGCGCCTGGCCCTTGCCACGGCATCCCTCCTCGCCCTGTGGGCTCTTCAACGGGCCGGAGGTCCCGTTCATGTCCGGGACGAGGCCGGTGACCTGGCGGTCCGCGGCGCCCAGCTCGCGGCCCAGGGACAGAAGGAGGAGGCCCTCGATCTGTTGAGGCGCGCAGTGGAAGCCAATCCAAAGAACGCGATGGCGCAGAGCAACCTGGGTCTACTCCTCTCGGAGCTGGGCGAGCTCGATCAAGCCGCCCTGCACCTGCGGCGCGCATCCCAGCTCGACCCGGGCGACTACCGCCCCCATCAGAACCTGGGGCTGACCCTGGCGCGCATGGGGAAGGTGCCGGCCTCCCTCGTGGAGTTCCAAAAGGCCCAGGAGTTGGCCTCTTTGGACGCGACTCTTCCCTACCAGGCGGGGGCCGCCCTACGCCGCGCACGGGCCATCGGACCCGCGCGCAAACAGCTCGAGCGCTCCCTCAGCCTCGACGAGGGCTTGGTCCCCGCACGCATCGAACTGGCGCTGGTCGAACTGGCCGCGGGCCGAGCGCAGGTGGCGGAGGCCCAGACCCGCCGAGCCCTGGAGCAGGCAAGCCCCACGGACCCCGCCAGGCCCCGCGTGTTGCACCTCCTCGGTCTCGCCCTGCTCGAACAGGGGCGTGCAGCGGAGGCGCTGGCCCAACTGGAACGGGCCGCATCCTTGGCACCGACCGACGGTGCCATCGCCTCCGCCTTGGCGCGGGCCCGCCAAGCCCTGGGTAAGTAGCCGGGTCCCGGCTCACGAGGCGCGCACCGCCCGCCAACCGCGCTCGAGCTCCCCGGCGTCCAGCCCGCGTCCGATCAAGACCAAGATCGAAGGACCCGCGGGTTCGGAGCCGGGGGTGATCTCGACCCACTGGTAGACCCCCTGGACGATCTCCGAGCGCTGCGCCCCGGCAAAGGAGACCACCCCCTTGAAGCGCCACAGCTCGAGGCCCTCGCGGCCTCCCAGGAAGGCGAGCCACATGCGAAAGGCCTCTCGATCGAGGGGCCCGTCGCAGCGCAAGGTGACCGTCGTCACCCCGCTCGTGTGACAGGCGTGGGTGCAAGCCTCGTCTCCCCCGTGTCGGTAGGAGGAGACCTCCTGCGAGCGCAGAGTGCGCCGGCTGAAGACCCTCTCCAGCTCCACGTCGGCCCGTTCCGCGCGCAGGATGGGGGCATCGTGGTTGCAGGCGCGGAGCGTCTCCTCGGCCTGCTCGAGATCGTCGGCCCCATCGATGTGGTTCAGAACCAAGAGGTCCGCGTAGGCCACCTGCTCCGCCGCTTCGGGATGCTCGGCGAGTTGGCGCACGATCTCTCCGGCGTGGCAGAGGGTGACGATGCCCGCCGGGAGGTAGCGCCGAGCCAGCTCATCGTCCACGAGTAGGGTCTGGATCGCCGGCCCGGGAGAGGCCAGACCCGACGCCTCGATCACCACCCGCTCGAAACCCCTGCGCAGGCCCAAACGATCCAAGAGCCCGCGCCGATTGCGCGCGGCCAAGGCGAGCAGGGTCGTGCGCAGATCCTCGCGCACCGTGCAACACAAACAGCCCCCTTGCAGCTCGACCAGATCCTCCTCGCGGCGCTTCACGAGCCGTCCGTCGATGTCCACGTCCCCAAACTCGTTGACGATCACCGCCACCCGACGTCCGTGCTCACCGGCCAGGATGCGGTTCAGGAGGGTCGTCTTGCCGCTGCCCAGGAAACCGGCCAGCAGGGTGACGGGGATACGAGGGTCGCTCATCGGTCGCGAAGCTCTTTCCAAGCCGCCATCGAACGGGCGAGGCTCTCCCGGGGCGAGGATTCAGCTCCCAGGACCGCCAGAGCGACGGGCCCGTCAAAGTCGATCTCCTCCAGGAGGGTCAGGAAAGCGGCCAGGTCGTACTGCCCGTCCCCCAGGGGCAGGCGCAGCTCGCTCCAATCCGCAGGGCCCCGCCGGGCATCACCGAGTGTGACCGCCATGAGGCGCGGGGCCAGGAGGCGCAGGAGCGGCGCGGGATCCCGGTCCCCCTGGCCCTGCAGCCAACCGCAGAGATCGAAACAGACTCCCAGCTCTGGAGTCTGAACCTGTCCCAGTAGTCGGCGTGCATCCTCGATGCTCCCGAGCCAGGAACCGAAGCGCGGGTAGAGCGCCACTGGAACGCGGTGAGCGCCGGCCTCTGCGAGCACCCTCTTCAAGGTCCGCAGGGCACTGGGATCCCCCGCCGGATCCCCACTGACCCGGGAGCTGCTCTGCAGGACGAGCCAGAGCTGCCCCACACCCCCCTCGAGAGCCGCGAGCGCCTCGTTCAGTTCAGCCGCGCGGGGATCCGGATCGGAATCGATGTCGAGCACGTAGGCGACGCTCCACAGATCCATACCACGCTTCTCGCACAGGGCACGCACCTCGCCCACCGCCTCGGCGCCCCACTGGACGCCCCCATAGCCGAGCTGTGCGGCGAGGTCCAAGCGCTCGCGCAGGGGCCCGCCGCCAAGGGCACCCTGCGGGGCACAGAGGGGCCCAAGGTGCGGCGCGGGGGGTCGGCCCCGGCGCCAGGTGGTGATCCACAACGCCCCGTCATCGTCCCGCTCGAACTCGATGCGCTCGCGCCGAGCGTCCCGCCGTGCCAGCAGGGTGGCCGCCCCGAACGAGAGGCTCCAGTTCGAGCGCGCCTCCCTCCAGCGTGCGAGCCCTCCGTCGTCGATCTCATCGGCCAGCTCTTCGAGCAGATCGGATGCCAGGCGCGGCTCGCCGTGGCCGTCATCCACCCGGGGGGCGAGGAAGGCGGCCACCCAGGTGCATTCGCCATCGGCCGCCGCGCGCCAGAAGGCCTGCGCGAACTCCCGCTCCTCGCTCCGCCCATCCCACTCCGGTGCGGGGGTGAACTCCATCGCATGTTGGCGCGGCAAGCCGTCGAAACCTCGGCTCCAGGCGAAGCCGTTGGCCGCCAGTTCGCGCACGATCTGCGCCCTGCTCATCTTGTGCAGGGGACGGATCGGGACATCGGGATCCTCGGCCCGAAACTCCACCAGGACCAGGCGTCCGCCGGGGCGCAGGGCCTGCCTCACCTCCGCCAGAACCGCCTGCGGCCGCACCAACTCGTGGTAGACATCGACCATGAGCACCAGGTCGCAGCTACGCTCCGGCAAGTGGGTCGTCTCCTCCCCTGCCTCGATCAAGGTGACGTTCCCGATCCCCTCTTCGCCCAGGCGCTCACGCAAGAGAACGAGCATCTGAGGCTGAATGTCCACCGCGTAGACACGCCCCTTGGGGCCGACCTCGCGGGCGAGGGGCAGGGTGTGGAACCCGTTCCCGCAGCCCAGGTCGCAGACGGTATCCCCCGGCTTCAGAGCGAGCCACTCCCGCAGGCGGACAGCGTTCTCTTCGTCCTCACGGGTCTCGCGCAGGAGCCAGTCCGCCCCGGTCCAGTGCATCGTGCGCGCGATCGTCCGCCCCAGGTAGCGCGGGGGAGGATCCCCAGACGTGGGCAAGGGGGAGCCGGGAAGCGACCCTGGGAGGAGGGCAGCCCAGATGAACAGTCGGATGAACAGTCGGACGAACAGGCGGCAGGACACGGGTTTGCTCGGGGACATCCTAGGGGCCCGCGCGGTCCGAGTCAGCCGCCGCGCAAGCGCGCTTCGAGTCGGTCACAGTAGCGCTGGGTCGCACGCTCGAGATCGCGCGCCACGCTGAGCTCCCGCATGAGGGCCTCGCGCTCGGCCTGACCGGCGAGCACGGCTCGACGCAGCTCATCCCGCTCGGCGCTGACGCGGGCCAACTCCGTGGAGAGCCGCTCCCGCTCCCGGCTCTGGTACGCGCGTTCCGCCGCACGGGCCGTCTCGAGCTCGCCGAGTTCCCGCTCGTGCTCGGCACGCACCTCGGCCAGGCGCCCCTCGAGGGCCGAGAGGCGTTCCTGGCCCGCTGCAAGTTGCTCGCCCACCCGGGCCAGGTGGGACTTCAGGATCTCCTGCTGCAAGCGCTGACCGCGCTCGAATTCCAGGTCGCGACGCAAGCGATCGAGCTCTTCGAGGTTCTCGCGTTGATGCTGTTCGAGACTGGCGATGCGGGCCTTGGCGTTCTCGTGTTGCGCACTGAGCAGATCGAGCTCGAAGCCGAGGCCATCCTCCCCCACGCCTTGCTCGTCTGCGAGCGCACGCGGCCCCCTGGAACGCAGCTCAGGATGTGCGCGCAGGTAGAGCAGGTCTCGCACCGAGACCGCCACCCGCTGGTCACGACCCTGGACGAGGACATGCACCCTGATCCCGCTCTCATCGAGCAGACGCCAGAGCGTGCCCTCGTCGACCTGGAGCAGGACGGCGGCCTCCGAAGTGGTCACCAGCCGCTGGGGACGGGGGAGAGCCTGGCCCGGGGGAAATGCATCGGCGGACATGGCAATCCAAACCTATCCCGCTCCCGGGGGGTGAGCGAATGCCAAACGCCCTCCCGACCTCGACTCTCACCGCTCGAGCCAGCTCGGCCACGGCAAGCGAGTGACCTCGAAGAGGACCGCCACCAGCTCATTGCGAGACCCGGCCCGGTGGGGTGACGCGAAGGCCCAGACGATCTCACCGCTGGGAGTGACCTCGTACGCCCGGCCGGCCGTGCTCTCGGTGATCAGGGTATTGCCCCCCGAGAGCCGGGTGGCCGTCCCGCAGAAGACCGAGAAGAAAGCCTCGGGGGGATCTCCCCCAAAGCTCCAGGTTTCGCGCCCCGTCAGGAGGTCGATCTGTTGGGCACGGCTGTATCCCTGGTGTCCCATGTTGTCGAAGATGAGCAGCTGTCTTCCCGGGAGCAGGGTCGGGTCGTGGGGAGCTCCCCAAGCTCCTTCATGCCACCAGATGAAACGCCGCTGCTCGAGATCGACCACGCCCACGGCGTTCAACTCCCGTAGGCAGACCAGGACCCGCCCCGCCCGAAAGAGGGGGTTCTCCCCCACCAAGCTCCCATCGAGCCAGCGTACCGAGTTGGTGTGCAGGCAGTCCCCTGCGCGGCGCGCGGCCTCGTGCATACGTCGGCTCCACGATGACCGCAGCAGACAATCGACGACCGATACCTCCCGCTCGAGCCGGCCCTCCGGGGTGAGTAGCGCAATGGAATCGACGACGAGATCCTCCTGGGCGTTGAGATCGGGGCGCCGTTCGCGCTTGCGCGTCAGAGTCAGGATCCGACCGTCGGGAAGCACGCGCAGGTCGTGGTGGGTGTGCCCGGGGAAGACCCACTCTAGCTTCGAATCCCGATCCAGCTTGATCAGACACAGGCCGTCATGGATCGCCAGGAGAGAGCCGTCAGGTAGGAGTCGGACTCTGCGCCAGGCATCCTGGCTGGAGTGCTCCATGGGCGGCGCACCGGTCAGGCGCTCGAAGGGATAGCTCCAGCGGTGGAGAACTCGCCCACCCTCGTCGATCAGGAGGGCCTCGGGAGCATGACCGGAGCAGTAGAGGTTGACCCCCTCCTCGCGGCCCGGACGCTCGAGGAGGACGCCGGTTTCCCCCTCCGCGACTTGATAGCCGTCCGCGTAGCCCAGCCCGTCCAAGGCAGGTGAGCGTTCCCCCGACTCGGATGCCTCCGGGGCCTCATACCAGAACCCGGGCTGGGCATTGAGCCGTTCTTCGAGGGAGGCTTCGCCACCCTTCCCGCCCCTGCCGCAGCCGGCGAGCAGGAGGGCCGACAGCCAGACGATCCAGAGCATCCCACTCAATCTAGCGCATGTCCCGGCTGGGGATTCAAGGCGACTCCGGCAGGGGGTCGATGAGGCAACGCGCCCCTCCGCTGGCCGCCCCTCAGATGTCATGCTGTTTCGCCGCAAAAAAAAGAACGTCCCCCAAGCTCCCGCCTCTGCCCCCTGCGACCATCGCCACCTGTACCGCGCCCCCGTCAAGCCGGGGAGCTTGCAGGCGCAGATGATCCGCGAGGGAGGGGCACCGATCCAAATCCAGGTCTGCGACATGAACCTGGAGGGTATCGGAGTCGAGCTGCCCTCGAACGTCGACCCACGGCTCGAAAAGGGGGAGGTGGTCTCCCTGGAGCTGCGCAAGGACGATGGCACGTGGAGCATCGACACTCCCGCCCGAGTGGAACACCTCGAGCCCGGGGCCAAGGGTCAGCGCTGCGGGTTGGGCTTCTTGCACCTCGGTAGCCTCTATGCACAGATGGAGGACAGCCTGGGCCGCTTCTTCAACCGCAGGCGCCACGTGCGCGTACGTCCCGAGTTCGGCCAGGACATCCTCGTGCGCCTGCGTCAGGCGGGCCATAAGCCCCGGGGTCTCCTGCACGATCTGTCCCAGTCGGGTCTGTGCGTCGCCCTGGACCTGGTCTCATCTGCCTCGATCAAAGAGGGAACGAGTGTCCAAGTCGCCTTGGAACTCCCCGGTGTCCGGGGAACTCTGGAGGGTCCCACACGCATCGTCTCCAAGCGCCGGCTGGGCCTACGAGAGTTCGTCAGCCTGGCCTTCGAGTTCGACGCACCTCCCAGCCTGCTCGACTACGTCGAGCGCCGGGCCGGTGAGATCGCGGCCTTCTCAGCCGAGCTGATGGCCAGCCAGAGCGACTAGCCCGCGACCCGAGGGCGCGAGTGGATTGGCCGCCCCGTCGCACCGACCACCCGTGCCGGCGAATCTCCCAAAAGGAGAGACCGTCTCGGCCAGGGTCGAGTGTCCGTCACCGTGGGGGTCAGGGGCGCCGCATCTCGGGGACTGGCGACTCGCCGGCGCAAGGCTTGCGTTGCCTTGACCCAAGGCTCCCGGCACGCCTCTAGGATGTGAACTCACTCGAATGGCCGATTCGGTCGAAGAGTGCCGTCCAGCCCCACATCCTCGAACATGCACCCGCGACACCTCCCCCTCCTCGCAACCCTTCTGGCCGCTCTCTTCGGCGCTGCCGGCGCCTCCGGCCAGACCCGTCCCGACGCTCTGCTCCTGCGCTATCCAGACGTCAGCGCGGACTCGATCGTCTTCCGCTATGACGGCGATCTCTGGCTCGTAGCCAAGACCGGTGGCACCGCACGTCGCCTGACCTCGGCCCCGGGCAACGAAGTTCTGCCGCGCTTCTCGCCGGATGGACGGATGGTCGCCTTCATGGGGAGCTATGACGGTTCGAGTGACCTCTACGTCCTGTCCCTGGAGGGCGGTCTGCCGCGGCGCGTCACCTTCCACCCCGGCCGCGAGGTGCTTTCGGGTTGGACTCCCGACGGCGAGCACCTGCTCTACTTTTCGAGCGAGACCTCCGGCATTCAACGCGCACCCAAGGTCTTCCAGGTCGATCTCGACGGAGGCATGCCCGACGCGCTGCCGATGAGCTACGGCACCTTCGCCACCGTCGATCCCAGCGGGGAGTGGGTGGCCTACACTCCGATCAGTCGCGAGTGGCGTACCTGGAACCGCTATCGGGGCGGCATGGCCCAGGACATCTGGCTCTTCAACCTGCGCGACCATACCTCGCGCCGCGTGACCGACGACCCCGGAACCGACGCTGCCCCCATGTGGCACGGGCGTGACCTGGTCTTCCTCTCCGACCGCGGCCCCGCCGGGATCGCCAACCTCTACGCCTGGAACCTCGACAGCGGCGAGACCCGCCAGCTCACCCACCTGGAACAGTCCGGCCTGCGCTTTCCCTCGATCGGCCCCGATGATGTGGTCTTCGAGTGGAGGGGCAAGCTCCAGCGCTATGAGTTCGCGAGCGGAAAGGTCGTCCCGGTGCCGGTCGAGATTCCCATGGATCGCCCCTTCCTGCGGCCCCGCTACCGGGACCTCTCCGGGTCGATCGCCAGTGTCCGGCCCGGTCCCAAGGCCAAGCGCGTCGTGGTGGAAGCCCGCGGCGAGATCTTCACCGTCCCTGCCGAGCACGGGTTCGTGCGCAACCTGACCCACTCGAGTGGGACCGCCGAACGAGACCCTTCCTGGAGCCCCGACGGAACCTGGATCGCCTACTGGTCCGACCGCAGCGGCGAGTACGAGCTCTACCTGCGCCGCTCCGATGGAGAACCCTTCGAAGGTTGCGACGAGCATGGTGAGCAGCGCTTGACCACCCTGGGACCCGGCTGGAAGTACGCCGTCCAGTGGTCTCCCGATTCGAAGAAACTGGCCTTCAGCCTGCAGAGCGGCGAACTCTATCTGCACGACCTCGAAACCCACGAGCTGATCCGGGTCTCGGTCAATCCCTCCTACGGTCCCCTAGAGGTCGACTGGTCCGCCGATTCCAACTGGATCACCTGGAGCCAGCGCCACTCGCAGAGCCGCAACAACGCCATCCAGCTCTACAGTCTCCCTTCCAGGCAGCACTACGAGGTCACCTCGGGCATGTTCAACGACTCCAGCCCCGCGTTCGACCCCGCAGGATCGTGGCTCTACTTCATCTCCGACCGGACCTTCTCACCCACCTATTCCGAGCTCGATTCGACCTGGATCTACGACCGCGTCGCCAACCTGATCGCCGTTCCCCTGCGCGGCGACGTGGAGAATCCCTTCCTGGCCGAGAACGACGAGGAACCGATTGCAGCCGAGGCGTCGACCTCGAAGGAACCGGCCACCGAGAAACCGGCCGAAGAAGAGAAGAAGAGTGTGGAGAGCGAGCCCCTCGTCATCGAGACCGAGGGCTTCGAGGCCCGTGCCATCGCCCTGCCGGTGGAAAGCGGCGGTCTGTCGGACCTGGCCGCAATCGAAGGCAAGATCCTCTACCTGCGCCATCCCCAGTCGGGCAGCACACACCTGTGCCAGTTCGACCTGAAAAAGAAGAAGGAGAGCACCCTCCTCGATACGAATGCTTTCCAGGTAACCCCGGACGGCAAGAAACTCTTGATCTCCAGGGGCCGGGGCTGGGCCTTCGTCGATCCCGCACCGGGCCAGGAGGTGAACCTCATCTCGATGAAGGGCGTGGCCGGAACCTTCGACCCGAGGCAGGAGTGGCCGCAGCTCATCCGGGACGTCTACCGCATCTACCGGGATTGGTTCTACGACCCGGGTATGCACGGCGTCGACTGGGAGGGCGTGCGCGACCGTGCTCTGGCCGCCCTACCCGATGCCACTTCGCGCGCCGACGTCACCTTCCTCATCGGTGAGATGATCGCCGAGCTCAACGTCGGTCACGCCTACAACCGCGGCTCTTCCGAGGATGACCCCCACCCCCCTGGACCTGCCGCACGCGTCGGTCTACTCGGCTGCGACTGGTCCCTGGAGCAGGGCGCCTACCGCATCGCTCACATCTTGGGCAGCTCCTATGACACCGACGCCCGTTCTCCTCTGGCCGCACCGGGTCTCGACGTGCACGAGGGGGACTGGCTGCTGGCGGTCAACGGGGTCGATGTGGATCCCACGCTCAGCATCCACGCTGCACTGATCGGCACTGCCGGTCGCGCCACGAGTCTGCTCCTCTGCCAAGCCCCCTCACGGGATGGGAGCGAGCGAGAGGTGGTCGTCGTCCCCCTCTCCAGTGAACGCAACCTGCGCTACCGGGACTGGGTCGCAGCCAAGCGTGCCTACGTCGATGAGCATTCGGGCGGCCGGGTGGGCTACATTCACGTCCCCTCCACCGGCATCGGCGGCCAGAACGAACTCGTACGGCAGTTCATGGGCCAGTACCACAAGGATGCCCTGATCGTCGATGAACGCTGGAACTCGGGCGGTCAGATCCCCACGCGCTTCATCGAGCTGCTCTCCCGCAAGACGACCAATGCCTGGGCCACGCGCTCGGGCGAGGACTGGCTCTGGCCCCCCGTCGCCCACCGCGGCCCCAAGGTGATGCTGATCAACTACGCAGCCGGCTCGGGTGGTGATGCCTTCCCCTACTACTTCCGCCAGGCCGGTCTCGGCAAACTGATCGGGACGCGCACCTGGGGGGGGCTCGTCGGCATCTCGGGCAACCCGAGCCTGATCGACGGAGGCAGCGTCTCCGTGCCCACCTTCGCCTTTTATGAGCTCGACGGGACCTGGGGCATCGAAGGTCACGGCGTCGAACCCGATATCGAGGTTCTCGACGACCCGGCCAAGATGCTCGGAGGCGCCGATCCCCAGCTCGATGCCGCCATCGCCGAGCTCCAAGCCGAGCTGGCCGAGTGGAGCGACCCCACCCCGAAACGCCCCCCCTACCGCGACCGCAGCGGAGCGGGGATCGAGGAAGAAGACAAGTAGCGGCGGAAGGGTCCGGCGGGGGGCAGGTCGGAGCATTGCGGTCCGCCTCCCTGCCGACCGCAGCGTCCTACCTCCCCAGCTTGAGCTCGACGGTCTTGACCGCCGCTCCCTTCACTCCGGGCAGGGTGAGCAGGAAAACCCGGTCGTGAACATCCTCCGCGATGAGGGGTCCATAGGGCGAATCGGTGAGGCCGGTGACGGTGCCCCCACCCAGGGCCGACACCATGGCCGGAACGGTATTCGAATGCCCCGCGACCACCGCCACGGACCCGGGGGGCAGCGCCTCGAGGAGCGCAACCTGGCGGTCGAGCTCCTTGGCAGGCACGGACTGGATTTCGAGCCCCTTGGCGCGGGCCAGGGGCTCCAAGGTCTGGCGGGTGCGCACGGCCCCCGAAGAGAAAAGGTGAGTCACGCCGGCATTGTCCAGGAGGCGCGCCACGGCCAAGGCCCGCTCCCGGCCCTTCTCACTGAGGATCTTGACCCCGGCCTCGGTCTCCACCTCGGCGTGACGCAGGAGAATGACCGTGACGGGTTCTCGCGGCTGCACCTCCTGGAGGTGGGATCGGCCGAGGGAGGACCACAGGAAGGGGACGAGGGTCAAGGGGAGGAAGAGCCGGCGGTTCATGCCCACGAAGGTACGCTCCCACCCCTGGCGGGGACATCCCCCCCGACCCATCATTGCGGAGCCTTGCGCGCCCTGCTTCTGCTCCCCCTACTCGCGGCCTGCGGAGCCGGCTCCCCAGCCGCTCCCCCCCGCCCCGTGCGTCCGGCCCTCTCGTGCGAGGGCCCCGTGCCACCTCCGGACCGCATCGTCTCCAGCTACGACGCGAGCGCGGCTTGGAGCAGCGACGCTCCCACGAGCGAGCTCTCGCGAGAAGAGGATGGAGCGATCCTGAACCTGCGGGGGGGCAAGCGGCACGAAGTCACCCTCGCCGGCCGGTTTTCCCCCGGCAGCTTCAACCTGATGCGCGTCGAGCTGCGCTGCCGGCGGGACATGACCCTGCGCGTCGGGGTCGGAAGCGAGGGGGCCGGGGTCGGCAGTCCCGACTTCCGCCACGCCTACGCGGGTGAGCGCTACCGCTTCGAGTTCGATCTGCGCGCCGCGGAGAAGGCCCCCTCACCCTTCGACTCCCTGGTGCTGATCGCCAACCCCAGCGGCAAGGAGCAGGAGGAACTCGACTGGTCCCTCCTCTCGGTCAGCCTGCTCGAGCGAGCCCCCGAGCACTGGCTGCCCCTGCCGGGGGAACCCCCGCGGCTGATCGATCTGGAGGGCGAGGCGCGCCGGGGAGTGGGACTCTCCGCGAATGCGCCGATCACCCTCTCTGTCGACGGGGGACGCCGAGGGGGGGAACTCTGCTTCGCCCTGGGTCCCCCGCCGCGCATGGAGGGGGGGGGTCGGGTGCGGGTCGTCGTGGGTGGAGAGGAGCGGCTCACCGCAGCGCTCCCCGCGGGCGGTTCACCGCCCTGGCACGGCTATCGGCTCCCCCTCCCCGGAGGGCCGTGCAAGGTGCGTTTCACCCTGGAGGGCGCCCCCCTCGCCTCCCTCGAACAACCGCTTTTCCTGCCGGCTGGCCGGGCCGCTCCCACCGTCCTGCTCATCTCCTCGGACACCCACCGCGCCGATGCCCTCGGAGGTGGACTGACTCCCAGGCTCGACGCCCTCGCCGCACGGGGAGTGCTCTTCGAGAACTGCTTCTCCAGCTCGAACAACACCCTGCCCTCCCACGACGCCCTGATGACCGGCCTCGATCCTGCCCAGACGGGGGTGATCGACAATCAGATGCGCCTCTCCGAGGAGGCCTACACCCTGGCGGACCGTTTCGCCGAGGCGGGCTATCGCACCTTCGCCGCCACCAGTGCCAAACACATGAACGATCCCTGGTCCGGCCTGGGGCAGGGATTCGATCGCTTCGCCTACCCCGACGAGAGCCGCGAGCAACCCTCGACGGCGACCCTCGCCATGGTGGAGCGCTGGCTGGGGGATGCCCAGGGCGATCCGCTCCTGCTCTGGGTTCACCTCTTCGACGCCCACCGTCCCTACGATCCGCCACCAGAGGCGGCTCGTGCCGAGTATGGCTCCGGAGACCCCCGCGACCCCGCCTTGCCCGAGCCACCCTGGCCGACCCCCGGCCCCCTGGAGGGCATCCGGGACGCCGCCTGGGTACGCGCCCTCTACCGAGCCCAGGTCGGCCTGCTCGACCAGAGGCTGGCCCGCCTCCTCGACCGCCCTCGCATTCGGGCCGGATGGATCGCCTTCACCGCAGACCACGGCGAATCCCTGGGGGAGCAGGGCATCTTCTGGAATCACCTCGGCGTCTACCCCGCCGTGCTGCACGTGCCCCTGATTCTCGCCGGCCCGAGAGTCCCAGAGGGGCGGCGCATCCAGGCCCCCGTGCGCCAACTCGACCTGGCCCACACCCTGGCCGGGCTGGCGGGTCTGGCGGAGCCGGGCGGAGCCGAACTCGCAGGAACGGACCTGGCGCGCTTTTGGAACCGGCCCGATCCCCGGGACGTGCCGCGTTTCGCCCTGGGCAGCGATGGTCACGCCGTTTCGGTCACCTTCGGTCGCTGGATGCTCGTCGTGAACCTCGCCGTCCCCAAGGAGCTCGGCTACACCCGCGACCTCCCCCACGAGGAGCCCCTGGCCCTCTTCGATCTCGAGCACGACCCCCTGGCCACCCACGACCTGGCCGCCGGGGAGCCCGAGCGGGTCGCCCGTCTGGGGCGGGCACTCCTCGAGTGGCTCGAGAACGCCCGCGCCTCCTTCCGGGATGAGCACGCAGAGGGCGGCGAGGGCGCGGCGACCCTGGCTGCCCTCGGCTACGCCTCCGGCGAGAGAACCGGCCACGAAGGGGTCGACATGGACCTCTTGCGCGCCCGCCTGGCCCCCTACCTGGGCGAGTGAGCCTCGCCGGGGATCAGCGCCCCTCCAAGAGCTCCCGCAGGCGATCGAAGCTCGCCTGAAAAACCCCCTGGCCGATGCCCTCGACCAGCCCCGCCTCCTCTTCGGCGGGACAACGGAACTCGGCGCTCCACTCGACGTAGGTGCGCTTCCCGTCGGTGATCGGGAGGCAGCGCAGGGTGGCGACGTAGTCCTCGACCGGCATGGGCGAGGAGAGGATCGAGTAGGTGCAGGAGCAGGGGCTGTCGGAGAGGGCCAGGAGCTTCTCGCGCAGCTTGCCGCCGTCAGCCAAGGTGAAGTTGCGCACGCATCCGACCGTGGCGCTGGAAAGTCCCTCCTCGATGTGACTCTCGACGACGCTCGGGTTCCAGGTGGGAAGGCCGTTGAAGTCCCGGATACGATCCCAGACGACCTCCAAGGGGGCGTCGATGACGGAGCTGGTGAAGACCTGAGTCATGCGGGAGAGTCCTTGAAGGTGAGGGCCTTGAAGCGGCGGGTCTGCTCGGTCAGGGCGGTCTCGGTGGGCAGACGCTCCATCGAGCTGGCCCCGTAGAAGCCGTGACAGTGTTCGGCCCGGTCCAGCACGTACTGGGCATCCTCGGGCATGGCGATCGGCCCGCCGTGGCAGAGCACGAGCACGTCGGCGCGCACCTCGCGGGCGGCCCGGGACCACTCGTCGACCAGGGCGACCGAAGCATCGAGATCCTTGGCGGTCTCGGCCCCGATCGTCCCGCCGGTGGTGAGCCCCATGTGGCAGACGATGAGATCGGCCCCGGCCTCGGTCATGGCCCGGGCGTCCTCGGCACTGAAGACATAGGGGGTGGTGAAGAGGTCGAGCTCCCTGGCGCGACGCACGAGTTCCACCTCCTCCCGATAGCCCATGCCGGTCTCCTCGAGGTTGGCGCGGAAAACCCCGTCGATCAGCCCCACCGTGGGGAAGTTCTGGATGCCGCTGAACCCCATGCGTGCGAGTTCGGGCAAGAAGTAATCCGGATCCATGAAGGGGTCGGTCCCGTTCACACCGGCCAGGACCGGGGTGTGCTTCACGGCGGTCAGCACCTCCCTGCCCATGTCGACCACGATCTCGTTGGCGTTCCCGTAGGCGAGCAGGCCGGAGAGGGAGCCACGCCCCGCCATGCGATAGCGGCCGGAGTTGTAGATCACGATCAAATCGATGCCGCCCGCCTCCTCGCACTTGGCGGAGAGGCCGGTACCGGCGCCTCCTCCGATGATCGGTTCGCGGCGAGCCGCCATCGCCTGGAACTTCTCGAGCAGAGCGGAACGGGAGAATCGAGCCATCAGAGGATCTCCAGGAGGTTCTCGACCAGGGCCGCTGCGAAGGCCTCGTCGTTGATGTGCAGGGGGAAACGCAGGAGCCGGTGCCCCTCGTCCTGCCGGAAGTTCGCCTCGATGGCGTCGAAGAGAGCCGCGTCCGCCTCGGGGTCGTGGAAGGGCTGTCCCGGGGCATCCAGGGCCGAGACTCCCCCCTCGGGCAGACAGAGCCGCAGGGGCCCGCGGGCCCGATTGAGCTTGGCCGCGATCCACTCCCCCATGGCCGCGTTCTCCCGGGGCGTGGTTCGCATGAGCGTGATCTGGGGGTTGTGGATGTGCAGAAGACGCTCCGCATAGCGCTCGGGGACGGTCTCGCGGCCGGCGAAGTTGACCATGTCGAGGGCACCCACCGATCCGACCCAGGGCAGTTCGCGCTCGGCGAGCACATCGAGGCGCTCTTCCCCCGCGCTCATGATCCCCCCCGCGAAGAGATCGCAGACCTCGGTCAAGGTGACGTCGAGGATGCCCTCGACCAGACCCGAGGCGGCGAGTTTTTCGAGGGAGCGTCCGCCGGTCCCCGTCGCGTGGAAGGTGAGGCAGTCCCAGCGCTCCTTCAGGGCGCCGGTGCAGTAGGTGACGCAGGGGGTGGTCACCCCGAACATGGAGAGGGCCAGGGCCGGACGATCGTCATCGAGGGCGAGGTTCCCCGCTCCCTGCATCATCCCGGCCAGGCCGTGGGCGGCGTTACCGATCACCCTGCGGGAGATGCGGTTCAGGCCGGCGACGTCGGTCACCGAGTAGAGCATGGCGATGTCGCAGGGGCCGACGTAGGCCGACACGTCCCCCGAGGCGACGGTCGAGACGAGCAGCTTGGGCACCCCCACGCCCAGGGCACGCATGCCGGGGGCGATCAGAGCCGTCCCCCCCGAGCCCCCCAAACCGAGCATGCCCCCGATCTCCTCGGCGTGGGCGGCGCTCCAGCGCGCGAAGGCCTCGGCCATGGCGCTCACCGCCTCGCCCCGGTCCGAGGCATCGAGGACTGCGTGGGCACCGCGCGGATGGTGGGCGGCGACCTCGGCGGCGCCCACGCCCTCCGCGGGTCCAGCCGGAGCCCCCGTCGAGAGGTCGAGGCCGACGACTGGAATACCGGCCGCCTCGAGTAGGCGGCTCGCGTAGGCGAGTTCCTCGCCCTTGGTATCCCAAGTACCGACGACGTAGGCGGCTTGCGTGGTAGTCATCCCAAAGGGCCCCCTGTGCGGGGAGCAGTGTAGCCCAGGAGCACCCTCGGGACGGCCGGCTCCCGCCGCGCTACCCTCGGCGCGATGCCTCCCCTGCCCGAGTCGGTCCTAGTGGTGCGCCTGGGCGCCATCGGAGACGTGACCAACGCCCTGGTCTTCGCCGAGGCCCTGCGCGAGCATGCACCCCGGACGCGCATCGGCTGGGTGGTCCATCCCCTCGCCCTGCCCCTGGTCGAGGGCCACCCGGCCCTGGATAGGGTTCACCTCTGGCGGCGCGAGCGGTCCCTGCGTGCCCTGCCCTCCCTGGTGCGGGAGCTGCGGGCGGAGCGCTACGAGCTGGTGGTCGACCTGCAGCGAATCGCCAAGAGCGCGCTCCTCGCCCGCCTCTGCGGAGCGCCGCGCAGCCTCGGCTACGACCGGGGACGCTCCAAGGAGGGGTCCTGGCTGCTCCATCGCGAACGCATCCCCGCGGGGGATCCCCATGCGCACATGGTCGAGCAGTATCTGGAGTTCGCGCGTCACCTGGGCATCCCCGATCCAGGCGTGCGCCACCGCTTCCCCCCCGATCCGCGGGCCGAAGCCTGGGCCGAGGCGCGGGTCGCGGAGTGGGGCGGGGCCCCGATCGTGCTCGCGATCGGTGCGTCCAAGCCGAAGAATCGCTGGCCCGCCGAGCGCTTCGGCCGCCTGGCCCGCTCCTTGGCGCCTGCGGGGTGGCCCCTGGTCCTGGCCGGCGGGCCGGGCGATCGCGAGGCCGGAGGTCTCGCTCTAGCGCAGGCCGGAGAGGAGGTGCACGACCTGGTCGGCCGCACGGATCTGCACCAGTTGATCGCCCTCCTGGGAAGGGCGAGATTGGTCGTCTCCGCGGACAGCGGCCCGATGCACCTCGCCGCCGCCCAGGAACGCCCGGTCGTAGCCCTTTTCGGACCCGCGGACCCCCGGCGCACCGGTCCCTGGGAGAAGGATGGCGGCTGCGGTCACCGGGTGATCCACGGGGGGAACGGGGATTCCACCATGGACTCGATCCCGGTGGAGGAGGTCGAACGCGCGGTGCTCGACCTCCTCGACCGAAAACCTCGATCTGGGACTCCCCCGCCCCCCTACTAGCTGTTTTCCCCAGGCATTTGGGCCTTCGAGCAGGGGGCTCCCCGGGTTACGCTGGGGATGCTCCAGCCGGGGGGCAAAGAACTCCGAGAAAGCTGTTCGGAACCCCCCTGCTCCGACGTTGATAAGGGTGGAGGATCCACCCTCCCAATCGAATTCCCTAATCCCTGCCTCGACAGTACCTGCTCGGCCCTGCCGCTCTGCGGTAACCGGGCCCCGTCCGGCCCCGTCCGGCCACCAATCCTTTCCTCAGAGCCATTCTGAAACGACCCGGTCTCTGAGTGCTAGCACCCTGCCCAGATCGACAGCTCTGATCACCCCCCGCTCCCTCGATGGTCCTACGAGGCAATCGCCGCCGCACACTCTGGTCGCGGCTCCGTAATCGTCACCCCCTTGCAGGCGTCCTTTCCGCCTCCGAGTTGGAACAGGTGTTCCAACAGGAACGCGCCCGGGTCGACCGCAACGACCAGGTCTTCTCGATGGTGGTCTTCCTTCCCAAGGAGGGCCGCAACGCCTGCTCACGGATGGTCGAGACGCTCAAGGAGCGCATGCGGGTCTACGATTCGATCGGTCAGCTCGACGGCCGGCGCATCGCCCTTCTGCTGCCCGAGACCGACGCCGACGGCGCTTGGACCTTCGCGGATGACGCGATGAGCCGCTTGGCCGAGGAGGGGCTGGCCTATGACTGCGAGGTCTACTGCTATCCCCTGGACTGGGCGGATCACGACGGCCGTAGGGAGAGTCGACGAGAGCGTCGGCGGCTGAAGCGCACGGGCTCGGACGATTCCTCGGGAGAGGGAGATAGGGGCCGAGGCGACGACTCGACGGGAACCCGGGAGTCGACCGGAACCGATGGACCGATGGGCGGTGAGCGGGGGCCCCGGCTGCGCATGGTCACGGACGGGGTTGATTCCAACCGGGCTGATTCCAACCGGGCTGGAACGACCCTTCTGGCGCCCACCCTGGAGCGGGTGCGGCGGCCGGTGGATCAGCGTCCCGTCCACGATTTGGCCCCGATCTTCGTTCAGCCCCTCCCCCGGACACGCCGGGTGATCGACATCCTCGTCGCGGGTAGTGCGCTCGTCCTGATGGCCCCGCTCTGCGCCCTGGTCGCCATCTTGATCAAGCTCGACTCCCCCGGGCCCGTCTTCTTCGTCCAGAAGAGGGCCGGTCTGGGAGGCAGGCCCTTCAACTTCTTCAAGTTCCGCTCGATGTACGTCGACGCGGAGAAGCGTCGCAAGGAGGTCCTGGCCCTCAACCAGCACAAGTCGGGACCGATCTTCAAGCTCAAGGACGATCCCCGCATCACCCGGGTCGGCCGCTGGCTGCGGCGCACGAGCCTGGATGAGCTGCCCCAGCTCTACAACGTCTTCCGAGGGGACATGACCCTCATCGGGCCGCGCCCTCCGCGCCTCGACGAGGTGGCCAAGTACGAGGCATGGCAGCGCCGTCGGCTGGAGGTCACCGGCGGTCTGACCTGCATCTGGCAGGTCAGTGGCCGAAGCGAGATCGGCTTCGAGGAGTGGGTCCGCATGGACATCCAGTACCAGGACCGCCGCTCCCTGCTCTTCGACCTGAAGCTGCTCTTCAAGACGGTCGGTGCGGTCCTCTCCGGGCGCGGAGCCTACTAGACCCCCCCGATCTGGGGTCCGCCGATCTGGAGCCGCAGCCGGCGGGAGCCCCTCCAGGGGGCATTCCGCGGCGTTTGAGTCGGCCCTCGGGCCTCGATCCCCGTGGGCGGGAGGATTGGGATCTCCGGCCTCCGCTTCGGCAATCCCCCCCCTCTTGCGCTGAGGCCGCATTGATCGCCCGGATCCATTCGCATATCAGGCGTAGCCCAACCCTCGCGCGCGATGGAGAAGCGGCCCGAATCCGAATGCGAATTCCTTGTCTACCTCAAGAGACCATGGATTCGTGTCCGAAATCAGGCCCGGTACGAGGAATCGAGGCTCGAGGGGTCCGGAGTGAAAGAAAGACAGGAATGCCTCCGGGGATACCCTAAACGGACACAAAGCGCCCTTAGCATCCCGCGCCATCACCACAAAGACCAACCGGTCCGGAGCCACCCGGCTCCCTCCATCCGGCTCCCGCGGGAGCCGATCGTCGCAGAGGGGAATCGATGACGATCCAAGACAAAGGGCAGCGCAAGCCCACCACTCGCTCCTACGTAGGTGCCAAGCTCGCAGCCATGGCCCTCCTCCCGGCACCCATGCTCCCGGCACCCATGCTCCTGGTGCTCCCGATGCTGCTGCTCCCGATGCTACTGGGCGCCTGTGCGCCCGCCTCGGTCGGAACGTCGGGGTCGACGTCGTCCAGCATCCAGGACTCAGGGGACGTCGTCGGCTTCTCGGTCGGGGGCGACACCTCGCCCTTCATCGTACGGGGACCCGAGGGAGGACCCTTCCCGGAGGGCTCGCGGACCTACACGGTGATCAACAACTCACCCACGCGGACGATCCTCTGGCGGGTGGACGCTTCGGTTCCCTGGCTGATCTTCTCCCAGGACGGGGGCCTCTTGGGCCCGGGTGCCTCGACCCGAGTCACGGCGACCATGGACTCGACCGTTGCGGAGCAACTCCCGGTGGATGAGTATCCGGCGGACATCGTCTTCCAGGATGCGGGTTCGAGCGACAAGAACTTCACGATCTACCTGCCCTTCCTCCTGCAGGTCTATGAGAACTCCGCCGGTTCCGGCCTCTGGGTGACCCCTGAAGAGACCCAGGAGATCACGGGGCAGGTCGGGGGTGACCTCGACCAGGAGGTCGTCTCCTACTCCCTCTCGAACACGGGCAGCGAAGCCCTGCAGTGGGAACTCTCCGTCGATCAGACGTGGCTCACCCTCCCCGACAAGTGGAGAGGCTCCCTGAACCCCGGAGCGACCGAGCAGGTGGAGATCACGGTCGACCCCAGCGTGACGACCTATCTCGGAGAGGGGACCTATCCCGCGCTTGCCGAGTTCTCCGCGGTCAGCGGGAGCCACGAGGAGACCCTCGAGCGCTCGATCGAACTCACCCTGAACGGCAGCGAATCGAACGGGGGTCGGGTCGAGGAGGGAATCCTCGTGCTCTACGACTTTGAAGATCCCGGCACGGTCGTGCGCGACCGCTCCGGCGTGGAGCCCAAGCACGACCTGTTGATCGAGGATCCCGAGAACGTCCAGTGGCAACCCGGCGTGCTGCGCGTCAACAAGGCCACGCGGTTGATGACCGGAGGTCCGGCGACCAAGATCATCGACGCCTGCAAGGCCTCGCGGGAAATCACGCTGGAAGCCTGGATCACGCCCCAGAACACGACCCAAGACGGCCCCGCGAGGATTGCGACGGTCTCGGACGGCGCCTACTCCCGCAACGCGACCCTCGGGCAGGGCCTTTGGGGTGGCCAGCCCTCGGATACCTACAACGTCCGCCTGCGCTCCACCACGACGGATGAGGACGGCATGCCCCTGGTCAGCACCCCCGCCGGGGTGGCCCGCACATGCCTCCAGCATGTGGTCTATACCCGCAACTCGGTCGGTATCGCCAAGTTCTACGTCGACGGCGTGCTGATCTCCGAGGGGGATGTCGGGGGCAGCTTCAACAACTGGGACGGCAGCCACCGACTGGCCCTGGCCAACGAGACGGATGCCTGGCGCCCCTGGTTGGGCGACTTCCACCTGGTCGCCGTCTACGACCGAGCCCTGAGTGGCGATGAGGTGACCCAGAACTACGAGGCGGGTCCCGGCGACCTGGAGGCGGGACACCTGGAGGTCGATCCGTCAGCTCCCTTCACTCTGACCGGCGAGGTCGGCTCCACCTTCGAGGGTGAAGAAGGGGTCTATACGGTCTCGAACCCCGGCCCGGAAACCGTGGTCTGGAGCACGTCGGTCTCCGAGCCCTGGATCCAGGTCTCGACCAGCGGCGGCGTACTCGATCCGAACGGCGCTCAACCCTGCACGGTGACGATCGACCCCGACCTGGTGCGAGCTTTCACGCCGGGACTCTACGTGGGCACGGTGAGTTTCACCAACGAGACCAACTCCCTGGGCGACACCGAGCGCGAGGTGCGCCTGACCATCCAGCAGGAAGGCGGCGGCTGGAACGGCGACAAGCCCGGACCGGACAACACCGGCCCGACGGATCCGGACAACCTCGTCTCCAGCGGCAGCATCGTCATCACGCAGAACGGCGCGATCGTCGAGAACAAGTACGTGAACGGCACGATCTACGTCAAAGCCGACAACGTCACCATCCGCAACTTCGTGGTGAACGGCAACGGCGCTGCCTACGGGATTCGCTGCGACTACGGCTACCAGGGAACCCTGATCGAGGATGGTGAGCTGCGCGAATGCGCCGCAGCCGGCATCTACGGCCAGGGCTTCACCGCCCGCCGCCTCGAGATCCACGAGATGGGTGCAGACGGCCTGAAATGCCGCGGCGACAACCTGGTGGAGGCCTGTTGGATCCACAACCTCGGCATGGCCCCCGGTGCCCATGCGGACGGCAACCAAACCCGTTCGGGAAGCAACATCACCCTGCGCGGGAACTTCTTCGACATGCCCAAGAATGTCGGCGGGCCCTACAAGTCGAACGCCGCCTCCATCAACCAGGCCGAGGTGAGCGACATCTCCAACCTGGTGATGGAGGGCAACTGGCTCAACGGCGGCAACTACACGGTCTACTTCGAGGCCGAACCCCAGCAGGGCAACAAGACGGTCAACTGCAAGCTGATCAACAACCGCTTCGGCCGCGACTACAAGTACGGTGTCCTGCGGGTCTTCGGCAATGTCCAAAACCTCGAGGTCTACGGCAACGTCTGGGACGACACCGGCGAGGATATGGACATCAACGATCAGTACTGATCGCCCGGGGATTCATCGGCTCCCATCGCGGAGGGTCTTGCCCTCCGCGATCCGGGGAGGGAGGCTGGGCTCGACACCCCACGGTCCCGATGCCGCTCCACGTCGTCGATGCATTGCGACATCGGGGTTCACCGCCGGCCGTCCCCTGCCGATGGAACTCCCATGACCCAAAAGGTCCTCGCCCTAGCCTCCCCGGGAGGACACTTCGTCCAACTGACGCGCCTGCTCCCAGCCTTCGACGGCGCGGATCTGGTCGTCGCCAGTACCCACCCCGACTACGCCTCCGCCGCACCGAGCGCCCGTTTCGCCCTCATCCCCGACGCCACGCGCTGGGACAAGCTCGCCCTGGTGCGCTGCGCCTGGCGCATCCTGCGCCTGCTCCTGCGCGAGCGGCCGGACGTCGTCATCTCTACCGGGGCCGCACCGGGCTACTTCGCCCTGCGCATGGGCAAGTGGGTCGGGGCACGCACGATCTGGGTCGACTCGATCGCCAATGTCGAGGAGCTCTCCCTTTCGGGGGCCAAGGTCGGAAAGTTCGCCGACCTCTGGCTGACCCAGTGGGAGCACCTGGCCGCCCCAGGTGGCCCCGGTTACGCGGGGAGCGTGCTCTCGTGATCTTCGTCACCGTCGGCACCCAGATCCCTTTCGACCGGCTGATCGGCGCCGTCGACTCCTGGGCCGCATCCGTGGGCCGGGATGACGTCTTCGCCCAGGTAGGCGAGGGAGCCAAGCCGACCCGGCACATCCGCAGCGTCCCCTCCCTCGCCCCAGGGGATTTTGGCAGCCGCTTCGCGAAGGCCGACGCGATCGTCGGCCATGCGGGTATGGGCACGATCCTCGGTGCACTCCAACACGGCAAACCGCTGATCGTCATGCCGCGCCGGGCCTCCCTGGGGGAGCATCGCAACGAGCATCAGCTCGCCACGGCCCGTCGCTTCCGCGAGCGGGGCCTGGTCCATGTCGCCATGGACGAGGAAGAGCTAGCGGTGCTCCTGGCGCGCATCGACAGCCTGGAATGCCTCGGCCGGATCGGTGATCGGGCATCCGAAGAGCTGCTCTCCACCCTGCGCAAGTTCACCTTCGAGGGTTGAGCAGGGGGGCCTCGGCAAAGGCGCGGTGCCACTCCCCCCGCCGCGCGAGGACGTCGCGCCACTGGGCGAGCGCGGCTCGACGCCGGGCCAGCTTCAAGGCGACGACGCGCCACAGCGCCCACAGGTCGAGCAGCGCCACGCCGATCCGCCCCCGCACCCTCCCCCAGTGCATACGGAACATCTGAGCCTTGGCGGTGAAGAGCCGCACCATCTTGTCGGCACGCACCCGCTCCGACGCTCCGCCCAGATGCATGATCTCCGCCTCGGGACAGATCAGGGCTCTCGCCCCCAGATCCCGGGCCCGCAGACAGAGGTCCGCATCCTCGCCGTACATGAAGAAGGCGGGGTGAAAGCCACCCAGCGCATGCCAAAGCTCCGTGTCGATCAAGAGGAAGCAGCCCGAGACGATGGCGACCTCACGCACGCTGTCGCGTTGCCAAGCCCCGAGCCCCTCGGGGTGGAGCCAGGCGCAGTTCTGGAAGCGGTTGGCCCAGCCGGCAGCTAGACAGAAGGTGCTCCAGAGGGTGGGCGCGCCCCAGCAGGAGCCCCGGTTCAGGGAGCCGTCGGGGAAGACCGTCCGCCCTCCGAAGAGGCGCGCCTGGGGGTGCTCATCCGCGAAGGCGACCAGACGCTCGACGGCTCGGTCCCGAATCTCGGTGTCGGGGTTGAGCAGGAGGATCCGCCGGCCCTGGGCCTCCTGCGCGGCCAGGTTGTTGGCGGCGCCGAAGCCGATGTTGCTCTCCAGGGCCATGAGTCGAGCCTCCGGGAACTGCGCGGCGATCGCCTGTGCGGAGCCGTCGGTGGAGGCGTTGTCGACCACGAGGAGCTCGAAATCCAGCTCGGGGGTCTCTGCGTAGAGGGAGCGCAGGCACGCCAGGGTCAGCTCGCGTGTCTCGTAGCTGACCACGATGACGGAGAGGGGAAGCCTTGCGGAGGACATGTTGCAGCGGGGGAAGCCCTGCGGTCGATACACTATCGCCCTTCCAGGCCCCCTGCCATGAGCCTCACCCCGCTCCTCGCCGCTGTCCAGCAGCCCTACGTCGCCTCCGGCTTCGGCCAGCGCAGCTACTACAACCACACCACCCTGCATCCGGTGGGGCTGGCGGTCCTCGTGGTCCTGGGCCTGGCCCTGCTTGTGGTTCGGCGCCGCAGCGCCTTCCTGCCGCTGCTGATCCTTTCGAGCTACGTCTCGACCGCCCAGCGGCTCGTGATCGCCACCCTCGATTTCAGTCTCATCCGCGTGCTGATTCTGGTCGGCTTCGCCCGGGTCTTGGCCAAGGGCGAGTACCGCTACCTGAAACTGAACACGGTCGACAAGCTGATCTTTGCCTGGGCGGCGTTCAAGCTCTTCGCCTACGTCGCCCTACGGGGGAACTTCGGAGCCTTCATCTACCAGGCCGGTGTAACCTTCGACGTTGTCGGCCTCTACCTGCTGGTGCGCTGCTGGGTTCGCGACTGGAATGACCTCGACCGCATCAGCGCGGCGATTTGTTGGCTCTCCCTGCCCACCTTCGCCCTCTTCTTCTTCGAGCACCAGACCGGCAAGAACCTCTTCGCTTTCCTGGGAGGAGCCAACCCGGTGACGATCGTGCGCGATGGACGCCTGCGCAGCATGGGACCCTTCGTGCATCCGATCCTCGCGGGGAGTTACTGGGCCGTACTGCTGCCCCTGGCGGCCGCCCGCTGGTGGCGGCCGGGGGGCAGGCCCCTCGCAGTCGCGGCGAGCTGCGCCATCCTGGGGATCGTGTTCTTCAGCGCATCGAGCACGCCGATCCTGGTCGTGGCCGCGGTCGCACTGGGAGCCGCGATGTACTCCCTGCGCAGGACCCTGCGCCCCATCCGCTGGGCGCTCTTCTTTGGTGCGGTGGCCCTGCACCTTGCGATGGAGAAGCCCATCTGGCACCTGATCGGGCGCATCAGCGTCGTCAGCGGCTCGACGGGCTACCACCGCTATCGCCTGATCGATGCCGCCGTGAACCACTGGCGCGAGTGGGCGGCTCTGGGGGTGACCGACACGGCGCACTGGGGCTTCTACCTCTTCGACCTCACCAACCAGTTCGTCAAGGAGGCGGTTCGCGGCGGCATGCTGGGCCTTTTCCTCTTCATCTGCATCATCGCCTGCAGCTTCGGCAACGCCGGTCGCCTCTGGCGCGCGGCGCGTGGTTCGCGCTATGCCACCGCCCTGGCCTGGGCCCTGGGGGTGAGCCTCTTCGCCCATATCTGCATGTTCAACGCGGTGAGCATCAGCCACTCCCAGCAGAGCCTGCTCGTTTGGTTCCTGGTGCTGGGATCCCTCTCCTCCATGGGGAGCGTGCGTTCTCCTCTCCTGCGTCGCGAGGGCCGCGCCTCGAAGCAAACCGGACACCGCAGGCAGCAAGGACGCCGCAGGCGCCGCCGGGGGCAGTTCATCCCCGAAGGCGCTCGCGTCGGTACAGCTTCTTGCTGACCAGGACGCGCTTGAGCGTGCCGTAGAGGGACTGCGCCCGCTGCTTCCAGGTGAGGTGTTTGAGCCAGACCCCGAAGGTGGAGAGACCGCGATAGACCGGCGCGGGAACGCCGAGCAGGCGGCAGATGAGGCTGCGGCCGAAGACCGCGCCCCGGGTGTGCAGGAGGTTCGCCTGGGCGGCCGGTAGTCGATCCGCCGGGACGCGCTCGGCTTCGAGGACCCCTGCCTCCAGGGCCGCCTGGAGGAATGCACGCCCGCGCTCGGTGCGGACCAGGATCAGGGAGCGGCCGGCCTCCCCCTCGGGAATCTCCCGGTACCAGGGATCGCCGACGGCGATGTCGGCGAATTCTCCGGTGTGATCGGCACAGACATAGCAGCGCCACTGGCGGTGTCGCTGCAGGATCTCCCCCCAGGACTGGGCATAGGTCAGGCGCTCGACACGGCCTTCGCCTTCCACCTCCGCGTGTCCGGGCCAGCCCTTACCGCGGTAGCGCACACGCTCGACACGGCTGGGATCCTCGAAGCCCATACGCCGCATCATCTCCAGGGTGCCCTCGGTCGAGGGGACTCCGGCGCAGAAGAGACCGATGGTGAGGCCGAGCTTCTCGGCCAGCGCGGGCCGCAGCGCCGCCGCCTTGGCTGCACCGGCTACGTCGCAGGGCTTGCCGATCAGGACGCAGGGGGCCTCGGCCTCTTCGATGCGGCCCAGCCCGTCGCAGGGACTCGCCGGGGCGTAGCGCGAGCCGGTCGCTTCGAGGAGCTCGCTGCGCGTGGTCGAAAGCAGTGTTCGGTTGCGGTAGGGCTCGTCCGGTCGCGCGCCGATGTGTAGTACGCCAGCCATGCCTCGCTTCTCGATCGCGAAGAGAGCCAACGCGGTGGCCGCTCCGCCGCTGGAGGCCAGCCAGCGGATCTTTGGATCGGCGGCGTAGCCCTCCCACAGTTCCAGGATCGGGCCCCAGCCCAGACGCAGCTCCGCGAGGGTGCCCTCCGGGTCCGGACCGTGCTCGAGCCCCGCCCCGGGACAGGCCGCCAGCGCTTGGCGGGTATCGGCCCCGGGGGTGACCCTGGGCCGCAGGCCCCGGGCGGGGTCATCGGTCATCTCGATCGCGTCCGGGGCCATGTAGGCGCAGACACCGCATCCGGTGCACAGATGCTTCTCGGCCACGTCTCGGATATCGCGCAGGATGGGCAGCATGGGTCCTGGCCCCTCCATCGGCACAGAAGGCCTCTTCCTCGCGTCTCCGCCCCGGAATCGCTCCCGCGGGCATAGGGCATTCGCCTCCCGTGCCGATAGGGATACCCTGTCCCCTGCCTCTCCTGCCGTGACCCTCCCCGTCCGACCCCGGATTTGCCTCTTCGGCGCCTCGCCAAGCACCGCCAATCTAGGGGTGTGCGCCCTGCACCATGCGACGGTGGCCGCTCTCCTGGCTCGGCTGGAGGGAGCCCAGATCACCGTTTTCGACCACGGCCACGGCCTGCGCAGCGTTCCCTTCGAAACCCGGGGCAAGCGCTACACCGTGCAGCGCCTGGGCGCCCACCACTCCCGCCGGTACTGGCGCGGGGACAGCCTGGCGACCATGCGCGTCGCTGCTCGGCTGGGTGGGCTGGGCAACGTCGGCGCCCAGGCGATCCGCCGTGCCGACGCGGTCCTCGACCTCTCGGGAGGCGACAGCTTCACCGATCTCTACGGGCCCAAGCGTTTTTGGGGGGTGACCCTCCCCAAGGAGATCGCCCTGGACTGCGGCACGCCCCTGGTGCTGCCTCCCCAAACCTACGGTCCCTTCCGCGACGAGGAACTGCGCGCGGTCGCCGCCAGGGTCGTGGCTGGAGCCGCCCAGGCCTGGGCTCGCGATCCACGCAGCCTCGAAAACCTGGCCGAGTTGCTCGGTGACCGCTGGGATGGATCGCGCCACCGTCTCGGAGTCGATGTGGCCTTCCTGCTGGAGCGTCGGCGCCCCGCCCGTCCCCTCTCGGAGCGGGTCGAAGCGTGGCTCGCCTCCGGCAACGGTCCCGTGATTGGGGTCAACGTCAGCGGTCTGGTCTACCTCGACCCCGAGCGCGGGCGGCGCGACTACGGCTTCCAGGCCGACTACCGGGCGGTCATCGCCGGGCTGCTCGATGCCCTGATCCACGAGACGGATGCGCGCATCGTCCTGGTGCCCCACGTGCTCGAGCCCCCCGGCCATTACGAGTCCGACCCCGAGGCCTGTGCCGCGGTAGCCGCCTCCCTCCCCGCCGAGCGCATCGCTCTCCTGGAGGGCGACTACTCGGTGACCGAGGTCAAGGATCTGATCGCGCGCCTGGAGTGGTTCTGCGGCACCCGCATGCACGCCACGATCGCCGCCCTCTCCTCGGGGGTACCGGCGGCGGCCATCGCCTACAGCCCCAAGTTTCGCGGCATCTTCGAGACCTGCGATCAAGCGCAGGGCATCGTCGACCCCACCCGCCTGGAGACCCGCGCGGCGGTCGAGGAGCTCATGGGTGCGTTCCACCAGCGTGCGGAGCTGCGCGAACGCCTGGGCGAGGCCCTGCCCCCCGTCTTGGCCCTCGCCGAGGAGCAGGCCGACGAGTTGGCCCGCGCCTGCCGGACCGACCACGTGGAGGCTGCATCCGCATGACCCTGATGTGCGAGGGGACCGACGTCCTGATGATCACCTACAACCGGCCGTCCTATACGCGGCTGGCGCTCTCCGAGCTCTTGGCGCGCTGCGACGAGTCGATGCGGGTATGGGTTTGGCACAACGGTCAGGACGCCGCGACCCTGGAGGTCGTGCGCGAGTTCCAGGGACATCCGCGCCTCTACCGCTTCCATCACTCCGAGGAGAACCTGCGCCTCACTGCTCCGACCAACTGGCTCTGGGAGAACGCGACGGGGGCCTATCTCTCCAAGGTGGACGATGACTGCATCGTCCCGCACGACTGGGGTGCCAAGCTGCGCGCCATGCACGAGGACGAGGAGCGTTTCGGCATCATCGGCTGCTGGCGTTTCCAGGAGGAGGACTTCGTTCCCGAGCTGGCTGAACGCAAGATTCGAACCTTTGGCGGCGGCCATCGATTGCTGGTCAACCTGTGGGTCGAAGGTTCGGGCTACTTGATGAAGCGTGCCTGTCTCGAACGCTTCGGACCGCTGGCCGAGGGTCAGAGCTTCACCGATTACTGCATCGAGGTCGGCCGAGCCGGCTGGATCAACGGCTGGGCCTATCCCTTCCTCTACCAGGAACACATGGACGATCCCCGGGCGGAGCACACCGGCCTGAAGAGCGATGCCGACCTGGAGACCTTTCTGCCCCTTTCCGCCAAGCGCAACGGGGTGCGGTCGATCGCTGAGTGGCAATCCCAGCTACGTCGCTCGGCACGCATCGTCCAGGAGGCCTCCCCCGATCCCGCCTACTGGTCTCCGGCAAGGCGCAAGCTGCGCAACATCGCCGGCAGGTTGCGCCGGGCCCTGACCGGCTCCAAGCGCCAATGGTGAACCCTGCCCCCACCTTTACCTGCGTCATCCCCGCCTACAACCGTGAGGGCACGGTGGGCCGGGCGATCGAGAGTGCGCTGGCCCAGAGCCATCCGCCCAAGGAGGTGCTCGTCGTCGACGACGGTTCGAGTGATCGGACCGCCGAGGTCGTCGAAGGCTACGGAGGCGTGGTGCGTTGCCTGCGCCAAGCCAACGCAGGAGGAGCCGCTGCCCGCAACGCGGGATCGCGGGCGGCGACGGCGGAGTGGATCGCCTTCCTCGACTCCGACGACTACTGGACTCCCGGTCACCTCGAGGCCGTTGCGCGCGCCGTCGGGGCCACCGGCGGCCGCGCTGATTTCTACTTCGCCGACCTGCGACGAACGGAGCGCGAGGGTGGACACCGCCAGTGGGAGCAGGCCCGCTTCACGACTGCGGGCCCCCACGCCTTCCTGGCGGATGCCACCCCCTGGGTCGTGCGGCCTCGGATTCCGATGATGCTGCAGGGCAGCGTCTTCCACCGCCGGCGTTTCCTCGCCAAGGGGGCGCTCTGGGCCGAGATGCCCCGCCGTCACGACACCCATGGGTTTCTGGTGCACGGCATCGGCTCCCCCGTCTGCGCGGTGAACCACGTAGGCTGCATCATGACCGCGGATGACGGCAGCGGAACGCGCCTGACCGCCCAGATGGACGCCCGCTCACGCCTCTACTGGCTCTACTCGGCGAGGATCTGGCGCGACGTGCTGGCGCGTTTCCCCCACCTGCCCTCCCAGCGTCGCAGGCTCCTGCGACACCGTCTGCTCGTCGCCCACCTGCACCTGGCCCGCGAGGGCCTGCGCCGCTTCGACCCCCGTGGCCTCTGGCACCTCCTGCGCGCCGCTGGAGCGGACCCCGGCCTCTTCCTCGCCAGCCTGCGCGGCAAGCGCCCCAGCGAGGAAGAGCTCTTGCCCTACGGTGAAGAGGACGGCTCCCTCGGCAGTGAAGCAGCTTCGCTGACGGCCGCCGAACAGATCTAGTCGTCATCGTCCGGTAGGGCTGTGATGGCCCACTCCGGATAGGGCTCATCCAGCCCCCGGGTCGCCCGCCAGAGGATGCGGTTGAGCAGATCCTCGGGCGCGCGGTCCGCCCCCTCCCAGTCGATCGCGGCCGAGGCCAAGGCATCGGCGCGTAGCTCCGGGTCACTCAAGGACTCCGCCGGCGGGTTGAGTTCATCCAGGGGAACCCGCGCCGCGCGAGCGCTGTAGGGGGAGAGGTCGGGAACGTCCTGGAAGCACTCGTACATCGGTGAAGCGCTGGCGTCGAACTGGTTCATCGGAGCGATGCCGAGAATCTGCTCGATGGTGCGCAGGATGCTGGTCGTGTTGTACTGGTTCGAAACGACCGCTCCGCGGCGCACGTAGGGTCCGGCGACGAAGGCGCAGGTGCGGTAGCCGGAGACGTGATCCCAGCCGGCCTGCGGATCGTCCTCGATCACGAAGACCGCCATCTGCCCCCAGAAGGAGGAGCGGCTGAGCCCCTCGATGATGCGGCCCAGTGCCAGGTCGTTGTCCGCGACGCAGGCCTGGGGCGTCGGTGCCCCTTCGCTGGTTCCGCTGGTGTGATCGTCGGGGAGGCAGATGATCGACAGGGCGGGAAAACTGCCCTCTTCTTCCGCTTGCGCCAGGTCTTCGAGGAAGACGTCCGCCCGATACTGATCGGGCACGTTCATGTTCCAGCCAACCGTACGCGTCTGTGTCACCCCTTCCAGGGAGGGCACCACCGGCTCGCAACCGAAGAGAACCGCGTCGCTCTCCCCCTTCCAGGTCCGGTAGCAGGCGGTGAAGTCGGGCCGTCCGCCGCGTTTGGGATCACGCCAGCGGGTCCGGCTCACGCAGAACTCCCCGTAGTTGCGTACCGAGAGCCCGGCCGCAAGCGCGTGGTCCCACAGGAATCCAGCCGGGGAGTAGGCGAGTGCATCCTTGTCGGACTCGGTCATGCCGTCGGGATAGCTGCGGGCCCAACCCGCGAAGCTACGCTCGAGATAGTCCGTGCCGAAGGCCGAAGTCGACCAGTTGTGTCCGTCGGCGCTCAGAATCCCGCTGCAGTAGGTGTTGTCGAGCAGGACGAACTCCCGGGCCAGGGCGTGGTGGTTGGGAGTGATCGCCTCGCCGAAGGAGCACAGGCTGGGATCCCCGTTTCCTTCGGGCAGGTCCCCCAGAATCTGGTCGTAGGTGCGGTTCTCCTTGATGATGTAGACGACATGGCGGATCAAGCTGGGTTCCCCGATGCGCTCGGGGACCGCGACGGCTGGGCGCCCTTTCCGGGGTGGCTGCAGGGCGGCCTCGATCGCGGCCTGGCGCAGGCCCAGGTCGACCTGGCTGGAGAGCTGGGCCAGCTCTTCACGCCCCGGGAGAGGCACGAGCGAAAGGGAACCGTGGTATTGGTGGGTGTTGAACTGGGGCGCAAGACCGCCGTCACGGGGCCTGCCGAAACCCAGGCCCTTGATGTTGGCCACGACGATCTGCTCACGCTGCTCGTCATAGGCCAGGGCGCCGGGAAACCAGCCCACGGGGATGAGGCCGCGCAGCCGCGATTCCCCCTTCTCCTCCGGCTCGAACTCGATCACTCCGACCGCGTTTTGAGTGCCGTTGGCGACATAGAGTCGTTCCCCATCCGGGTCGAAGGCGAGGGCGCTGGGAGTCGCCGAGAGCAGATCGGCGGGGTGCATGCGGCAGGAGATCGTGGTCACGATTTCGCCTGAGTGGGCGTCGAGAACGGTGAGCGTGTCACTTCCCGCGTTGGCCACGACGACGTAGCGCTGGTCGGGAGAGACGGCGAGAGCGCTGGCGTGCAACCCCGTGCGCACCTCGTCCAGAACGCCGGCTCCTCCCGGTGCCAAATCGATGATCGTCACCGACCCCTCGCTGGCGATGCCGCGCTCGTCGATGCGCACCTTCGTCCCCAGGCCGGCGGGACCGGTGCGGTCACCGCTTTGGGGCCGGCCTCCACCCCAGTTGCTGACGAAGGCGTGCCCTGCGGCAACGACTACATCGAAGGGGGCGACCCCGACATCGAAGGTCCGGCCGCACTCTCCGGTGGAGAGGTCCACTTCGAGGAGTCGATTGGAGAGGTTGCCGCAGACGAGGAGGTGTCGGCCGTCGGGATGTAGAGCGAGTCCGCTGGGAATCTCGGCGCGGCGCCGGGGTGCGCCCGCCTCTGGGAGCGGGATCGAGTGTGAGGGGTGCAGCGTGCCCTCTTCATCGACGGTGAAGACCTTGATCGAGCCGTTGACGTTGCTGAGGTAGACGAAGCGGCCGTCGGGGGAGGAGAGGAGTCCGGTGAAGGAGAGCTGGGCGTCCCCATCCGGGTCGAGTTCGTGGGTGGAGACGGGGGAGAGGGTGGTCGCCTCTTCGGAGGGCAGGCTGACCCTCTGCAGAATGTCGCCCTGGGCGGCATCGATCACGAGCAGCTCGGAGGTCTTGCCCGAGACGTAGATGCGACTGCCGTCGGCCGAGAGCGCCAGGGCTTGGGGCCGCAGTCCGGGCAGATCGATGCTCGTTCCATGGGGCGTGAGGGTCTGGTTGACCGGGGTCACGGCCTGGGCGCCCCCCTTGCGACCGACGGTATCGAGGGGAGCGTGGGGCGTGGGCAGGGAGGGATCTCCCGCGCAGGCTGCGAGGATCAGGAGGAGGGGTGCGGAGTGGAGAGCGCGCATGCACCCAAGTTTGCTCAGCGCCGTCGGTTCTGTCACGCCTCGATGTGGGCGGGGAGGCGGGTGGCCGCCCCCGATACCCAGCCCGGGCGGCAGGCGGTAAGATTCCGCGATGCAAGGTCGAGGTGCCGCGCGTGGACGGTGGTCCATCGTCTTCCTCACGGGAGCCTCGATCGGCCTGCTCGGGGGCCTGATCGGTCTTGGGGGCGCGGAGTACCGTCTGCCGCTCTTGATCGGCCTCTTCGGTTTCGGAGCCCTCGAGGCGGTGATCGTCAACAAGGCGACCAGTCTCGTGGTCGTCGCGGCCTCGCTCCCCTTCCGAGCGGCCACCGTTCCCTTCAGCGCCATTGCAGAGCGCTGGGATATCCTGGCCATGCTGCTGCCGGGCACCCTGGTCGGAGCCTGGCTGGGTGCCACGTTGGCGACGCGCATCCGGGTGGGAACGCTTTATCGCGTACTAGCCCTGCTCTTGCTCCTCATCGCCGGCGTGCTCCTCTTCGGTCATGGAGGGGGAGCTCAGGCCTGGGGCATCGGGGGACCGGCCCTCGTGGCGCTCGCCACGGGTGCGGGCCTGTTGATCGGCGCCATTGCCGCGCTCATGGGTGTGGCCGGGGGGGAGCTGCTCATCCCGACGATCACGCTGCTGTTCGGCGTGAACCTCAAGCTGGCGGGAAGTCTCTCCCTGGCGGTGAGCCTGCCCACCATGTTGGTCGCCTTCGCGCGCTACAGCCAGGACAAGAGTTTCGCCGTCTTGGGGGCCAACCGAGGCTTCCTCCTCTTCCTCTCGGCGGGTTCGATCGTGGGTGCCTTTCTCGGTGGCCATCTTCTCGGGGTGATCCCCGAGGCTTGGCTACTGCCCTTCCTGGCGCTCTTGCTCGTCATCTCCGCGGTCAAGGTCTGGCGGCACGGGGAGTGACCCGAGCACCGCCCCTGACCCGCGGGTCAGACCGTGAAGGCGCTGTACCAGAGGCCGTGCTTGTTGCAATTCGAAACCGCATAGAGGTTCGTCCCTGCGGGCACGCGCAGGAGCAGCGCTCCTTGTGGCGTGCTCAGTGTCGGGTGCAGTTCCAGCGTGGCGATCTCGATGCGGTCGGCGTCATAGATCCGAATGTTTGAGATGTGATGGGCAGCCGCCTGGGGGTGACGTACCTCCAAGGAGATCTTGACCTGGTCGCCATGGCGCAACGAGGAGACCACGGGCATGTGTTTGTTGCCCGCCGGGTTGGTGAACCAGCCCCCCCACTCTTGGGGGCCCTTGGTCTTGGCTGAGTCGTCTTGGGCTCGCGCACTCCCACTAAGGGCTCCTGCAAGGGCGGTGGCGGCTGCGGCGTGGAGAATTCTGCGTCGGGGAAGGGAGTTCATGTCGTGCTCTTTCGGGGAAGGAATCGCGAAGGCGGCGCCCAGGGCACCGCGCCCACATTCTAGCGCCGAAGGTCAGGCATTCCGAAAAATGGATCGGACTTGCGCCCGGGGGAGCCGAGTCGGTACCGCCATCGCAGCGACGGTATCTTGGCGCAGTGCCTTTCCCAGTCTTTCGGCTCCCGATCCAACCATGATGCTGCCACGCCGAGCCTTACCCGGTCGCTCCACTCCCCTTGATCTGCGCATCCTTCTCTTCGTCACGCTGTCGGCCTTCTGTTGGGCGCAATCGCCGCCGAAACGTGCGCGCGATCTCGGGATCCCCTTCGACGGAAAGCCCGGACCCCTGAACGCGATCACCGACGTGGAAGGGGTCCTCGTCGGGCAGAAGACCTTGATCAGGGGGCACGGCCCCCATGCCGTGCGCACCGGCGTCACCGTGATCCTCGCGAACTCGCAGATCCGATCCGTTCCGGCCGCGGTCTACTGCCAGAACGGCGACGGAGAGATGACGGGCACGCACTTCATCGACGAGGAGGGCTACCTCATCTCGCCGGTCGCGATCACAAACACCCTGGGCGTGGGCACGGCCTGGAACGGGATCGCCAAGTGGTCCCTCGAGACCGAGGGACTCGACCACGCGGTTCTGCTTCCCGTCGTCGCCGAGACCTGGGACGGCTGGCTCAACGACATCGAGGGATTCGCGCTCCAGGAGTCCGATGTGATCCAGGCACTCCAGACGGCCCACGCCGGACCCGTCGCGGAAGGGAACGTCGGCGGTGGCACAGGCATGATCTGCCACGGATTCAAGGGCGGCATCGGTACCGCCTCGAGGCGCCTCTCGAAAAGGAACGGCGGCTACACCGTCGGCGTGCTCGTACAAGCCAACCACGGCGAACGAAGGGAACTCAGGATCGCGGGGATCCCCGTGGGACGGGAACTCGCCGACGAAGGAGAGAAACCGGACAAAGATGATGGTTCGATCATCGTGATTCTTGCGACGGATGCGCCTCTGCTTCCGACAGGTCTCCGGCGCATGGCACGTCGCATTCCCCTCGGCCTCGCACGTTGCGGTAGTTTTTCGGGGACGGAATCGGGCGACATTTTCCTCGCCTTCTCGACCTTCGAACCCGACCAGGCCGCGGACGGAACGCTCGAGTTGTCGTCCATGCCGGATGAATGGATGGACCCCCTCTTTCTCGCAACGGTACGCGCAACCGAAGAGGCGATCGTCAACGCCCTCGTGGCGGCCGAGACGATGAAGGGCTATCGGGGTCGGATCATCGAGGCCATCCCCCACGAGGCCCTACGCGATGCCCTGCGGCAACACGGTGTTCTCCAGATGAAGTGAGCTGAATCAAGACAGGATCGGCCAAGAAAGAACCAGTCTCCGCAACGGGACATGACGGACTCGACCACAAGCGTTCGCCGACATCGTCCCTCTACTGGAGATCCATTGTGTCCCCCCTCCTACACGCCTACCTGCGGCAGCTACCTTCGTCCTGGCATCTGCACCGGGGGCCGTGGGCATGACATTCGCGCCGGCAAGTGTCACGCCCGCGTCAAATCCGATCCACTGCTTCGCCTACGAATACTGGGATAGGCAGGAGGGTCGGCGAGAACTCGATCAGAGGGCGACTTCGATCAACAACACGGTCGTGCTCCTCCTTGCCAGCTCCCGCTCGGCGGCCAAGTACAAGGGCCAGATCGTCGATGTCCCCCTGTCCGGACCGGGACACCTGAACACCTTCGTGCTCAGTGGCTCCGCGAACTACGACAACGGCAGGGGTGAGTACGTCCACTCCTTGAACATTCCCGACGCAGCGGCCTACTACGACATCTTCGCTCAGGCCGCCGTCCTGGACGGGTCGGGCACACCGAAGCTCAGCAACCCGCTGAGCATCATGGTGACCACGCCCTAGTCCAGCGCCGGCCCCTCGGCCCTCCGGTGAGCCGCCGTCCAGCCGAAACGCTGGAGACGCGCTCCACCGGGGGGCATGTCCCATGCCGGGAGCCGTGCCTGCCCCGTCTCCCTCCCAGGGAAAACCTCCAGCAGAGGAGCGCGATGGACCCTTGCCTGGAGCGCACTGGAACCGATACTAGGGATGGGATTCGTCTTCCTGGGTCTTATGCACAGGGCAAGCGACGGAGCCCGTCGCTGAGTTCTGGACAATGCGTGCCCCATGACGACCGGTACCCTGAGCCAACCAACACTCGTGCTCAACCGAGGGTGGTCCGCTATCGCGACCACCACGGTGCGCAAGGCGATTGGCTTGGTCTACACGGGGGCCGCAAAGGTGATCCGCCCCGAGACCTACGAGGTCCATGGCTTCGACTCCTGGGCCGACCTTGGGGTGCCCCCGGGCGAGCCCACCATCCGTACGGTCACCTTCAAGATTCGCGTCCCCGAAGTCATCGTCCTGACCCGCTACGCGGGCATGCCGGCCCAGAAGGCGACCTTCTCCCGGCGCAATCTCTACAAGCGCGATCACAACACCTGCCAGTACTGCGGCGCACGCCCTGGGACCAGCGAGCTCTCGATCGATCACATCGTCCCCCGCTGCCGTGGAGGCCGCAGCACCTGGGAGAACTGCGTCCTGGCCTGCGTCCGCTGCAACAGCAAGAAGGCCGCTCGCCTGCCCCATGAGGTCGGCATGCAGCTCCTGCGCCCGCCGGTCGCCCCACACTGGACCCCCATCATGGAGGTCCCCATTGCTCGAGTCCGCCAGAGCTGGCGCCGTTTCGTCTCCGAACGCTACTGGGAAGTCCCCCTGGAGCCCTGATCCGATCCGCTTGCGATCGGCTAGGCGAGTCGTCCCTTGGCGCGCATGACGCTGCGGGCATGGGCAAACAGGTCGAGGGTCGTCTCTCGATTCAGAAGCAGGCTGGCGCCCAGGTAGAGGGCCACTCCGGTGGTGACGCACCCCGCCAACCGCACGGCAGGGTGGAAGGCGTCCATTCCGCCCTCCACCAAGAGGACCCCCGCTGCCATCACCGCGGTCGACGCACCGGCCCGCAGGATCGGTTCGAGGACCTCCAAGAGGGGACAACCCGCCGCGCGACAGGCGGCCCAGTGACCGACCGTCATCGACCCCAGGGCAGGCAGCAGCACCGCCCAAGCCACGGCCTGGGGGCCCTGTCGGCCGATGCTGAGGAGCAAGCCCAGGAGCAGCACCTGGCGGCCGGCACCGACTACGGTGACGACCTTGGGCCTTCCCAGGGCGAGCAGCACCGGACCGGCAATCGTCCCCACGGTCAGCGCAAGTCCATAGAAGGCCAGGATCCGTACCAGCGGGACCATGTCCTGCCAGGCACGCCCGTAGACCGTAACGATGAACTCGTCCGCTACCACCGCCAAACCGGTTGCGGCGGGAAGGGCGACCAGGGCAATCATGGCCAGGGCCCGGCGATAGGCATCTCCCAGTGCACCCTGATCGTCGCGCATGCGGCTCAGTGCGGGGAAGGCGAGGCGGTTGATGACGTTGCTCGTCGGCTTGGCCGGTGCCGTGCAGAGGTTGAAGGCGATGCCGTAGGAGCCGAGGGTGCCCCCACCGGCGATCTTCCCCATGACGAGCTTGTCCGCCGAGCGACTGATGACCTGCAAGCCGGCGCTGGCCCAGAGCCACTTGCCGTAGTCGAACAGCTCGCGCGCCGTGTGACCATGGAAGCGCAGCCGTGGGCGCCAACCTGAGACGCGCAAGAGCCAGACCCCCTGGAGCGCACGCGAGAGGAGCTGGCCAAGCACGAGTCCCCAGACCCCAAAACCCAAGAGCGCCAACCCGATCGCGAGCACGGCGTAAAGAACCGTTCCCAGCACCTCGGAAGTCGAGATGACTCCGAACTCGAGCCGCCGCTGCAGGAGGGCCGCCGGAGTGGTCGAGATGCCCTCGATCAAGTAGACGGCCAGCATCGCTCGCAGCACCCCCTCGAGACCCTCGAGGTTGTCGAACTCCGCCGCCAGGTAAGGTGTCAAGACCCAGCCGATGGCGAAGAGCAGGCTGTTGGCGCCGAGGAGCAGCCAGAAGGTCGTGTCCGCCGCACGGGCCAGATCCTCCTCGCCCCGATCGTCGCGGTGGATCAGCGCCTGGCTGAACCCCACCTCCCGGAAGGCGGAGAGCGCATAGATCGCCGCCGTGGCCATGGTGACTAGGCCGAAATCCTCCTTGGCGATCAGCCGTGCCAGGACGACGGTCGTCAGGAGCCGCAGGATCCGGGAGAGCGCCAGGGAGAGGCCGAGGGTCTTGACCCCGAAATGGACCTTGCTCATGCCGACCGACTCCCACGCCACTCGGCCCAGAGTTGCCGCCGCCAACGCAGCGCTTCACGGGCCATGGTCAGGCGACAACGCTGCCGCTCGGCAAAGGAAAGCGGGGCCCGGTGGACCGCCTCGAACCCCTGTCGCACCAGCGTCCAGCGGTAGCTCCCGTCCCCTCCCGAGGGGTCGAACCAGGCACTCTGCTCCGCCGCCGAAAGATTCGAGGGTGAAGCGAGACTCTGATCGCGACGTCTGAAGAAGAGTCGCTCGGGCACCTCGATGATCTCTCCCATCAGAGCCATCTCGTAGAGAAAGACCTTGTCCGAGGAGCGATAGGGGCCGATCAGCCGTGTCCGCCGGATGGTCTCGAGGGGCGTCAAGCCCAGCACGGGATTGCACAGGGAGAGGTTGCGCAAGAGGGTCCGCAGCCTCTCATGCGGGGCCCCCAGCGTCTGCGCTCGATCCTCGTAGTTGCCCACGATCTGACCGTTCGAATCGATGATCGCCGTCTTGGGATAGGCGAGTACCATCGACGGCGGTCCCTCTTCGAAGGCCGCCAGCAAGCGTTCCAGGTGGGTCGGAGCAACGAGGTCGTCGTGGGTCGTCCAACGGAAAAAGCGGCCCCGGGCCAGCTCCACCGTACGGTTGTAGTTTGCAGCCGCTCCCCTGTTGGTCTCACTGCGCACCACGCGCACCCGGCTGTCGCCGGCAGCCACCTCGGCAAGGATCTGCGGGGTGCTGTCGGTCGAGGCATTGTCACAGACGACCAGTTCGAGATCCTCGACCGTCTGAGCCAAGTTCGACTCGAGCGCATCCCTCAGGAAACGCTCCCCGTTGAAAACGGGCATTCCGATGCTGACGAGCGGTCGACGAGTCACGCTAGAGCGGTGTTACGGAGATGTTCCCGATGCTGGCGTCCACATCGTGAACGATGAACAAGAGTGAACCGCTCGGCTGTCCGCCCGCCGGAACGGTCATTTCGAAGAACCAATTCGAAGGTTCCGGCGCGCCATTCTCCCAGAGTCGAATGCGGTAACGTGTGTCCCCGCCGGGCTGATCCTGGACCTGACCCCGTAGGAGGTAATGCGTACCTTCGTTCACGGGCATGAAGAAGGGCGGCAACTCGACGTTGGGTGTGTAATTGGTGCTATAGGCGTTCCAGTGCTCGTCCGATGGGCTGTACCACCGATAGGCCATCAACCCGCCCAGGGGGAAGAAGTCCTCCTGGGGTTGCTGCACGCCACCGTTGTGACCCGTCCAGCGCATGATCACGCCGAACGCATGGGAATTGCTGCCCGGCGTGAAGCCGGCGGGGTTCAGGGAGTGCACCTGGAAATCAAACAGGAATTCGTAGTTCGTCCAGGTCTCATCCCCCACGGCGAAGAGTCGATCGTAGCCATAGACCGGAGCCCCCGCCCGAATGTTTCGGAGCATGGGCGTGCCGCTGCTGGAGTCGATCTCAAACCATCCATCCACGAACTGCGCCGCGTCCTGCAGGTCGGTCACGGTACTCCAGTCCACGCTGTAAGGCAGCGGCCAGGTATTGCCGGCGGTGTAGTCGACCCAGACGGTCTGCTGCACGACGTTGCCGTCGTCATCCGTAGCGGTCAGGGTCACCTCATTCATCCCGCCGGCGAGGTCCGTGTGGGCGAGTTCCACGTTGAAGTCTCCCGCATCGACCAGGCGGAAGACATCCACCCCACCGGCGCCTTCGACCGTCAAGGGGAAGGGACCCAGGATTTGAGAACCGTTGTCCAGGGTGTAGGTGAGGGAGACGACCGCACCGAAATCATCTGTCACTCGGCCGGGAATGTTGCACCAGGTCTGCGCGTCACCCAGGTGGCCGAAACGCAGTACGGGATCCCCGTTGACGTCTGTCGTTCCGTACCAGAACTCGAAATCGGGCAACCCGTCGAAGCCGGGAGGACCGGTCGAGAGCGCCAGATCCGGAGAGACGCTGACGTTTCCACTCGCATCGGTCGAGGTGATCTGGAAGTGGTAGGTCGTGCTCGGCAGGAGCCCGGGCACGATGACGAAGTCGGAGTAGACCTGGGGGTTACCGTTGATCGGCCCCTGGTCGTAGACCCCCGCACTGCTGCCCCACTGGACGGTACTCGTGGTCAACTCATCCGTCGACCAATCGACCCGTATCGAGGTATCACTCGCCGGCCGCCCACCGACGACCTGCAGGGGCGGCGTCGTATCGGTCGGACAACCGAAGTCCTCCGGGCTGATGGGCGAGGTGACGTTGAAGAGGTAGTCGAAACGCGCCAGAACAGCGTTGTTTTCAGGCTGTTCATTGCCCGCCATCACCCCCGCCGCCGTCGGGACGCAGACAAACGTGAAGGCCGGTCCGTTGGTGAACCAGGTCGTTCCATCCAGGCTGTAGGACTGGGTCCACTGATCTCCGACCCGCTGCACACGCATCCAGAGAGGCTGCCCCACCCAGCTACCGCTCTGAATCGTGGTCGTCTGGAAGTTGCTTGCAGCGCCCAGATCGAAACTCGCGCACATGATGCGCAATTCCGTTCCCGTGTGCTGGAAGCTGAAGCGCAGCCAGGTGTCAGCGTCCTCTTCGACCAGGATTCCCGCCGACTGGTATTGGCTGGTGAAATCGGTCTCGAGCTTGGCTTCCAGCTCGAAATCGGCGTCGGCGATGGGTTGCGTCAAGCGCAGACTGTTGTTCTGTATCCAGCCGACGTACTCGGTTCCCGCGGGCACGCGCAGTTCGAGCAGGGCATCGTTCGTACAGGCTCCCAGGATGCGCGGGGCCTGTGCCACCCCAAGGGGATCCGTATAGGTCCACAGCCCCAGATCGATGTTGGGATGGTTGAAGTCGTCGGAGATGGTGCCGCCGCTCAGCGTCGTGGAGAAGGTGTAATCCCCATCACAGGCCCCATTCCCTGAGAGATCCGTCGAACAGACCTGGAAGTGGTAGGTCGTACTGGGTGAAAGCCCCGTGAGTTGCATCACGTGGGATGTGACGAGGGCAGAATCGGTGCTACTCAATCCATAGCCGCTCGTAAGCCCATAGTCCACCGTCGAGTCCGCCGGCTCGTCGGTCGTCCAGGTCACCGTGGCATAGGTCGGCCCTGGACTGACCTGCACGTTCGAGATGACCGGCGGATCCAGGTCGATGACAAAGTGTGCCGTGACCGTGCGGTCGGCAGTCATCGCCAGGGTCTGCGGATTGGTCGATCCGGTGAGATCGCCCGACCAGTAATCGAAGCGATATCCTGGACTCGGTGTGGCCGTAAGCTCGACGATGTCACTGCAGGAGTAGGTCGCTTGATCCGGATTGCGAACCACTGTTCCAGAACCCGTGGGATCGACGCCGCTCGACAGCGTGAAAGGACCACTCCCGGTGAAGGCGCCGTCCTCGGGCGAGACCGGTGCAGCGGTGTCAAAGGCGTAATCAAAGCTCGCTACGTAGGCAGGGGATGCACTCCCCGGGGAGTTGCCGGCGTAGAGCGCCACCTCCCCCACGCTGAGGACATGAGTCACATTGGAGAGGGTGGCCACCCAACCGAGTCCGTCCAGGGAGTACTCGAAGGTCCAGAGGTCCCCACTCCGGGTCACCCGTAGCCACAGCGGTGCAGTGATGTTCCCAATGCTGACATCGCTGAGCGTACTGGTGCTGCCCGCGACGGTAGCTCCCGCATAGAGGCGCACGGTGTTGCCATCGTGGTAGGTATCGAAGCGCAGCCACTCGCTCGCATTCTGCATGACGAGCACGCCTTGAATCTGGTAAGCGGCGCCGGGAACGGTCTCGCACTTGACCTCGAGTTGGAAGTCGGTGTCGGCAACGCTCTGCTTGACGTGCGGAGCAGCAATCGTGTCGTAGGCCTCGTGTTGCACCCCACCAGGTACTTGGATCTGCAACCAGGCATCAGCAGTCCCCACGCCCACGATGGATACGCTGGAGTCCGCCTGGGGATCGACGAAGGTCCAGTCCGCCGATAGGCCCGAGCAGTGGTTGAAGTCGTCCGAGACGAAGCCCCACGGGCTTTGGGTGGTGAAGGTGGCATCGCTGGTGCAGGACTGGTTGTTCGCCCCATCGGTCGAGCATGCCCGGAAGTGATAGAGGGTCCCGGGTGCCAGGCCCGTCAGCACCAGGCTGTGGGAGGTAACGAGCGCCAAATCCTCCTGGAAAGAGCCATAGCCCGCCGTCAGTCCGTACTCGACTCGGCTGGTTGCCGGCTCATCGGTGTCCCACGTCACGGTCGCCGTCGTTTGGGTGGTCACGACCTGCAGGTTGCTGATGAGCGGAGGGGTAACGTCCTGGACGAAGACGGCGGTGACCGAGTGGTCCGAGGTCATGGTGATCTGCTCGGGGTTGACCGAGCCACCCAGATCCCCCTGCCAGTGATCGAACTGCCAGCCCGGATCCGCCGTAGCGGTCAATGTGACCGTGTCGGTGCAAAGGTAATCGGGCTGATCCGGAGAGAGGCTCACCGACCCGCTGCCCTGTGTCGTCACCGTCAGGGTGTAGGGCCCTGCGCCCGAGAAATAGCCGTCCTCCACCTGAAGCGGAGCGGAGGTATTCTGGAACCAGTCGACCACCGCCGTGTGCGCGGGAGCCGCGGCGCCTCCGGAGTTCCCCCCGTAGATCGAGACCTGCATGGGGGCCATCACGCGCGTGAAGGTCAGGACCGTATTCCAGGTGACGTCATCCGCCGACCAAGCCATGGTCCAGTCGTCCAGGGCCCGGGTAACTCGCAGGTAGAGCGGAGCTGTGGCCGTGATCGGCAAGTCCGCGAGAGTGCTCGTGGTCCCCGCGACCGTGTCCCCCACGAAAACGCGCACCTGGCTGCCGTTCCCATAGGCATCGAAGCGGATCCAGTTCACCGCGTCCTGCTCGATGAGAACGCCCTGCAGTTGGGTCGCGAGATCCAGTGTGGATTCGAACTTGACCTCGAACTCGAAGTCGACGTCCAAGACCGGCTGTGCGATTCGAGGCGGAAGGGGAGCGGCCCCAAAGGGGTCGTGGTCCGCTCCTCCGGGGACACTCAGGTTGATTCGGGCATCCGCCGTCCCCACTCCAGTCACGGTATAGGAACCGTCTTGGGGGTCGAGGTAGGTCCACGGCGCGGTCAACCCGGCGCAGTGATTGAAGTCGTCGGAGACCAACCCCGAATCCAGGGGGGTGGTGAAAACGTCATCCGCGGTGCAGCTCTGGTTGCCTCCCGCGTCCGTTGAGCAGATCTGGTAATGGTAGGTCGTCCCATCCGTCAGGCCGGTGAGGACCAACGAGTGGGTCAGGACCAGGGTCGGATCTTCGACGAAACTCCCATAACCACTGGTGAGGCCGTAGTCTACGCGGCTGTCCGCCGGCTCGTCGGTGTCCCAAGAGATGACGGCGCCGGTGGGCGAGGTCGTCACGACGACATTGCTGATTACCGGTGGAGTGACGTCCGCATCGAAGACCGCGGTCACCGTCTTGTCTCCGGACATGGTGATGGTGGCCGGATTGGCGCTCCCCGAAAGGTCACCCTGCCAGCCGACGAAGTAGGACCCGGCCGCGGGAGTCGCTGTCAGGGTCACCACATCGCTACAGAGGTAGTCGGGTTGATCGGGGCTCTTGGCCACGCTGCCGGCCCCTGTACCCGCCGTGAAAACGTCCAGGGTGTAGGGGCCCGCACCGGCGAAGTAGCCATCTTCGACGGTTATGGGATCGGATGCGGCCTCGAAGAAGTCGACGAGCGCTTCATGGGCAGGAGCGCCGGTGCCACCGGAGTTGCCGGCGAAGAGGCCGACCGTCGCCGGCGAGAAGACAAACGTGAAACTCACCACCGGGGTCCAAGTCAGACCATCGTTGGACCACTCCGCAGTCCAATCATCGGCGCTACGGGTCAGGCGCAGTTCCAGGGGTGCGCTGAGACTGCTCAGTGGCAAGTTCGCCAGGGTCGTCGTCACGCCGCCCGTAGTACTAGCCACGAAGGCATTGACCTGCGTCCCGTCGTGATAGAGATCGAAGCGCAGCCAACTCAGGTTGTCCTCGATGACGAGCAGCCCCTGCTCCTGGGTCGCCTGGGAAGGCAGGTTGTCGAAGCGCACTCGGAACTGGCTATCCCCTCCCCCGAACGGCTGCTCGACCCTTGCGGGCAGAACGCTGTTGAAGGGTTCGTGGTCACTCCCGCCTGGAACGGTGAGGTGGAGCCAAGCATCAGCCGTCCCGACACCGCTCAGGCTCATGCCCCCGTCACCGATGGGATCGACGAATACCCAGGGAGCCTGGAGGCCCCCGCAGGAATTGAAGTCATCGGAGATCAGCTCGGGGTCATCATCCAGAATCGTCGCGGTGTGACTGCTGGGTGTCCCAAGTGAAGCGTTGGTGGGTGCCCCCAGGTCGATGGTGACGAGCTCGTCGATCTCGTGGATGGAATCATCGATCGGGGTCAGAACCAGGTTGTAGGAGCTCAGCCCGGCCGGGATGATCACCGGCGAGGAGTCGATGGTGTAGTCGATGCCCAAGGTGGCGCTACCCGAAAGGGTGAAGGGCACGGTGACATCGAGTCCGGAAACCGTGGAGAGGCTGATGATTATGGAAGCCGGGGGGCCGACTTCCGGCACATCCTGAGAGGCGAGGTTGAAGGCGACGCTCGGAGGCGCATCGTCGTCGACGATCGTCAGCACATGCTGGATCGTCGTTCCGAGGCTCGCATTGGTCGGTGCACCCAGATCAAGCACCAGGGTCTCGTCCGCCTCGTCGAGCAGATCCTGGACCAAGGTCACGTCTATCGTCGCCGTGAGCTGCCCTGCCGGGATCACGAGCGGGCTGGAAGCCACCGTCGCGTCGTCCGGCACCGTGGCCGATCCACTGACGGTGAAGGGCACCGTCACGTCCAAGCCCGACACGGCATCGAGCTGCACCGTGGCTGCCACCGCACCCGCGCCTTCACCCTGGCTCTGACTAGCGGCCGCAAAGCTCACGACCGGCGCAGCATCATCGTCGACGATCGTCAGTACGTGCTGGAT